>DATFVF010000164.1:0-18675 GCA_035260465.1 Pseudolabrys sp. | reverse complement strand
TGGCGCAAAGCTAATCGTTTCGGTGTTGAGCGAAGTGGCTGGCGCCACTACAGAAACCCAACGATCGGCGCAAACCGTGCTCACCGCATCGGAATCGGTGGAAGAGGCGGCGGCGAATTTGCACAGCGAAGTCGAAATCTTTCTCACCAAGGTGGCGGTGTAGGCGAAGCGGCCGCCAGTTCGTAAACCAGAGCACCGGTGATAATTTCAATTCCGGCCAAGAAAATTCCCTGTTCGTGTCGCCCTGTTTGCTTTTGACCCAAAGCGGACATTGGCCCCTGCCGCATTTGCGGGACGGCCTATGGAATATAGACCCGCTAGCGGGTCGTCTTACTCCACCTTGATGTTTGCCGCCCGAATCACTTTGCCCCACTTCTCGGTCTCGTCGGAAATGAGTTTCCCAAAATCAGCGGAAGAACCCGCACTCGTAGTGCCTCCCAGATCGGCGAACCGCGCCTGTATCTTGGGCTCCGCGAGGGCCACGTTGAGCTCCCTATTCAGTCTATCGACGATGTCGACGGGAGTGCTCTTGGGCGCACCAAGACCAATCCAGTAACTCGTCTCATAGCCTGACACAAACTCGCCCACGGTCGGTATCTCTGGCAGCGCAGCCGAGCGCGTCGTACTTGTCACCGCTAATGCCCGCAACTTGCCAGCTTGGATGTGTGCGACGGCTATAGCAACAGGGGAGAAGAAAACGTCCACTTGACCACCGAGCAGGTTGACAATGGCAGGCCCGCCGCCGCGATAAGGGATATGCGTCATCTCGATGCCAGCCATTTTCTTGAACAGTTCACCAGCTAACTGGGACGTACTGCCGTTGCCGGCCGATGCCATGTTGATCTTGCCTGGGTTGGCCTTGGTGTAGGCTATGAATTCAGAAACCGTTTTGGCTGGAACCAACGGATTGACCACAATGACTAGAGGCGTGCGGAAGATGCAAACGATCGGAGCGATGTCGCGAATAAAATTGAAACTAAGCTTGTCATAGAGCGTTGCGTTGATCGCCGCCGACGGGTCGAACAGAAGCAGCGAATAGCCGTCAGGTGGTGAGCGCACGACCGCTTCGGTGCCGACATTGGTACCTGCTCCGGGCCGGCTCTCGATGATGAATGGTTGACCCACCCGTTCCGACAACGATGGCCCAATCAACCGCGCGACGGTGTCCGTCGTGCCACCGGGCGCGTACGGCACGATCAAACGTATCGGCTGCGACGGGTAGCCAAGCGCCGACGTGCCGCGCAACATGATTGGGAGCGCGGCAGCGCCGGCGGTTAAATGGAGAAATTGACGACGCGGAAGTTTCATGGTCATCCCCAAGGTAACGAGGGCAAATCCAAATCAAGTCCGCGAAGAAAGCTGATTCTCTTTCCTTTAAAATTCAATGTCGCCTATTGGCACTTAGCGGACATTCAAACCGAACCGGGAATGTCCGCTTTCGCGGTGAGAGCGGATATTGCATCTCATAGCGTCAAAGTCCGCTTATGGCCCAAAGCGGACTTTGGCGTGAGAAAAAACGACGTGCAAGCCCCATAAACTCAGCTCACGCATCGGCCGACGTTTGGGAGTCAGCTTGCCATCCGTTATCGCTAACCTTTAGTCCGCCGCCCGGTCCGCCTGCAGTTGCGGGGCACGGCGCCCAGGATTGTTGTCGCTGTTCTTGTTCACACACACAATGTGATGTTGTGTTCGCCCGAACCTGTCCGAGAAGTTCTCGCGGCAGGGTCCCGCGTGTCTATGTGAATGGCTACGAATTAGGCTGTTTGACTACTGCCGCGCTTGTTTTGTGAGCGACACGGTCTGCTCCGACAGCACCGACGGCTCCGATCCGCATAATTTCCGGAAAAACTGCTGACCGCAGTTTTGGCACATCGCTTGCAATGAGTATTACGCTTTTGATTTTTTGTAATACTCAGCGGAGAGAGCGATGAAGTGTACAGCGAGAATCGCTTCGGTCCTCGGCCTTGTGCTGTCGACCGCGATGTTTGTAGCGGGAGCGGCTGCCGCCGAGCCGCTTAAGGTTGGATACAGTGACTGGCCGGGATGGGTGGCTTGGCAAGTCGCCATCGATAAGGGCTGGTTCAAGGAGGCCGGCGTCGACGTGGCGTTCCAGTGGTTCGATTACTCGGCCTCGATGGATGCCTTCACCGCTGGCAAGATCGACGCCAACCTGATGACAAATGGCGACACACTGGTCACGGGCGCCGGCGGCGGCAAAGGCATCATGGTCATGTTGACCGACTATTCGAACGGCAACGACATGATCGTTGCGAAGCCAGGCATCAAGAGCCTCAAGGATCTCAAAGGCAAGAAAGTCGGCATCGAGGTCGGCCTCGTAGAACACCTGCTCTTGTTGCACGGGTTGCAGGAGAGCGGAATGAAAGAAAAGGACGTCACGCTGGTCAACGCCAAAACCAACGAGACTCCGCAGGTGCTCGCCTCCGGTCAAGTCGACGCGATTGGTGCTTGGCAGCCGATCTCTGGCGAAGCCATGAAAGGCTTAGCTGGGTCACGCCCGGTCTATACCTCCGCCAAAGCGCCGGGCCTGATTTATGACGTCCTGGCCGTCAGCCCGACCAGCTTGAAGAACCGGAAAGACGACTGGACGAAGCTGATCAAGGTCTGGGACCGCGTGGTTCACTATATCGACGACCCAAAGACCCAAGACGACGCCGTCAAGATCATGGCGGCGCGAGTCGGCTTAACGCCTGACGCGTACAAGCCGCTGTTGAAGGGAACCAAACTGCTCGACGTGGCAGCCGGTAAGAAGGTCTTCAAGAAGGCCCCGGGTCTGGCATCTCTTTACGGGTCTTCGACTATCGCCAACGATTTCAACGTGAAGAACGAGGTCTACAAGCAGGCGCAAGACGTCAACAGCTACATTGATCCTTCGCTGACCGAAGCACAGAAGTGACCGCTCGTTGAACGTGAACGGCCATGACGAAGGCGCGCTGGTTTCAGGTGCTTCGGCCTCTCACACCCCACGCGAGACTGGTCGCATTATGCTTCTCATTTGTGCTTCCGGTTCTCGTGTGGTGCTTCGTCAGCTATGTGCCGTTCGTTTGGCATCCGCAGGTCTTCATCACTAATCCCGGCTCGGTGGACTATCTGCAAGTGGGCATGCGGATGAATCAGGCGGCCTTTGCCGACGAGGTAAAGGAAGCGCGCAGCGAAAATAAGGATCCCCCGGAAGGCTATCCGGCTAACCCGATCTACCTGCCGGCGCCTCACGAGGTGCTCCTGGCTTTCTACACGTCGTTCAAGACGCCACCGGCAGGGCAGGACGGGCAGTGGCTCCATCAGAGCCTCTGGCACAGCATCCAAATAATATTCTGGGGATTTGTGATCTCCTCGATCATCGGCGTGCCGCTCGGCATTCTTTGCGGCACCTACGCGATCTTCTCGCGTCTGAGTGAGCCGTTCGTAGAGTTTTTTCGATATTTGCCGGCGCCGGCGTTTGGCGCACTGGCGGTAGCGATCCTCGGCATCTACGACGGGCCAAAGATTACCATCATCGTCATCGGCACTCTGTTTCAACAGGTGCTCATCATCGCTAACACCACACGCAAGCTCGATGTTTCGTTGGTCGAGGCCGCAATGACGCTCGGCACGCGCAATATGCAAGTACTCTGGCGTGTCGTCATTCCAGGCATCCTGCCGGACCTCTATCGCGACCAGCGCATCTTATTAGGATGGGCTTGGACGTACCTAATCGTTGCCGAGCTCATTGGCACGATGTCGGGCATTACCTGGTTCATCACGCAGCAGGCCCGTTACCAGCATTTTGCCAACGTTTATGCCGCGATCATGATGATAGGAATTATCGGGCTCGGCACCGACATTGTCTTGGCGATGCTGGGGCGGCGGCTTTTCCCCTGGGACCGTTCCTTGGTCAAGGCTGAATGAGGGAGCACGGCAAAATGCATGACATGGTCAGCGCTGCGTCTGCCAAGGCCTATGCTAAACAAAGCCCAGCCGTGCGCGCCCGATTCAAACGACTTCGCGCGCGTGAGGTTATTCTCGACGTGCGGGCACTCACCAAGAAATTCGAGTCCGCGCAAGGGTCAACGGTTGCGCTGAACAATATCAATTTCACCACGCACCGGCGCGAATTTCTGTGCGTCGTGGGGCCTTCCGGATGTGGAAAATCGACCCTCGTGCGCATTCTCGCCGGGCTCGAAGAACAGACCTCGGGCGAGGTGTTGCTGCTTGGAAAACCAGTGGTTGGCCCAGGCAGCGACCGCGGCATGGTGTTCCAGAGCTACACCCTGTTTCCATGGCTGACGGTGAAGAAAAACGTGATGTTCGGCCTCGAGGTGAATGGCCGTGGCCGGTATGAGGCCGAGCAGCAGACAATGCAATGGCTGCAGTTGATCGGTCTTGAAAAATTCGCCGATTCTTATCCGCATCAATTATCCGGTGGCATGAAGCAACGTGTGGCAATCGTGCGAGCGCTCGCCAATCAACCGCGGATCCTGCTTATGGATGAGCCCTTCGGGGCACTCGACGCGCAGACGCGCTGCCGGATGCAGGCACACCTGCTCGAGATCTGGCGCAAGATCGACATTACTATTGTATTCATTACTCACGATCTTGAGGAAGCGATCTTTCTCGCCGATCGCATTCTGGTTCTTTCCGCCCACCCAGGCGAAGTGCAAGAGCTGATTGAAGTGCCTGTGTCGCGCCCGCGCAGCGCAGCCCAATTTATCACGCCCGAGTTTGTGAGCACGAAGGCGAGGCTCGATCACCTTATCCATAGTTCGCAGTCGGATGCCGATGAGGAGGAGGGCACGTTTTCCATGATCGCTCGCCTCACCGATGTCGGTGACGAAGTCGAATAGGGCCGAGCAATGTACACGGACGACAAAATTAAACAGACACAGGAGAAACTGCGCGCCAAAGGCGTCAAATATTGCATTGGCGCGTACGTCGACATTCATGGTGTTCCGAAGGGCAAGGTCGTTCCGCTCGACCATTTGGCCCACATGGCGCACGGTTCCGAACTATATACCGGCTACGCGCTCGATGGCCTCGGGCAGGCGCCGAACGACGATGAGATCGCTTCCATTCCCGATCTCGATCACATCATTCAATTGCCGTGGGAGCCCAAGATCGCCTGGATGCCCGCGGACAATACGTTCCGCGGCAAACCTTATCTGCTCAACACACGCGTCGCACTGAAGGGCGTGCTGGCGCAGGCGGCGAAGTTGGGTCTCGGTTTCAACCTCGGCATCGAGTGCGAGGTGTTCGTCCTGCGTCAAAACGAGGACGGAACGCTCTCTGTACCAAACCCCAACGATAAACTGAACAAGCCTTGCTACGACCTACGCGGCTTTCTCGACAATTTCACGTGGCTCGACCAGGTCGCAAGCTGCATCACCGACCTCGGTTGGGATCTCTATTCGTTCGACCATGAAGATGCGAACGGCCAATACGAGTTCGACTTCCGCTACGCCGACGCTTTGACGATGTGCGACCGCCTGATTTTCTTTCGGGAACTGACCAAGCACTACGCCAAGCAGCAAGGATTGCTAGCGACCATGATGCCTAAGCCGTTTGCGGACAAAACCGGCAACGGAGCACACTTCAATATGTCGCTCTACGATCTGCCAAGCGGACGCAATGTATTCACCTGCGAGCCTGGCAAAGATCCGCGCGGACTCGGCTTGAGCGAGATGGGCTACCATTTCATTGGTGGCATCCTCCGGCATGGGCAAGCGCTGTGCGCGGCCTTTGCGCCGACCGTTAACAGTTACAAACGGTTAGTACGTCAAGGCGCCATGACCTATTTCAGTTGGGCTCCCGTATTCAACTCCTATGGCTCGAACAACCGCACCAACTCCGTGCGCGTGCCGATGGGCGGAGGTCGCTGCGAGTCGCGCAATGTCGATGGCGCGGTCAATCCCTATCTTGGCGCGGCGCTCGCCCTGGCAGCGGGGTTGGAAGGCGTGCGCGAAAAGATCGACCCGCGGGAACCGAACGAAGACAATCTCTACACGATTACTGAGGCCGAACGCCGCGCGCGCGGCATCGACTTTCTGCCACGCACGCTGATGGACGCGGTGGAGGCGTTTGCCGCCGACCCCCTGATGGAGGCAACACTCGGCAAAGAGCTACGCGACGAGTTCGTCAAATACAAAACCATGGAATGGGAGGCCTATCATCTTGCGATCAGTCCTTGGGAAATCAAGCGCTACACGCACTTGTTCTAGTGATCTGCCATGACAATGCTTGCGCCAAACCGCAGCCAGCCCGTCAGCAGGATCAGTATTTCGCTGCCCAGTGGTCTTCTCAGCGACCTCGACAATATGGTTCGCTCGCGCGGTTTCGAATCGCGCTCACGGGCAATCAGCGACATGCTTCATCAGTTCGTCGTTGGCCATCAGCAGGATATTGGCGACGGAGTCATGGTCGGAATCATTGCCCTTTTTTACAACAACTCTGTTAGTGGCCTGCAAAGACAATTAGCGGATTTGCAGATGCGTTACATCGATGAAGTGATCAGTTCGCTGCATGTCCATTTGATGAACAATCAGACGATGGAGGTTGTGCTGGTGCAGGGGCCGGCGCGCAAACTACAGACTATTGCCGACGAGATGACATCTCGTCGTGGCGTCATCTCTGGAAAGATTCACCTCGTCGCGTCGCTCATTCCGCAATTGCATCCGTTCATCGACGGTATCCACCAAACACGAGGGTCTGCGTCATGATCTTTCAACAGCCCATACGCTCCTCGCTGAAGGCAGGCCTTTTCCCGGTGCGACGGCGCGAGCGTCGCCACCACCCGGATTTTGACAAATTCGGGACGCAGGGCTGGAAGGCGCTCGATGCGGAAGGAAAGATTTCGGAAGACGGTTGGCGCAAGGAGCAGCAATGGGCTCTCAATATGGGTCTGCCTGGCGCGGAATGCCTTACCGATAAAACGATACCGACGTTTGCGCGCGGTGAGCTGCCCCATTTCGCCGGCATCAACACATTCCTCAAGGCCCCCTACGTCGAGAACGTGCGCGACGTTGCAAAATACGACGCCGCGGTGATCGGGATTCCGTTCGACTCGGGAACAACCTACCGGCCGGGTACGCGATTTGGGCCACAGGGTATTCGCCGTATTTCGGCGCTTTACACGCCCTACAACTACGAACTTGGCGTCGATCTGCGGGAGCAAATGACGCTATGTGACGCCGGCGATGTCTTCACGATTCCGGCGAACCTCGAAAAGAGCTTCGACCAGATTACGCGGGGCGTGAGCCATGTTTTTTCGTCCGGAGCGTTGCCGCTGATGTTGGGCGGCGATCACTCGATTGGATTTCCCTGCGTGCGCGGCATTGCGCAATGCACGTCCAAACGCATCGGTATCATCCATTTCGATCGCCACATCGACATCCAGGAGAAGGATCTCGATGAGCGCATGCACACTACACCGTGGTTCTGGGCAACCAATATGCCCAACGTGTCGGCCACCAATTTGGTGCAGCTTGGCATCGGTGGTTGGCAGGTTCCGCGCTATGGCGTGCAGGAAGCTCGCAAACGCAATACAAATGTGCTGACCATCGCGGATATCGAGAAGATAGGCCTGGAGAAAACCGCGGAGATCGCGCTCGAACTGGCGTGGAAGGATGCCGACGCAGTCTACATTTCGTTCGACGTCGACTCGATCGATTGCGGCTTCGTCCCCGGTACCGGCTGGCCAGAACCGGGTGGCTTCCTGCCGCGCGAGGCGCTCAAGCTGTTGGGCCTGGTCGCGGCCGAGGGGTTGTGCGGTCTGGAAGTGGTCGAAGTGTCACCGCCTTATGATACGTCCGACATCACCGCACTCTTTGGAGTCCGGGTAGTGGTTGAGGCGTTAGGCTCATTGGTCGCACATGGCAAACTCGGCAGCCACAAGCACCTGATCGACAAACCGGTCCAATACGGAGCGTGACCATGCATAGAGGACACGACCACGAGTACCATCATCATGGCAACGGCGCTGGTGCTGGTCACAATCATGCGCGACCAGCACAAAGCGGAGCCCAATGGCAAACGCCGCATCAGCCCGACCAGGATCATGATCATGAGCACGGCGAGCCTGATCTCGACCTGGTAGAGGCGGCGTTCGTCGAGGGTTTTGCAGCGGCGACCGATCCGACCAGTTTCCTGCGGCTAGCACAAATTCCCTTTGAAATGATGGACGGTGCCACCAAAAAACTCGTTCTGCTTCGGGTAGAAACCGAGACGGCCGTGGATACCGGAGCGGTGATGCCGCATGTTGGCGGCGAGACGTTCCGGTACGACCCGCTCCCGGCCGCTCTTGTCAGTCGCCGCCGCAGCCTTCGCTTTGTCTATTTCGACGGTACAAAGCTGTGCCCGCTCACATTAGCAATGGTAAGAGAACTGAGTGGCCTCTGATACTGCGCCGATCTAAGCGCTGACATTCGAATGCGCCAGATCACCGCTATTGAGCGCCCCTTTGTCTTCAATGAAATGCACAATAACATCGAGCCCTAGGCCTTTGCGCAAATCGGTCATCACGAATGGCCGCGCGCCGCGCATCCTCTTTGCGTCGCGTTCCATGACCTCCAGAGAGGCGCCGACATAAGGTGCAAGGTCAACCTTATTGATGACCAGCAGATCGGAGCGCGTGATTCCAGGTCCGCCTTTCGATGGAATCTTGTCGCCGGCGGCGACGTCGATGACGTAGATCGTGATATCGGCAAGCTCGGGCGAAAATGTTGCGGCCAGATTGTCGCCGCCGGATTCGATCAAAACGAGATCGAGATTAGGGAACCGTTGACGCATCTCCGCCACCGCTGCGAGATTTGCGGAAGCGTCTTCACGGATGGCGGTATGCGGACAGCCTCCGGTCTCTACGCCGGTAATTCGTTCGGGCGCGAGCGCGCCTGACCGCACTAGATATTCGGCGTCCCATTTGGTGTAGATATCATTAGTGATTGCCGCAATGTCGTAGCGGTCGCGCATGCGCTTGCACAACAAGTCCATCATTGCGGTCTTGCCGGACCCGACCGGACCTCCGATGCCGACTCGCAAAGGGCCGTGGTAATTTTTCATAGCGGCGGACTCCTTGTTTCTTTAGCTTCGGAACAGCCGTGTGTACTGTGTCTCATGCTGCGCGCTTGCGAGGTCGGCGCGGAACGCGGACGAGCCGATATCGTCGAGGCTCGCCGTGAGTGCGCGCTGCGCCGTCGTCGCAATGATTAACTCTAAAGCGGCAAGCACGCGTTGGCCGTCAGTTTGCCCAAGCGGAACCAGTCGCACGCCCGCGGATACCCAATTGGCAGCTAACGCCTGCAAATAGCCCCCCAGTGCAGACGAAAGTGCGATGTCGTGACCAGCGGCGGCGATGGCTACCGCGACCGGGTAGGCCACCGGGCCGTCCCAAATGGTATTGAGTCTGTCGAGTACTACGCAGGGCCAAGCCGTCCGCGTTGCACTGACGAAGGCGTTTCCTTGCGCCGTTGTCTCCAGATGACGCTCTTTTGTCGGCGCGAAGGCGGCGGCGAATTCGGCAATCGCGCGTAATTCGTCGTCGTCTCCGGCAACGACGGCCCGATGCGCGTGCGAAAACAATACGGCGTCGCAAAACCCGCCACCATCAGCAAGCATAACGGCAAGCCAAGCGCGCAGTGTGTTGGCGTCTTTGATGTCGCCGGCTTCCACGGCCCATTCGATGCCGCTTGAATAGGAGAAGGCACCGACAGGATAGGCCGGCGAGAGCCAAACTAGCAGGCGGTAGAGTGATGGCTGCGCCCGTAAGTCCTGCTCATTTCCGCGCGCGGGGTGAACCGTTGCTTCCGTGCCAACAAGGTTAGATCCACTTTTTCGCGGCGACGAACGGTAAAACAGTGCTGGTGATTTCTTAGCCATGTCCGTGCCCGTGATGATTATAGGCGCCGGTTTCCGGATCAAAGGGGGCGTCGAGATAGGAAAGTGACGCACCCAGGCCGCGCAGCATTTCTTCAAGAACGTGGTCGCGGCGAATGTGCAACGTATTAGCGACAATCTGCACTTCGGTGTGGCGATTGCCGAGATGCCAGGCCATGCGCGCCAAATCGTCGGTGGTCGCGGCAGTGACCTCGACAAGCGCTTCCGCTTTGCTGGACACGCGAACCACCGAACCATCTTCCAGCAGCAGGCCGTCACCGTCGCGCAATTGCGCCGGGCTTGCCAGATCCAGAAGGTAGGTGGCGCCGTGCTCGCCCACAAATACGACGCGACGGCGATGCCTATCCTGTGCATCGAGCACGACAAAATCGCACGCCGCGTGCAAATTCCAGGCGCTGGCCGGTTTGATGTCAGTGACGCGCTTCATCACACAAACCTAGAAAAGAAAATACCGCTGCGCCATCGGCAGAGCCTCTGCCGGCGCACACGTCAATAGCTCACCGTCGGCGGTCACTTCGTAAGTTTCCGGATCGACTTTGATGTTCGGAGTTGCGGCATTATGGACCATGTTTTTCTTTGAAATGTCACGGGTATGTTCGACTGCGACGAACTGTTTGTCGACGCCGAGTTTGCGGCGCAATCCAACTTTGATCGCTGCTTTGGAGACAAACACGACCGAGGAGGCGGTGCGTGCCTTGCCGAACGCACCAAACATCGGCCGGTAGTGCACCGGCTGCGGGGTCGGAATCGAAGCGTTGGGGTCACCCATCTGGGCAGCGACAATGCTGCCACCCTTGATGATGATCTCAGGCTTCACGCCGAAAAAGGCCGGCGACCAGAGCACCAGATCGGCAAGCTTGCCCTTTTCGATCGAACCGATGTGCTTTGACACGCCATGAGCAATCGCCGGATTGATCGTATATTTGGCGACGTAGCGTTTGACCCGGATATTATCGTTTTCACCTTTTTCTTGAGAGAGCCGTCCGCGCTGCTTTTTCATTTTGTCGGCGGTCTGCCAAGTACGGATGATGACCTCGCCGATGCGCCCCATAGCCTGGCTGTCAGACGACATCATCGACAGCGCGCCGATGTCGTGCAGGATATCTTCTGCTGCGATGGTCTCTTTTCTGATGCGACTTTCCGCGAAGGCGAGATCTTCCGCGATCGACGGATCGAGGTGATGACATACCATCAGCATATCAAGATGCTCATCGATGGTGTTGCGCGTAAATGGTCTGGTCGGATTGGTAGATGAGGGCAGAACGTTTTTCAGTCCCGCGACCTTGATAATATCGGGAGCGTGCCCGCCGCCGGCACCTTCGGTGTGGAAGGCATGGATGGTGCGGCCTTTAATAGCTTTGATGGTGTCTTCGACAAAGCCGCTTTCGTTGAGTGTGTCGGTATGAATCATCACTTGCACGTCGTAATCGTCGGCAATCGACAGGCAACAATCGATCGCGGCCGGCGTAGTACCCCAGTCTTCGTGCAGCTTAAGCGCACAGGCCCCGGCTTTGACCATTTCCTCCAAAGCAGCGGGGCGCGAAGCATTACCCTTGCCGGCAAAGCCGAGGTTTACGGGAAACGCATCAGCTGCTTGAATCATGCGGCCGATATGCCAGGGTCCGGGCGTGCATGTGGTGGCATTGGTACCGGCGGCGGGGCCGGTGCCGCCACCCAGCAAGGAAGTGACCCCCGACATCAGTGCGTCTTCGACCTGCTGTGGGCATATGAAATGGATGTGCGTATCGAACCCTCCGGCGGTGAGGATTTTTCCTTCGCCGGCAATCACTTCTGTGCCGGGGCCGATGACGATGGTGACATTCGGTTGAATGTCGGGATTTCCTGCCTTACCGATCGCAGTGATGCGGCCTTCCTTAAGTCCGACATCGGCTTTAACGATGCCCCAGTGGTCGAGGATCAGCGCATTCGTAATAACCGTATCGACGGCGCCTTGCTTATTGGTGAGTTGCGATTGTCCCATGCCGTCGCGGATCACCTTGCCGCCGCCGAATTTCACCTCCTCACCGTAAGTTGTGAAATCCTTTTCGACTTCAATAATCAGGTCGGTATCGGCCAGCCTTACGCGATCGCCCGTTGTCGGGCCGAACATGTCAGCATAAACGCGCCGTGAGATTTTCGCCGGCATTGATTAATCCCTCAAAGCTTGCCCATCACGTCAGCTCGGAAGCCGTAGACCGCGCGCTTACCCGCAAGCACAACAAGGGTGACCTCACGCGTCTGCCCGGGCTCAAAGCGCACGGCTGTCCCCGCAGCAATGTCGAGACGCATTCCGCGCGATTTTTTGCGGTCGAATGACAGCGCCGGATTGGTCTCTAAGAAATGGTAATGCGAGCCGACCTGGATTGGTCGGTCGCCTGTGTTCGACACCGCGAGAGTCACAGTCTTGCGTCCGGCGTTGAGCTCGATCTCACCATCCTGGATAAATAGTTCGCCGGGGATCATGAATTGCTCACAATACGCCGGCGAACAGACCGACTCCGAGTAATACGCAGAACGCGCCCGCCATGCGGACGACCGGCCGCAAGGTGAAGTGTGCCATGATCTGGGCGAAGGATATCCCGGCAAGATGCAATGCAGCGGTGGCGAGCGCAAAACCCGCCATGTATTCCACGCCGTTCATCGTTTCCGCCGCCTCACTGCCATGCACGTGGCCGTGGAACAGCGCGAACACCGCAATTATAGCGGCACCGACTGCGACCGGGAGGTCAACTGCCAGCGCCACCAAAAGTCCAAGCGTTGCGACCGAGGCGAGAATCCCCGGCTCGACGAATGGCACTGGAACATTTGCCATCCCGAGCGCGCCGCCGATCAGCATCACGCCGACAAAAACGGAAGGCCAAATCCAGAGCGCCCGGCCGCCCTTCATAGCTGCCCAAAGACCGACGGTGACCATGACGGCAACGTGATCGAGACCGCCGAACGGATGACTGAGCCCGGCCGTGAACGAGGCAGTCGAGCCGTGGCCCACATGCGCGATGGCGGGGCTTGCAGCGAGCAGGAGAACCGCGACGATTGGAACGAGCCTTTTCATTGTTGCGTCCTTTCAACGGATAGGGTTGTGAACGGTGACGAGCTTGCTGCCGTCGGGGAAGGTGGCTTCGACCTGGATATCGTGAATCATCTCGGGGATACCTTCCATCACTTCCGAGCGAGTAAGCACATGGGCGCCAGATTCCATCAGAGCCGCGACGCTCTTGCCGTCGCGGGCGCCTTCCAAGATGAAATCAGTAATCAGTGCCACGGCTTCCGGATGATTGAGCTTGACGCCCCGTTCACGTCGGCGGCGCGCAACCATCGCCGCCATGGCGATTAGTAACTTGTCTTTTTCGCGCGGCGTCAAATTCATCGTATCCTCATTGCAACCAGAGCCGTGGCAATGACACCCCAAGGGTAGCGAGCAGCAGCGCCAGATCGTGTCGCAGAACCGCGCCATCGCGCGCGCATAATCGGGCGACCGCGATCCCATTCCAGGCCGAAATGCCAACCTCGCCGGTGAAATGCGCTTTGACCTCTCGCACGGCTGCGGCTTTTTCTTCGTCGCCAGGAATAAGCAACGCGGTGGCAATAGCGACCCCACTGGCCGCGACTGCAGGCTGCGCCAGTTTGGCGTCGATCGCACCGTCCAGGCGCACGCCTTCCGCAAAAATTAGGCGGCCGCCGCGCCGCACTCGCCAGCGATCGATAAGTCGGCCTTCATGTACCAACTCACCCATCGCAGAACGGCCGAACACAACCGCTTCAGCCATAACCAAAGACGCATCCATTGCGAGATCGATATCGATTCGGCGCGAGAGCTTGGCGCGATCGAAGAGGATGCTCTCCTGCGGTAACCAGAGACACTGGCTGCCCGCGGCTGCATCGATGGCGAGCGCGACGGTCGTGTCCGGGCCCGTTGATCGGTATATTTTTTCAGCGGCGGCCGTACCGGCGAGCAAACTCGCGCCGGCGCCCAGCGAAAGTTTTATGGAAAATGCATCGCCGCCCGCCATGCCGCCGGCTGTATTGATAAGCACAGTCTCGAGCAGCTCGGGCGCGGCGTTTGGGAACCGTACGCGTAGCGAGCCTTCCTCGCGGACGTGGGTGCGTCGGGTGGAGTTGCCGTCAGCGCCGACCGCCAACGCGATCCGTCCGGTCGCACGGTTGGCGGCGAAAACCGCTGCGTCGGACCCGTTCGCCACTGTAGTCGGAGTGTCTCGCAAGTGCTGCCCCGTCAGATCGCTAGTGCGCGCTTCAATGCGCCTTCGTCCATCTCGAATTTAGCGCAGGAATAGACGATCGATCCCCGATCCATGACCACAAGCTCGTCCCCAAGTTCCTGCGCAAAATCGAGATACTGCTCGACCAGGATAATCGCCATTTCCTTGAGTGACCGCAGATAGTTGATGGCACGGCCGATATCCTTGATGATCGAGGGCTGGATTCCCTCGGTCGGTTCGTCGAGCAGCAACAGCCGCGGCCGCATCACCAGCGCCCGGCCGATTGCCAACTGTTGCTGCTGGCCCCCGGAGAGATCGCCCCCGCGCCGTCCAAGCATGTTGTTCAACACCGGAAACAGCGAAAACACGTCGTCGGGTACCGTCCGCTGTTCGCGAGGGAGCGGCGCAAAGCCAGTCTCCAGGTTTTCCTCAACGGTCAGCAGCGGAAATATCTCGCGGCCTTGGGGCACGAAAGCGATACCGTTGCGCGCGCGTTCGACTGTGGAAAGCTTGGTGATATCGGTGCCACCTAAGGTAATACGGCCTGCGCTGACCGGACGCTGGCCGACGATGGCGCGTAACAGGCTAGTCTTGCCGACGCCATTTCGGCCGAGCACGCAAGTTACCTTGCCGACTTCGGCTTTGAGCGAAATGCCACGGAGCGCCTGAGCAGCACCGTAATGAAGGTCGATTTTGGTGACTTCGAGCATGGTCATCGTCCCAGATATACTTCAACGACGCGCTGGTTCGTCGAGACCTGATCAATACTGCCTTCCGCTAGCACCGAGCCCTCGTGCAAACAGGTTACCCTGACCCCGAGCTCCCGCACAAAATGCATGTCGTGCTCAACGACGATTACCGTTTTGTCACGGTTAATCTCCTTGAGTAGCTCGGCGGTCTGTTGGGTCTCGGCGTCGGTCATGCCGGCCACTGGCTCGTCGACCAACAGCAATTTTGGCTCTTGCGCCAGCAGCATGCCGATCTCTAGCCACTGCTTCTGTCCATGCGAGAGGCTGCCCGCCACCCGCGAACGCAAGCTTTTCAGGCGCACTATGTCGAGCAATTCGTCGATGCGCTTTTCCTGCGGCGGAGAGGATTTCCACAGCAGAGTCGCGTGCACGCGACGGTCGTTCTTGAGCGCCAACAGCAAATTGTCCTCAACCGTGTGCATTTCGAACACGGTCGGTTTCTGAAATTTGCGGCCAATACCGAGTTCGGCGATTTCGGTCTCGTCGAGCTTGGAGAGGTCGTAGGCGCCCTCTTCAAAAAAGACGTCTCCCTCATCGGGCCGGGTCTTGCCGGTGACCACGTCCATCATGGTGGTTTTACCGGCCCCGTTGGGGCCGATGATGGCACGCATCTCGCCGGGTTCGACGATAAATGACAGCTTATTGAGCGCTTTGAAGCCATCGAATGAAACGGAAATGCCGTCAAGATACAAAAGCGCCGAAGTCGTTTGCTTTTCTATCATGTGCGCTACTCCGCCGCGTGAGGTGTGGGCGCGGGCATCGCATCATTCTTGGCGGCGTCTTTAACGTCGGCGCGCGAACTGCGCCAGTGGTTATAGGTTCCGATGATCCCGCGCGGCATTAGCAGAGTGGTGCCGATGAATAAACCGCCCAGCATGAACAACCAGTAAGGCGCGAGGAATCCCGAAGTGAAAAAAGTCTTAGCGTAGTTGACCACAACGGCGCCCAGCACCGCGCCAGTCAGCGTGCCGCGGCCGCCGACCGCGACCCAGATCACGGCCTCAATTGAGTTGGCCGGCGCGAATTCGCCCGGGTTGATGATGCCAACCTGCGGCACGTAAAGCGCGCCAGCGACGCCGGCCATGCAGGCCGACACCGTGAATACGAACAGCTTGTAAGTTTCCACGCGATAGCCGAGGAAGCGCACGCGTGACTCTGCGTCGCGGATCGCGATCAGCACCTTGCCGAATTTTGAAGTGACGATGGCGCGGGAGATCAAGAAGCAGATCGCCAACATCAGACAAGAGATCACCAGCAATGAATTGCGTGTCAGCTCTGATTGGACGTTAAAACCGAGGATGTCCTTAAAATCGGTCAGGCCGTTGTTGCCGCCGAAGCCGAAATTGTTGCGAAAGAAGCCGAGCATCAAGGCATAAGTCATGGCCTGAGTGATGATTGAGAGATAGACCCCGGTAACGCGGCTGCGGAAGGCGAACCAGCCGAACACGAATGCGAGCAGACCCGGCACCAGAAGCACCATCAGCGCCGCGTAGACAAAATGATTGAAGCCGTACCAATAAAGCGGCAATTCCGGCCAATTCAGGAATACCATGAAGTCGGGCAGAACCGGATTGGCGTAGACGCCGCGAGTGCCGATCTGGCGCATCAGATACATGCCCATGGCATAGCCGCCGAGTGCGAAGAAGGCGCCATGACCGAGCGACAGGATGCCGACATAGCCCCAGATCAGGTCGATCGAGAGTGCGAGCAGTCCGTAACAGACATATTTTCCGAATAGAGCGACAAGATAAGTCGAGACATGCAGCGCGGAGCCGGACGGAACAAGCAGGTTGAGCGCCGGAATAGAAATAGTGAACGCGCCCAGCAGCGCTAGGAACGACACGGCGCCACGATCGAGGAGGTGGATGAGTGGATGCGAGCTCATGCCTCGATTGCCCGGCCCTTGAGCGCAAACATTCCGCGTGGGCGCTTTTGAATGAACAAGATAATGAAGACCAAGATGGCGATCTTGGCGAGCACCGCGCCGGCAAAGGGTTCGAGAAACTTGTTGGCGATGCCAAGCGTCAAGGCTCCGACCAAAGTGCCCCAAAGATTGCCGACGCCGCCGAACACGACGACCATGAAGCTGTCGATGATGTAGCCTTGGCCGAGGTTCGGACTGACGTTATCGATTTGCGACAGCGCCACGCCGGCAATACCAGCAATGCCAGAACCAAGTCCAAAAGTGAGTGCGTCGATGCGTGCGGTGCGGATGCCCATCGCCGCCGCCATCCCGCGGTTCTGGGTCACAGCGCGCATTTCAAGTCCGAGCCGGGTGAAGCGCAGCATGCAGAGCAAGGCGACGAACACCAGCCCTGTGAAGACGATGATCCACATACGATTATATGTGATGAGGATGCCGCCAAGATCGAAGGCACCCGACATCCAGGATGGATTTCCGACTTCCTTATTGGTTGGGCCGAAACTGCCTCGAACAGCTTGCTGTAGTACCAGCGAAATGCCCCAGGTCGCGAGCAAGGTTTCCAAAGGTCGACCGTAGAGAAAGCGAATGACGGTGCGCTCGATCGTGATGCCGACCGCTCCGGCAACCAAAAAAGCGAGCGGTAAAGCGACCGCGAGCGAATAGTCAAAAAGGCCCGGAAATTTCTGTCGAATGATTTCCTGAACGACGAATGTCGTATAGGCGCCGAGCATCACCATCTCGCCATGGGCCATGTTGATGACGCCCATCACACCGAAAGTAATAGCAAGACCGATCGCAGCGAGAAGCAATACCGAGCCGAGCGACAGCCCGTACCAAAGATTCTGCACGGCATTCCAGATGGCGAGGGTGCGCTGAATCTTGGCGCTTGCCGCGGCCGCCGCGGTCTGCACCTCGGACGGCAAGTTGCCCGGCAGTCCCTGGATAAGACCAAGGGCGTCCTGGTCGCCACGGTCGCGGATCACCACAATGGCCGCCACTTTTTCAGCCGCGCTTGCGTCATCAGTTGTGAGAATGATGGCGGCACGCGCTTCGGCCAGCGCTCGCTTCACTCGTGTGTTTGTCTCGGAGGCCAAGGCCTTGTCGATGGCTGGCAAAACGTTCGCGTCGCGCGATTTGAATACGGCCTGCGCAGATTCGTAGCGGCGGCCTGGATCGGGGGCCATCAGGGTCAAAGCGCCGTTGGCCGCTTCGATGACACTGCGTAGTCGGTTGTTGACGCGAACAGTGTCGATATCGTCGGGCGGCGTTCCTTCAGCCGGCTTGCCCGTCGCGGCGTCGAGTAATCTGTCGTCTTTGGTCTTGATGTAAACTTTCTTGTCCTTGGCGCTAAACATCAGACGGGCGTCTTGCAGCGCTTCAATAAGGAGCGCCGCCAGGGGGTTGCCGCTAGTCGCGACTTTGCCGATCGCGTCGGCGGTGTCGCTGAAATCGTCGGTCGTGAAGCTCGCCAGCGCGTCTGCGTAGGCATCGGCATGACCGCGGCCGGTGCCTACGATCAGCAATCCGATGGCGAGTACGAGCGCGATTAAGCGTCCGCTGAACACACGCATCTCTTTTTTCCGGCACCAAGTAGAGAAGGGGAGGCGGCGGAGTTGAAACGTCGCCCCCTCTTGGGTCGCGCTAGAGCGCTGCGGTCAGGAAGCCTGCCCGCCGCATTTCTTGGTCACCTTGTTGTAGTTGCCGCACTTCAGGGTCACCCAGTCTGCCTCGAGATCCTTCGATCCTGGGAGGAAATCGGTCCAGGCGTCGCCGGGTACCAGACCTTTGGTCTTCCACACCACGTCGAACTGGCCGTCGCCGCGGATTTCGCCTACGAAGACCGGCTTGGTGATGTGATGGTTCGGCAGCATTTTTGACGTGCCGCCCGTTAGGTTCGGGGCTT
>DATFVF010000163.1:0-10812 GCA_035260465.1 Pseudolabrys sp. | reverse complement strand
CCTTCAATCGAGCCCCCGACGCCCTCTGCGATCGTCACCGCCATGTCGTTGGCAGATTTGACCATCAGCATCTTTAGCGCATTGTCGACAGTGACCGTGGTGCCGACGTTGAAGCCCATTTTTGTCGGCTGTTGCGCTGCCGCGTTGCGCGAGACGGTGAGCAAGGTATTGAACGAAATGCGCCCTTCTTTGACCGTGCGCAGCGTCGTGTAGGCCGTCATCAACTTCGTGACAGAGGCCGGGTACCACGGATATGTCGCGTTTTCGGCATGCAGGACTTTGCCGGTCGAGGCCTCGATCAGCAGTTGTGCTTCCGCCTGCGCACGGTTCGCGCTGGGAAATGCGAGCGCTCCTACGGCGAGGCCGAGGATTATGACGCGAGAGCAGCGGCTTGAGATGGCTGTCATTGTTCGCGGTTCACAATCCTAAGGCCTCGAAACGGGAAAGTTCCATAGGTGGCCGCGCTAGGCTATCTAAGCTTTGGATGGTAGGCAAAGCCGGCGAACCGCAGTTGAATATATGCTGACGAAGAGCTCATCGCCGACGAAAGCGACCAAAATTCGGCAAAGGAGGCCTCGATGACCGCATGTATCGTCGGGTGGGCGCATACCCCTTTCGGTAAATTGAGCAGCGAGACCGTCGAAAGCCTGATTGTTCGGGTGGCCGGCGACGCGCTCGCCGACGCCGGTATCGGGCCCAAAGAGGTCGACGAAATTGTCCTCGGGCACTTTAATGCTGGCTTTTCCGCGCAAGATTTTACCGCCTCTTTGGTATTGCAGGCCTCACCCGATCTGCGCTTCAAGCGCGCCACGCGCGTGGAAAATGCCTGCGCGACAGGCTCGGCCGCGGTTCATCAGGGGATCAAGGCGATCGATGCGCGGGCTGCGCGCATCGTTCTCGTCGTTGGCGCGGAGCAGATGACAAGCACGCCGGCACCGGAGATCGGGCGCAACCTGTTGAAGGCGTCGTATGTGCGCGAGGAAGCCGATATCGACGGCGGGTTCGCGGGTATTTTCGGGAAAATAGCCGGGCTCTATTTCCAAAAATGGGGGGACCAGTCCGACGCGCTCGCCATGATCGCTGCCAAGAACCACAAGAATGGCGTCGGCAATCGTTATGCGCAGATGCGCAAGGATCTGGGTTACGACTTCTGCCGCACTGAGAGCGAGAAGAATCCGTTCGTTGCCGGGCCTCTCAAGCGGACCGATTGTTCGCTGGTTTCGGACGGCGCCGCCGCGGTCGTGCTTGCTGATGTCGACACCGCGCTCGGCTTGAAGAAGGCGATCGCTTTCCGTGCTGCCGAGCACGTGCAGGATTTCTTGCCGGTGTCGAAGCGGGACATTCTGAAATTCGAGGGCTGCGCTCAGGCCTGGAAACAAGCGCTTGCAAAGACGGGGCTCACGCTTGGCGATTTATCGTTCATTGAAACGCATGACTGCTTTACGATCGCCGAATTGATCGAATACGAGGCCATGGGACTGACTGCGGAAGGACAGGGTGCACGCGCTGTCCTGGAAGGCTGGACGCAAAAGGACGGGAAATTGCCGGTAAATCCTTCGGGCGGCCTGAAAGCAAAAGGCCATCCGATTGGAGCGACCGGCGTTTCAATGCATGCGCTTTGCGCGATGCAGCTGACCGGCAGCGCCGGGGATCTGCAGGTGAAGAACGCCCGTATGGGCGGCATCTTCAACATGGGCGGAACGTCGGTGGCGAATTACGTAAGTATTCTTGAGCGCATCAAGTAGCGCGAAACGACCGTCGGCGAGGTCTAGTGGAATTTGCGGTCGGCGACCGACGACAGATACGACGGATCGAAAATATCTTCGGGTTTCGGCTTCGCGTTTTTGAATTTATGAGTGAGCGCGATCTGTTCGATCGCTCGTGAAAAGCGCGTATCGTCTATTCCGCCATAGCCGTTCGCCTTCACCTCGGGCGTGACGATATTTTCCCGGATTGCCATGGTTAGCCGTTCGAGTTCGACGGGCTTTCTCGCCAGCGCATTACGCTTGAGTACGGATTCGATCGCGGTCGATGGCTGCTTTATGGTCTCCCTCAAGCCTCGCATGAAAGCACGCAGAAAGCCTTTGACGGCGTCGGGATGCTCGGCGGCAAATTTTGAGTTGACGAGAATCGCGTTGCCGTAAAGCGTCACGCCATAGTCGGCCATCAGCAGCACGACAATATCGTCGACCGGGACGCCTTTGTCTTTGAGGTCGATATAAGAGGAGAACGAGTAGCCGGTAATCGCGTCCACCTGCCCGGCTGCCAGCATCGGCTCGCGCACAGGAAAGCTGACGTTTTCGATTGTCATCTTGGATACGTTGATGCTGTTGGCTTGCACGAAAATCGGCCATTGTGCGAAAGCGCCGTCGGCGGCCGGTGCGCCGAGCGTTTTGCCTTCGAGATCTTTCGGGCCGGCGATGCCGCGACTCTTGCGGCCGATGACTGCAAATGGGGGCCGGTTATAGAGCATGAACACGGCGCTGATGGGCGTGCTCGGGTTGGTGTCGCGGAATTTGATCAGCGCGTTGATGTCGCCGAAGCCCATGTCGTACTCGCCAGACGCTACACGCTCGATCGATTCGAGCGAGCCAGCCGCTGGATCGATGGTGACGTTAAGGCCTTCCGCTTTGTAGTAACCCTTGTCGAGCGGCAGCAAGAATGGCGCCGAAGGACCTTCGAACCTGAAGTCGAGCGTCATTCTGACGGTCGTTTCCGCCGCCAAAGCGCTTCTCGTCAGGGCCGCGACAAGAAGCAGCGCCACCCGTGCCGACCGGCCGGCGTGGTGTGCTCGCATCCACCCGATCCTTCTTTTTTGGTCCGCGCACATGGCTGCGCGTGTCCCGACCTTCCCACAGCAAAGAACAGGAGGGTGCAAAGGGCAAGACACAGACCAGGGATCGCCAGACAATTTGCGTTCGTATGACTAATGCCACCGTTCACAATTTTGAACACGGGCATTCTCAACCCGCGAGAATCTTCCTTTTAGGATAAGCTCGCGCACCGGTTTGGAGTTCAATTCATGCCGCCTGCAAATGCCGACAAACTTGCACGCGACATTACGCCGCTCCGGGCGCCTTATGCGCCGGCGGACGAAAGCATTGCGAGCATTTTGCTGGCGACAGCCGGCCGTTCGGCCAGCGCAGAGGCGCACATCGATGCCCGCACCAGGCATCTGGTCGAAGCGATCCGCGCGCGCACCGGCGGCCTCGGCGGCGTCGAGGATTTTCTTCATGCCTACGCGCTCTCCACCAAGGAGGGGCTGGCGCTGATGGTGCTGGCGGAAGCGCTGCTCCGCGTCCCTGATGCCGATACCGCGGACCGCTTGATCGAAGACAAGCTCAAGGCGGGCGACTGGGCTCATCACGAGTCTCGTTCGGCCGCGTTATTGGTGTCGGCTTCAGCCTGGACGCTTGGTCTGACGGCACGCGTTATCCACCCCGGAGAAACTCCGGAAGGGATTGTTACTGCGCTGGTCAAGCGGCTTGGGTTACCAGCCGTACGAGCGGCCACGCGCCAGGCCATGCGATTGCTCGGTTCGCATTTCGTGATGGGGCAAACGATTGAAGAGGCGATCTCACGCGCCGGTTCGCACCGCGATTTTCTCTACTCATTTGACATGCTGGGTGAGGGCGCCCGGACGGCCGACGATGCCGAGCGTTATTTCGAATCGTATGCCAACGCCATTGACGTGATCGGCAAAAACGCCGGTAACGAGGCGCTCCCGAAGCGTCCCGGAATTTCAGTGAAACTGTCGGCGCTGCATTCGCGCTACGAGCCCTTGTCGCGCGAACGCGTGCTCGTGGACCTGGTGCCGAAATTGCTCGAGCTGGCACGGCGGGCGAAGAAACACGACCTCAATTTCACCGTCGATGCCGAAGAAGCGGATCGGCTGGAACTGTCGCTCGATGTTATTTCGGCGGTCCTGCGCGATTCTTCGCTTGGCGGATGGGACGGCTTTGGCCTCGCCGTGCAGGCTTACCAAAAGCGCGCCGGCGCGGTGATCGACTGGATCGAGGATGCCGCGGATACATTCGATCGCCGGCTGACGGTTCGTCTCGTTAAAGGGGCTTATTGGGACACAGAGATCAAGCGCGCACAGGAGCGCGGACTTGCCGATTATCCCGTGTTCACCCGCAAAGCGATGACCGATCTCTGCTATCTCGATTGCACGCGCAAGCTACTGGCGGCACGGCCGCGGATTTATCCGCAATTTGCGACCCATAATGCATTGACCGTCGCTTGTGTCATCGAGGATGCGGGCAACACAACCGGTTATGAGTTTCAGCGACTGCACGGCATGGGTGAAGTGTTATATGAAGCATTGCTTGCCGAATTCCCCGATCTGACCTGTCGGGTTTACGCACCGGTTGGTGGTTATGCCGATTTGCTCGCGTATCTTGTCCGCCGCCTTTTGGAGAATGGCGCAAACTCGTCATTTGTATCGGTTGCGGCCGATCCGAATGTGCCGATCGAGACGGTCCTCCGCCGGCCACAGAGCTGGATCGCCGATGCATCCCATGCGCGCCATTCACATATTCCGCTTCCGCGCGATTTGTTCGGCGCGGTGCGGCGTAATTCGGCAGGCATTGAGTTTGGCGATCAAGCTGCAGTTAAAGCCTTGCTCACAGAAATTCGTGAGGCCGCGCAAAGTGTGCACGCAAAACCGCTGATCGATGGTGTCGCGGTGGCCGGACGCGAACGCGCGGTCAACTCGCCGATTGACGGTAAGCCCATTGGCACAGTGGACGAGGGCGATGAAGCTGTTGTCTCCGCTGCGCTGACTGCAGCTTCAGCTACTTTCCACACGTGGAACGCAACATCGGCCGTGGACCGCGCAGCCGTACTCGAACGTGCCGGCGATCTCATAGAGCAGAACCGCGGTAGGTTGATTGCTCTGTTGCAGAGCGAAGCCGGCAAGACGATTGACGATTGTGTTTCAGAAGTGCGCGAGGCGGCGGACTATTGCCGGTACTATGCCAGCGAGGGACGTCGCACGCTCACGCCGAAGGCTCTTCCAGGCCCAACCGGCGAGAGCAACGAGTTGCGGTATCGCGGTCGTGGCGTCCTTGCCTGCATCAGCCCATGGAATTTTCCGCTGGCGATCTTCACCGGTCAGGTCGCGGGTGCGCTCGCGGCCGGCAATTGCGTCGTGGCGAAGCCTGCGGAACAGACACCGCTCATCGCGTTCGAGGCGGTGAAACTCTTGCACGCCGCCGGCGTACCGGTAGGTTCACTGCATCTGGTACCAGGCGATGGCAAAGTCGGCGCCCTGCTCACAAGCGATCGCTGTGTCGCCGGCGTTGCCTTCACCGGCTCGACGGACGTCGCCCGCATCATCAACCGGGCGCTTGCCGGGAAGGATGGGCCAATCGCGCCGCTGATCGCCGAAACCGGCGGGGTGAACGCGATGATCGTCGATGCCACCGCGTTACCCGAACAGGTCACCGATGACGTTATCGCGTCGGCGTTCCGGTCGGCCGGCCAGCGATGTTCTGCATTGCGACTATTGTGCGTGCAGGACGATGTGGCCGACCGCATGTTCGACATGGTTGCGGGCGCCGCGCGCGAACTCAAACTTGGCGATCCGCGCGATATCGAAACTCACGTGGGCCCGGTGATCGATGCCGATGCCAAGGACAGGCTCGACCGCTGGGTTGCGGCCATGGGGGCGCGCGGAGCTGTGCTGTTCCGCATGGACGCCAATCCGCCAAAGGGCGGCACCTATGTTGCGCCCACGATCGTCGAACTCGATAGCGCGCGCGAGCTTACGGAGGAGGTGTTCGGCCCCGTGCTGCACGTGATGCGTTGGCATGCAGACGAGCTCGATCAGCTGCTCGACGACATTGCAGCCAATGGCACTGCGCTCACGCTCGGAATTCATTCGCGCATCGAGGCGACTGTCGCGCGCATCGTAGGTCGCCTGCCAAACGGCAATATCTACGTGAACCGCAACATGATCGGTGCCGTGGTCGGTTCGCAGCCGTTCGGTGGCAGCGGCTTATCTGGGACGGGCCCGAAAGCCGGAGGGCCCAATTATCTGCATCGATTCGCTACCGAGCAGGTGGTGACGGTGAATACGGCCGCGTCCGGCGGCAATGCCGCACTGTTGTCCGAGGACGAATAGCCGCGATTGCGGCGGGGTCATCTGAGAAAACGGACGCTCCCTGCAAGAAATGCCCCTCTTTGGGCTCATTTCGCGCGTTAATCGTTGAATAACTGTGGCCGCAGTCGCCTACCGCGCGATATCGGCGGGTGTTGTATGCGTTAACCGGTTCTGGGCGCAGATCGGATACTCTGGGTGTTATGACTGATTCGGTCGCTCGTCTTTACGACGCGGTAATCGCGGTTCGCGGCTCCGACCCGGCGAAATCACGGACCGCGCGGCTATTGCGCGCGGGTCGCGCAAAGATGGCCAAGAAACTTGCCGAAGAGGCGGTTGAGGTCGTCATCGACGCCATGCACGGCCAGCCCGAAGCGGTGGTCCGAGAAAGTGCCGATCTGCTTTATAATCTCGTGGTGCTGTGGGTGCACGCCGGCGTGAAGCCTGATGAAGTTTGGGCCGAGATGCGCCGTCGCGAGCTGATGTTCGGCATCGCCGAAAAGGTGCCAAAAGATTTGGTACGGGCCGCGGCACGGCGTAAAGTGGTTACACTTGAGACCAGGCGCATTCGCAAGCGCCGTTGATCCGTCACAATTCTCCTCACGAGTATCTCGATGACCGTTGAGGCCGCCGAGCCGCGTTCTTTGCTGCGCCGTCTTTATGACTGGTGCGTGGCCGCTGCCCATAAGCCATATGCGTTGTGGGTCATGGGGGCTGTCTCGTTTGCCGAGAGCTCATTTTTTCCGGTGCCCCCCGACATCATGCTGATTCCGATGGCTCTCGCGCGGCCAGAGCGGGCTTATGTGATGGCGGCCTGGTGCACGGTTACGTCTGTCGCCGGAGGCCTGCTCGGCTACAGCATCGGTGCCCTGCTTTATGACTCGGTCGGGGCTTGGCTGATCCATCGCTATGGCTACGGCGACAAGGTTGAGGGGTTCCGCGAGGCCTATGCGCACTGGGGCGCCTGGATCATTCTTTTGAAGGGCCTTACTCCGATTCCCTACAAGATCGTGACCATTACTTCGGGATTTGCTGGCTACAATCTCGGGCTCTTTTTGTTGTTTTCAATTATCACACGTGGCGCCCGTTTCTTCGTGCTGGCATTTTTGCTGCACCGCTATGGCGATCGGGCACGTCATATTATTGAAAAGCGGCTCGGGTTATGGGTACTACTCGGTGCCGCGGTTATCGTCATCGGTATCGTTGCGGCGCTATACTTGATTTGAGGACTCGCTCCTCATTTTCGTTTTGGCCATTCATGGGCATCAAACAAGCTTTGACCTTTCGTCGAAACCACGGAGCGGGTTTGCGCACGCTCGCGCTCTTGTTCGCAAGCAGCTTGATATTAATTTCGGCATTGGCTGTGGCGGAGGAACAAGTGAGCCCGACTCAGCCCCCGGCTCAGAACGAAGGATTTCTCGCAGCTTTCAGCCGGTGGTTCGGAGAGCAGACGGCAAACGTCGGTTCGTCACTCAAGGACGCGCGCAAAAAAGTCGAAGGCTTCAGCAGTGCTGCCGGCGATGCTGCGAAGACGACGGTCGAAGGCGCAAAAGATGCCGCCGGCGCCGTTGTGCGCATTCCTGCGGCGCGTGCCATCAGCGGCCATGAAACATGCCAGCTGGCACCGAATGGCGCGCCCGACTGCGTCGCCGCCGCAAGCACAATGTGCAAGGCGAAGGGTTTCGACTCCGGGAAAAGTCTGGATATGACCACGGCTGAAGTCTGCCCGCCCAAGGTCTACATGTCGGGCCGATCGACCGGCCCCGAGTGCACGACAGAAACCTTCGTCTCCCGCGCCCTCTGCCAATAGTATCTTTGCAGCAGCTCTAACGGCGCTTGTGTCGCCGTCGGGCCTGTGTTTCCGTTTCGCGCATGAACCTTCATGCCAAGCTCATCGAACGGGAGGCGGACAGCCGGCCTGTGACTGTAGGCCTCATTGGTGCCGGCAAGTTCGGTACCATGTTCACGGCGCAGGTGCGGCTGACGCGAGGCATGCACCTTGCCGGCGTAGCCGATCTCGACGTTGCGCGCGCGCGCAGCCAGCTCAAGAGCGCGGGATGGCCGGATGAATTGTTCGGTGCCGCATCGCTTGCCGATGCGCATAAGAAGCGAACGACTTTTGTCACCGACAATGCGGGAGCTTTGATCGCCGATCCAGAGATCGAAGTCATTGTTGAGGCGACTGGCGTGCCAGGCGCGGGAATTCATCACGCACTTGGCGCCATCGCCAACGGCAAGCATATTGTCATGGTCAACGTCGAAGCCGATGCGTTGGCGGGGCCGCTGCTGGCGCGCCGCGCCAAGGCGGCCGGTGTTGTCTATTCGCTCGCCTGGGGCGATCAGCCGGCACTGATTTGCGAGCATGTTGATTGGGCGCGCACGGCCGGCTTTAAGGTGATTTGCGCCGGCAAGGGCACGCGCTATGAGCCGCATTATCACAAGTCCAATCCGGACAATGTCTGGGACATCCTCGACAAATATCTGAACATTTCCGATCGCAAGTCGATCAATCCGAAAATGTTCAACTCTTTCGTTGACGGTACGAAGTCCGGCATCGAAATGACAGCGGTCTGCAACGCGACTGGTCTGGTGCCACAGACGAATGGTCTTGGCTTTCCGCCGGCCACGCGCTTCGAGCTCGCCGACATCTGCAAGCCGAAGAGTGACGGTGGTGCACTCGAAAAGGCAGGTGTTACCGAGGTGACGTCGTCTGTGTATCGCGACGGCCGTGACGTGCCGCATCATCTTGCGCTAGGGACCTACGTGGTGTTCGAGGGTGACACCGAATATGCGCGCCGCTGCTTCAAGGAATACGCGATGTTGCCGGACAAAACCGGGAAATACGCTGCGCTTTACCGGCCAATTCATATGATCGGCCTGGAGTTGGGCATTTCGGTCGCCAGTGCCGCGCTGCGCAAGGAACCGACCGGTGCGCCTACGGGCTTTCGTTCTGACGTTGTGGCGACCGCAAAGCGCGGCCTGAAGGCGGGCGAGATCCTGGACGGCGAGGGCGGGTTCTGCGTCTGGGGCAAGCAGACGCCGGCCGAATTCTCGCTCGAACGTGAATTGTTGCCGCTTGGCCTCGCGCATAACGTGAAGCTCAAGCGCGATATTACGGAAGGGCAGGCGCTTCAATGGTCTGACATTGCCTATGATTCCAATGATCCGGCGGTGAAGGTGCGTCGGGAGATGGAAGCGGCGTTTGGCCGGCGGAATGCGGCAGCCGAGCCGGTGTTATAATTCCCATAAACAAAGTCGTCGGGAGGAAAGCATGATGAAGCGTTTGTTCGCCGCGGTCGTGGCAGTCTTTGCTATCGCTGCGATGCCGCAGGGGCTGCGTGCAGAGGACAGCAAGCTCACGGTGATCGTTTTCCCGGGGGTGCAAAACCTGCCGATGTTCGCGGCCCAGGCAAAAGGCTTCTACGCCAAACGCGGCCTCGACGTCGATATCAAGTTCACGCCGAATTCCGAAGAGCTACGCAGCGGGTTGGCTGAGGGCCGCTACCAGATCGCGCACTCGGCGATCGACAATGCGTTCGCACTCAAAGACAAGGCCAATGCCGACATTGCGGTCGTGCTCGGTGGCGACAACAGTTTCAATCACCTCATCGTGCAACCCGACATCAATTCGCTGGCCGACATTAAGGGTAAAACGGTTGTCGTCGATGCGATCAACACAGCTTATGCTTTCCAGCTTTACGAAATGTTGCGGCAGAAGGGACTTAACAAAGGCGACTATGAGGTGAAATCGGTCGGCGGGACAGGATTTCGGCTCGAGGCAATGACAAAAGACAAGGCCATGGTCGCCGGCATGTTAAATCCGCCATTCTCGGTTCGTGCAGAAAAAGCGGGCCTCAAGGATATGGGCACAGCTGCAGCTGCACTCGGCGCGTACCAAGGAACATCCGCGTTCGTGTTGCGGACATGGGGCGCAGCGAACACCGACACTCTGGTCAAATATCTACAAGCTTATGTCGAGGGAAGGCGCTGGAGTCTCGACCCGAAGAACCGAGCGGAGGCCGTTGCGCTGCTCGCGGAGCGGTTAAAATTGCCGCCGGACATCGCGGGGCTGGCTTATGACAGCACCAAGGACGATTTCAGCCCTGATGGAGCGATCGACATCGAGGGCGTCAAGAATGTCCTCAAGCTGCGCGCCCAATACGAGGGCGGCACGCCAAGCACGCCGGACAAATATCTCGACCTTTCCTATTATCAAAAGGCATTGGCCGGCCTTTGACGGTGCGAACCGCTATGCGAGTTCGATCGTGCCGTCGATCTGGTAGTTAAGGCCAACCTTGCCGATGGTGAGAACCATCTGTGCCGACAGGGCCTCATTGCCCTTCAGCCGTCCGTCGGAGACCGCGGCGCGTACGGCCTTTTCAATTTCACGTTGCGACGTGACACCAACCGTCTTGAGAAATTTGCGCAATGAGGTATTCAGCACGTCTTCGTTCATCGTCAACTCCCTGAAACGGCGGGTTCAGCTGACCGATCTTACGCCGCAGACGGGCCTGCTCAAAGGGTTGCATTTTTGTTTGGCTGTGTCGGGAGTTGCCGCTATAGCTACCTTGAAGCCGGTGTGGCGGAATTGGCAGACGCGCACGACTCAAAATCGTGTTCCCAAAAGGAGTGTCGGTTCGACCCCGACCACCGGCACCACCCAACTGCATCGACGGATGATCGGCGCGTACAATGAATAATTTTATGGA
>DATFVF010000162.1:0-3152 GCA_035260465.1 Pseudolabrys sp. | reverse complement strand
AAAGCCCCGCCGGTCGTGGGCTATGTTTGGGACGGCTTTTACATCGGCGGCTACTACGGCGCCTCACTCGGCCAAGCGACGGCCGATACTCCTGCGCCTGGCAATCCTTTCGGAACCCGCACGGGCGGGGTTACGCTCAATGACGGCGGCGTCACCATCGGTGGGACGCTCGGCTACAATTGGACATTCGCTCCGAAGTGGCTCGCCGGGCTCGAAGGCGACATCGGCTATCTTGGTGTCAACCGGAACTTCAAGGAGTGGAACGACGTCATCAACACGGGCACGAAGGCCAGTTGGTATGCGACCGCGCGCGCGCGTCTTGGCTACCTCACCGGTCCTTCGCTCCTGTATGTCACGGGTGGTGCTGCGTTCGTCCATATCACCGATACATTCGGCGGATCTGTCACCACAATTCCGCCCACGGAGTCTTCAACCACAAGGGTTGGCTGGACGGCCGGCACCGGTATTGAAACGAAATTATCCCGCAGTTGGTCGGCCAAATCCGAATATCTCTTCATCGACGCCGGCGACTACTCATTTGGATCGAACCCATTCGGAGCTGGCACCACGCCGGGCACCGGTGGCCTCGTTCCCACGACCTTCCACAACCACCAGTATCACGTCTTCAAGTCCGGCCTGAATTACAATTTCGGCGGCGGCCCCAACGAAGGATTGCCGTTCTTCAATACGCCGATGCTTCCTTCAGACCACAACTGGGGCGGCTTCTACGCCGGCGTCAACGTCGGTCTCGGCATATCCAATACTCAGGCTAACGATGCAGTGGTCAACGGGATCAGGGGCAACGAAGACATCAATGGTACAGGCTTCGCCGGCGGCGCACAGATTGGTTACAACTACATGATCACGCCGAAGTACTTCGTCGGTGTGGAAGGCGATTTTGGTTATCTCGGTGTTCGCCATTCAGACGCTCCTGACTGGTTCGATACCCGAGATGTCTTTACGCAACAGACTCGCTGGTATGGGACCGCGCGCGGCCGAATAGGCGTGAGCACCGGCCCGGCTTTGTTATATTTCACGGGTGGTGGTGCGTGGGTGCGTCTACAAGACGGATTTGAGCAGACGTTGCCGGCATTCCCCGGCGAGGTCACGTGGAAGACCGCGAACGGATGGACCTTCGGCGGAGGCACCGAAGTCGCGCTCGACGCTCGCTGGTCCGCAAAGCTGGAGTCGCTTTATATCAATGCCGGTGCCAGCACCCACAACGATACAATCGGAGTGGCGCCTTTCTACGCCGACTTCAAGCAGCGCTTTGTCGTCGTGCGCGCCGGCCTGAATTACAAGCTTAGCGACTAAGCCGCACCGCGCTGCAGAGCGAAAACCATCACAGACGGCAGAACCCCGGCGTCATCGTCCGGGGTTTTGCTTGGTCGGTGGCTGCGATCAAATGATCGCGTGACGGATCTTGGCGGAAACCCATTCACTGACGATCACGGCGCCGATAATGACGAGCAGGATCAGCGAGACCTGCGTCCAGTAAAGTTGCGTGATCGCGGCGTTGAGTTCGAGCCCGATGCCGCCGGCGCCGACCAGCCCGAGCACCGTCGACTCGCGGATATTGATGTCCCAGCGGAACACTGAAATGCCGGCAAAGGCCGGCAGCACCTGTGGCACGATTCCGTAGGCCGTGACCTGCCCGCCGGACGCACCCGTCGCGCGCACGGCCTCGACCTGGCCTTCGTCGATCTCCTCAATTGCCTCGTAAAGCAGCTTGGCGCAGAAGCCAATTGAGCGCAGCGCGATGGCAATAATGCCTGCGAACACGCCTGGTCCGATAATGGTGACCAGCATCAGTGCCCAGATCAGCGCATTGATCGAGCGCGACGAAACGATGATGAACAGCGCGATCGGCCGCACCAGGCTGACGCTTGGCGTGGTGTTACGCGCGGCGCAATAGGCCACGGGAATCCCAAGCAGCACGGAGATCAGCGTGCCGATCGTGGCAATATTGATTGTATCCCAGATCGGCCGGCCGAGCGTGCGGATGTAGCGCCAATCGGGCGGCACCATGCGCACCGCAAGGTCGCCAGCCTGTTGCGGCGCGTCCCAAACAAAGGCCCAAATCGTTTTTTCCGAAATGAGCTGGAAGCAATAGACGAACAGCGCCGTTGCGAGGAGCCAGCCCCCCCAAATCATCAGTTGCGTGCGTGAATCGCGCCGTTGCCAGGTTCGTGCGCGTGCCGGGATCGTCGACATCACTGCACCCACCGCCGCAAATAGCCGGACCCGTATTCGCACAGCATGACGATGGCGATGATCACGATGATAATGGCCGCTGCGGAATCGAATTCGTAGCGGTCGAAAGCGGTGTTGAGCGTCGCGCCGATGCCGCCGCCCCCAACAATGCCAATCACCGCGGATTCGCGGAAATTGATGTCGAAGCGATAGAGGCCAAGCCCGATCATGCGTGGCATCACCTGCGGCTGCACTCCGAAATTGATCCATTGCAACCAGCTTGCGCCCGATGCCTGCACGGCCTCCGCCTGCGTCGCGTCCATGTCTTCAATGTCCTCGGCAAGCAGCTTGCCGTAGAAGCCGATGGTCGCGAAAGCGAGCGTGACAACGCCGGCAAAAGGCCCAAAGCCGAACAGCTTGACGAAAAAGATTGCAAGGATGATTTCCTGAAAGCTGCGCGACACCGCAAGCACGGCGCGACAGAAATAATAAACCGGCGCCGGCGCAATGTTTTTCGCCGCGCCAATGCCGACTGGAATAGACAGGGCAATCCCGACCACAGTCGAAACGACCGTCATCCATAAACTTTCCGCAATGCCCTCGGAAATTTCGTCCCAGCGGCTGACGAAATCCGGCGGGAAAAATGCCGACAGGAACGCAGCGCCGCGCGGCAGGCCTTCCCACACGCGCGTCCAGTTCACGTGCGTCGTTTCAAACACCAGTGCAAGATAGACCGCGGCACCGATCGCCAGCGTCCAGCGCAGCCAGGCCGACTTGATCAGCGGCGGCTTTTTCCAGCGGCGCGGCGCGATCGTCGCTACGACACTCATGAGCCCCAACCTCCTCCGCTCATTCCCGCGCAAGCGGGAATCCAGACGTTTTCCCAAGCGGCCCTGGGTCCCCGCCTTCGCGGGGACGAACGGGAAAAAGGCATCTCTTCCATCACTTCAGCCCTGCGA
>DATFVF010000161.1:0-3109 GCA_035260465.1 Pseudolabrys sp. | reverse complement strand
TCGATAATGCCGGCTTCGACCATGTCGACATACTTCTCGGTCTGGGCGTCGAAGCCGTAGGTCTCCGACTTCTCGTCCATAATTTTGCCGACCACGATCGAGCCTTCCACGCCGGCATTTTCCGCGATCTGGCGGATCGGCGCCTCGAGGGCCTTGAGCACGATGTTGATGCCGGCCTGTACATCCGGATTCTCGTCGTGGATGCGGCCAACCGCCTTCTTGGCGCGCAGCAACGCGACACCGCCGCCCGGTACGATGCCTTCCTCGACCGCAGCTCGGGTTGCGTTGAGGGCGTCCTCGACGCGATCCTTCTTCTCCTTCACCTCGATCTCCGAGGCGCCGCCAACACGGATCACTGCGACCCCGCCGGCAAGTTTTGCCAGCCGTTCCTGCAGCTTTTCGCGGTCATAGTCAGAGGTGGTTTCCTCGATCTGCGCCTTGATCTGCTGCACGCGTGCTTCGATGTCCGGCTTCTTGCCGGCGCCGTGCACGATGGTGGTCTTTTCCTTTTCGATGATGACTTTCTTCGCGCGGCCGAGCATGGCCGTGGTGACGTTCTCAAGCTTGATACCGAGATCTTCCGAAATCAGCTGGCCACCGGTGAGGACGGCGATGTCCTCGAGCATGGACTTCCGGCGATCGCCAAAGCCGGGAGCTTTCACCGCTGCGACTTTCAAGCCGCCGCGGAGCTTGTTGACCACCAGCGTGGCAATCGCCTCGCCCTCGACGTCCTCGGCAATGATGATCAGCGGCTTGCCCGACTGGACGACCGCTTCCAGGACGGGAAGCATCGACTGCAGGCCCGAGAGTTTCTTCTCATGCAGGAGAATGTATGCGTCCTCGAGCTCAGCGAGCATCTTCTCGGCGTTGGTGATGAAATACGGCGAGATGTACCCGCGATCGAACTGCATCCCTTCGACGATTTCAACCTCGGTCTCCATCGCCTTGGCTTCTTCGACCGTGATGACGCCCTCGTTACCGACCTTTTGCATCGCCTTGGCGATCATGCTGCCGATATTGGAGTCGCCATTGGCCGACACTGTGCCGACTTGTGCGACCTCCGCCGAGGAGCTCACCTTCTTGGCGCGCTTCTCAATGTCCTTGACCACCGCGATAACCGCGATGTCGATGCCGCGCTTGAGGTCCATCGGATTCATGCCGGCGGCCACGGACTTTGCACCTTCCTTCACGATCGCTTGCGCGAGCACCGTGGCAGTGGTGGTGCCATCGCCCGCGAGGTCATTTGTTTTTTGGGCGACTTCGCGCACCATCTGCGCGCCCATGTTCTCGAACTTGTCTTCGAGTTCGATTTCCTTCGCGACGGTCACACCATCTTTGGTGATGCGCGGAGCGCCGAACGATTTATCGAGCACGACGTTGCGGCCTTTCGGGCCGAGCGTCACCTTCACCGCGTTCGCGAGGATGTCGACGCCACGAAGCATGCGGTCGCGCGCATCGCCGGAAAATTTTACGTCTTTTGCAGCCATTTCAAATTACTCCATTAGAAAACTTTGTTGAGATGTCAGGCGATCACGCCCATGATGTCGGATTCCTTCATGATCAGGAGTTCTTCGCCGTCCAATTTGACTTCGGTGCCCGACCACTTGCCGAACAGCACCCGATCGCCGGACTTGATGTCGACTGGAATAAGCTTCCCGGCCTCGTCGCGGCTGCCGGGGCCGACAGCAATCACTTGCCCTTCCTGCGGTTTCTCCTGGGCGGTGTCGGGGATGATGATGCCACCTTTGGTCTTCTCTTCGGCGGTGATACGGCGCACGACGACCCGGTCATGCAGGGGACGAAACTTGGTCTTGGCCATGGGCTCCCTCTTGGCGCAAATGCGCGTCTTGTGAAACGGAAAGTATCGGTTTTTCAGTTGTTTAGCACTCGCAATGAAGGAGTGCCAATCGCTGCCCGGGAAATATTGCCTTCGGGCCAGGGTGTCAAGGTAAGGCGGCGGCCAAATCTGGAGGCGCTTTGGCCAAACCGCGCTTGCGCTGTTCGCGGATGCCCTCCAAAGTCGCAAGGCTGCCCGCGCAAGGAGCCGGAATGAGCCATCCAAATCGCCCCACGCTGTCGACTGCCCTGGCCCTGACCGTTTTGGCGCTTGGGCTTGCCGGTTGCGCGACGGGGCCACAACTCGACCAGCCCGCCGCGCCGGCGGTCGTGCAGACGCTGCCTCCGGCCTTCCCGCCGCAGGATATCGTTGGACGTTGGGGGCTTGCGGCCTATCACAAGGAAGAAGACCGCGCGCGTACCGAGCAAGCGGCCGCAGGTGGCTGCAAGCAGCCTTATGTCATCGTGTTGGGTCCTAACGGTGGGGTCATGATGCACCTTGCCGATGAGGCGACGGCGACTGAACTACGCCTCAAAGGAGCGCCTGGCGGAAAAACGTTTATCGGTCCGGCCGACAGCGAGCCCGGCGGCGCCCAGGATCGGGAAGTTGTAGCTTTCAATGGTCGCGTGTTGATCCTGCGCTGGATGGATTCCGAAGTGCAGGGCCGCTACGGCACGATGGTCTACGTCCGGTGCGGCGGAGAAGGCGCCAAGCGGCCAGCAGCCAAACCAAAACCTAAGCCGAGAACGGCGCCGCCACCGCCAAAGCCCGCGCAGTGATGACCCGCTGCCCTCGGCACACGTGAGCGCAATTGCGCTGACGTGCTAGAGGTAGACGAATCGGCGTCGCCACTGGCTGCCTCATGACCGACCTGCGCGACTTCATCCACGGGCCCTGGCGCGCCGTGCCGGTGCTTGGCCTCACCCAAATTCTGTCTTGGGGCACCATCTTTTACACGCCGGTGTTGATGGTGCCGTTGATCGCAGCAGAGCGCCATTGGTCAATCTCGTTCACCATGGGCGGTTTTTCCGTCGGCCTTTTGGTCGCCGGCCTGGGCTCGCCTTTTGTTGGTCGTTCGATTGATCGTTTCGGCGGCCATGTCGTCATGACCATCGGTTCACTGATCGGCGGGCTCGGTCTGTTTCTCATCGTATATGCCGCCCACCCAATTGCTTATTACGCCGTCTGGATGGTGCTCGGCGTTGCGATGGCGGCGAACCTGTATGATTCAGCTTTCGCCACGCTTGGTCGGATATTCGGGATTGGCGCGCG
>DATFVF010000160.1:0-24825 GCA_035260465.1 Pseudolabrys sp. | reverse complement strand
CGGGTCGCCGGGGGGCGCGGTATTGGACAAGCCCCGCATGTATGAACTGCCCGCGCGGTTGCGCCTCAATGACTGGGCGCTGTCTGGCGATTGGACGGTGACGAACCAAGCCGCCGTCCTCAACAAGCCCGATGGCGGCATCGCGTATCGTTTTCACGCCCGCGATCTTCATCTCGTCATGGACCCAGCGGCGCCAGGAACGTCCGTGAGATTTCGTGTGCTCATTGATGGGCAGCCGCCAGGCGCCGCGCACGGAGTTGACGTTGACGACTTGGGCAACGGCACGGTCACGGAACAACGGCTTTATCAGCTGATCCGACAACCGGCGCCCATCGCTGATCGACAGTTCGAGATCGAGTTTCTCGATTCCGGCGTGGAGACCTTCGCGTTCACATTCGGATAGAGCACAGAACCGGCGAAAAGCAGACACATCCTACCCCCACTTGCTCCAGCCGCACTTCCCGGCCAACCATCGAACCGAGGAGTCACCAATGGAAACCATCAAAAAGTCCGAAGACATCAACAAACCTCGCCGACGCTTTTTCGGCACCGCCGCCATCACCGTTGCCGCCGCTCAGCTTGGGCTGATCGGTTCAGCGGACGCACAATCCGGCAAGGCAAAGGCGGCAACTCTGCCCGCGATCAAGCCGGGAACGAACACGTCCTTCGCCTCACAAAAGCAGATCGATGCCGGCGTTCTCAATATCGGCTACGCCGAAGCCGGCCCCACCGACGGCCCCGTGGTTATCCTCCTGCACGGCTGGCCCTACGACATTTACAGCTTTGTCGATGTCGCCCCGATGCTGGCGTCGGCCGGCTACCGGGTGATCGTCCCTTACGTGCGCGGCTATGGCACGACACGATTTTTATCGAGCGATACGGTCCGCAACGGCCAGCCGTCGGCGGTCGCGGCCGATACCATCGCGCTGATGGACGCGCTCAAGATCCAGAAAGCGACCCTCGCCGGTTACGACTGGGGCGCACGGACGGCCAACATCGTTGCGGCACTCTGGCCGGAGCGCTGCAAGGCCATGGTTTCCGTGAGCGGCTATCTGATCGGCAGCCAGGAAGCCGGCAAGGTGCCGTTGCCGCCAAAGGCCGAACTGCAATGGTGGTACCAATATTATTTCGCCACTGACCGCGGCCGCGCCGGCTACGACAAATACCGGCACGACTTTGCCAAACTCATCTGGCAGCTCGCTTCGCCGAAGTGGGCCTTTGATGATGCCACGTTCAATCGCAGCGCGGCGGCCTTCGACAATCCGGATCACGTCGACGTCGTCGTCCACAATTACCGCTGGCGGCTCGGTCTGGCACAAGGCGAGGCAAAATACGACGACCTCGAAAAGCGGCTTGCCGCAGCTCCGGTGATCGCCGTGCCCACCATCACCATGGAAGGCGACGCCAACGGCGCGCCACACCCGGAGCCCAGCGCCTACGCCAAAAAATTCTCGGGCAAATATACGCATCGGACCATCAAGGGCGGCATCGGCCACAATTTGCCGCAGGAAGCCCCGCACGACTTTGCCGAAGCAATCATCGATGCGGACGGTCAGGCGTCTTGATCGGGCTTCGACGCCGGTACCCGAGTCTCTACGCAGGATTTCGGTCACGCCGCTGTTTGCGGATGTCCGCTTCTGGCACTTAGCAGACATCCACTTAGCGCGACTGACAGTACCGGAGCGGCGACTTTAATTCACACCATCATGTAGTTGTCAAAAATCGTTCATCGAAAGCAGATGATATTGCCCACATCTCCGGTTCCGGAGATCGCGCCAACACTGCTCAGCCAGTGGTGACACGTGCATTGGCGCGCCATTAATTCTATTGGGGGCGATTCTCATGAAAGGACTGCTTACTGCGACCGTGGTGTTCGCCACGGCGACTGCAATATCGCACGCGGCAATTGCCGACGACGACATGCGCAACGACAAGATGACCATCGCAGTTTTTGGCGATTGGCCCTACAATCAAAATCTCCTCACGAATGCGCCGCTGCTGACCAGCTCTGTCAATGCGGACCCCGATGTCCGCCTTGTCATTCATGTCGGCGACATTCATTCGGGCAGCCAGCCGTGCACAAGCGCCGACATTCTGCCGCCGATATCAACGGCGAATCCTAACTGGAGCCGTCAGGTCTATTTCCAGTTTCAGCAATTCAAGAAGCCGGTCATCTATACGCCGGGCGACAATGAATGGACCGATTGCCACAAGACCAAAGAGTTCAAGGCCGGCGCCCCGCTCAAGGAGCTGGCCGCCGTGCGACAGTTATTCTTTGCAAGGCCGGGGAAGACACTCGGACTCGAAGACAAAGACGTTTTTAGTCAGTCGCAATATTTCAACGAGCAATTCCCAAGTGATGCGGAGTTCGTCGAAAATGTGATTTGGCAGGATGGGAAGGTGGCGTTTGCGACCCTCAACCTGCCCGGCTCAAACAACGATACACTGCCGTGGACGAATGGTTTCGAGGATCCCACTGCGCAAGCGCGGGAGGTTGCCAATCGCACTGCCGCCGACATCCGCTGGCTCAAGGCCGCATTCCAGCTCGCGAAAAACAACCAGGCCAAAGCGGTGGTGCTCGCAGTGCAAGCCGACATGTGGGATCCGGCGGCAGTTGCTCCCGGCGGTGACGGGCTGAGCGCCTATACGCCGTTCGTTCAGGAACTCGCCAATCAGGCCCTCCAGTTTGGGCGGCCCGTGCTGCTTTTCAACGGCGACACGCATCTCTTTGAGGCAGATCATCCGCTTGCGAACCCGAGCAGCCCGCTGGGGTTAATCCATCACACGCTGCCAGTGCCGAATTTGACGCGTATCACGGTCCAGGGTTCGACAAACGCTCCGGCAGAGTGGCTCCGTCTCACGATCGATACCACTAAGCCCAGTGTCTTCAGCTGGACCAACGTCCCGTACTGCAAAGATCCGCTCACGAGCTGCCAGTAGTCATAGCGATTGCTTGAACGAGACAAAATTCAAACTTGGAGAGACCGCCGCGAGGCGGTCTTTCTGTTCATGTAGCAACGTGGCGCAGGCGGAGACGCGATTGGTGGTGAAGCGGACATCCTGATTGCACTGCAAAATGTCCGCTTATGACCCAAAGCGGACAATCAAACGAGCTGCGCTACCGCAAACAAGAACGCTAGCCCGAAGATGGTCATGCCGAAGGCGACCGCAGCGATCGGCAGCAGGATGGCGCGAGTGGGCTTGCGGCGCTGGGTAGCTCCGTGATTCTCTTATCGCCGGGGCCTGTCGTTAGGAGCACTCCGATGCAGCGAAAGAAAGCGTCCGATTTCCCACAGGAACTCTTGAATCTCTTCGACCGATACGTGCATGGCGGGATTGATCGCCGTCAGTTTCTTGACGGTGCACAAAAATTTGCTGTCGGCGGCATGACGGCAACCGCGCTCTTCGAGATGCTCCGGCCGAATTATGCGTGGGCAATACAGGTTCAAGAAAACGACAGCCGGATCAAGGCTGAGTCCGCAACCGTGCCATCGCCGCGGGGCAACGGAAGCATCAACGGCTACCTGGTACGCCAGGCGAATGTTGCGGGTAAACAGGCCGCGGTCCTGGTTGTCCACGAGAACCGTGGCCTCAATCCGTACATAAAAGATGTCGCGCGGCGGCTAGCGGTCGCCAAGTTCATCGCGTTTGCTCCCGATGGGCTGACGTCTGCCGGCGGCTATCCCGGAGATGACGAGAAGGGTTTGCAGCTTTTCAATCAGGTCGACGGCGCCAAAATGAGAGAAGATTTCCTCGCCGCCGCAACGTGGCTGAAATCGCGCCCGGATTGCACCGGTAAACTCGGCGCTGTCGGCTTTTGCTTCGGTGGCGGCGTTGTCAACCTATTGGCCGTGCGGATGGGGCCCGACCTTGCCGCTGCGGTTCCATTCTACGGAAGTCAGCCAAGCGCTACCGATGCGGCCAATATCAAAGCGCCCGTCCTTGCGCAGTACGGCGAACTTGACACACGGATTACGTCAGGTTGGCCAGCCTTTGATGCCGCACTGACTGCCGCACATGTACCGCACGAGGGATATGTATATAAAGGGGCCAATCACGGCTTCCACAACGATACGACTCCTCGTTACGACGAAGCCGCGGCCAAACTTGCCTGGCAGCGCACGCTGGATTGGTTCGATAAATACCTTCGATCGACGGCGTGATGACCAATGGGAATCGCACGAGAGTATCAGCTCGTGAGGCCTTAAGACGCGAGGACCCGAGCAATGTCCGCTTTTGGTACTGAGCAGACATGACCCAAAGCGGACATTTGCTGGAGAGACAGACGCGCAGATTGCGGAAAGCCTCACACCCAACTGCTGCGCCTATGCTTCTACGATCATTTCAAAGCCACCGTAGATCAAGCGCTTCGCGTCAAAGGGCATGGGATTTATGTCCGGCTGTAAGCGAGGGTCGGTCATAACTTTTTTCATACCCTGGTCCCGCACGTTGCGCGACGGCCAGATGATCCAGGAAAACACGACGGTCTCATCATCCCTGCGCTTAACTGCCATGGGAAACGAGGTGAGCTTCCCGTCGGGTACATCGTCGCCCCAGCACTCAACAAATTTCAATGCGCCGTTCTCCTTGAAAACGACTGCTGCCGCTTCGGCGTGTTTCTTGTAGATCTCGCGATTGGAACTAGGAACAGCCGCAACAAATCCATCAACATAGGTCACGATGTTTCTCCGTCGTTTGATGCCGGCGACCCGGTGTCGCGCTATGTAACTCCGCCATTGGCTTAGTGGACATTCAACTTGCGCTGACTAAACGGCTGCTTTTGGGCAAAATGCGCATATCGCGCGGACTTGTCGCAATGTCTGCTTTCGAGGGCAAAGCGGACGGAGTGTACGCCATGCTTTATGAGTCCACGGCCTCGCTCACGCCGCTCTGCAATTCGCGCAGATGCCGGAGATTTCAATGACCGGAGTCTTCGGAACAAACCCGGCCGCGCGCGATGCGCTTTTTATGGTATCCGCGACCGCGGCGGACGCCGCCTCACCGACCGCACCGCATTTCTCGCAAATCAGAAACACGACAGGGTCGCTGCGCTCGTGATTGTGCACGCAGGCGATGAAGGCATTGCGGCTTTCGATGCGATGGACCAGACCTTGCTCGCGCAAAAAATCGAGCGCGCGGTAGACAGTAATCGGCGCTGGCCGCGCCGTGCGCACGGCCAGCCGGTCAATCAACTCATAAGCGCCAAGCGGCTGATGGCTCGCCAATAACGCTTCCAGCACACGGCGGCGCATCGGCGTCAACCGCTCGTCGCGAGCGGCGCAGATTGTTTCGGCGTGCGCAATAGCGTCGCTCGCGCAGCGTTCGTGGTCATGATCGGGCTTCGGAAAGACCGCGTGCGCCTGTGATTTTCTGGCCAAGGGAATGTTCCGCCTTCCGACTCAAGTCTAACGGCAAACCACTCGAATCCGTGAGTCACGAACATATATATTGCAGTGCAACAAAAATAGGGGCAGGTTCCAGCCCGCAATTTCGGCAACTGCGTCGCCTTGGTCGGCGGCCCATGCGTGTGAGGACGGCAATGCTCAAAGGCAAGGCTGCGGTGGTTACCGGCTCAACCTCGGGCATAGGGCTCGCTACCGCCCGTGCACTCGCGCAGGACGGGGCCAATGTCATGCTCAATGGCTTTGGCGACAAGGCGGAGATCGAGAAGATCCGCGCAGGCATCGAAAAGGACTTCGGCGTCAAGGCGCGATTTTCGTCCGCCGACATGACCAAGCCCGCCGAAATTGCCGACATGGTCCGCACAGCCGAAAAAGAATTCGGCTCGCTCGACGTGCTCGTGAACAATGCCGGCATTCAGCACGTTGCGAATATCGAGGATTTTCCGATCGAGAAATGGGACGCGATCATCGCAATCAATCTGTCATCATCGTTTCACACGATCCGTGCCGCTGTGCCCGGCATGAAGAAGCGAAAATGGGGCCGCATCATCAATATCGCTTCCGCGCACGGCCTCGTCGCCAGTACGCAAAAAGTTGCTTATGTCTCGGCCAAGCACGGCCTCGTCGGTCTCACGAAAGTGGTCGCGATGGAAACCGCAAACGCCGGCGTGACTTGCAACGCCATTTGTCCGGGCTGGGTGCTGACGCCGCTGGTGCAGCAGCAGATTGACGCGCGGTCCAAGGCCTCGGGCAAAAGCGTGCGCGAGGAGGAAATCGCGCTGCTGTCGGAGAAGCAGCCGATGCATGAGTTCACCAAGCCGGAGAGTATCGGTGCGCTCGCCGTCTTCCTGTGCAGTGACGCAGCTGAGACCATTACAGGTTCGGCTTATTCGATCGACGGCGGCTGGGTGGCGCAGTGATCCATCGCGGCCATTCCGGGGCTCCGCGAAACGGCGCGCCCCGGCATGACGGAGTAACCCGATAATGATCGAATTTCTCGCGCGCGCTTTCGGCGGCGACAAATCGGAAAAGCCGAAAGCAGGCAAGCGCATCAATCTCGCATTGCAAGGCGGCGGTGCGCTCGGGGCTTTCACCTGGGGCGTGCTCGACCATCTGCTCGAGGACGGCCGGCTGACGATCGAAGGCATTTCCGGCGCGTCCGCCGGTGCGGTCAACGCAATCATGCTGGCGGACGGGCTCGCGCGTGGCGGTCCGGACGAGGCGCGCAAGCGGCTCGCCGACTTCTGGAAGGCGACAAGTCTTGCTGGAAACCTGCCCGACCTTCAGCGACGCGCGGTCGACCGCTTGTTTTCGTTCTGGCCGATCGAGGATACGCCGGTGGGGCTATGGATGCAGGCACTCACGCGGTATCTGTCGCCCTACGACTTCAATCCCCTCAACATCAACCCGCTGAAGGATCTGGTCGGGCGTTTCGTCGATTTTGACGCGGTGCGTGCGTGCAAGGACCTGCAATTGTTCGTGTCCGCCACCAATGTGAGGACGGGAGAGCTGCACGTTTTCCGACGAGAGGAAATGACTGCCGATATGATTGTCGCCTCGGCCTGTCTGCCGCATCTTTTCCGCGCCGTTGAGATCGATGGCGAGCCATATTGGGATGGCGGCTATGTAGGCAACCCGGCGCTTTATCCGCTGGTCGGCGCCACGCAAACCGAAAACCTGTTGCTGGTTCAGATCAACCCGCCGCAACGCAAGCAGGTGCCGAAAACACAGGATGAAATCCTGGCTAGGATAAACGAGATCACGTTCAATTCCTCGCTGATGTCGGAACTGCGGGGCCTGACATTCGTCGGCAAGCTGATCGATGAGGGCAAGCTGCCGCGTGGGATTGGCGAGGGGAAATACAGGCGTATCAATGTGCACCGCATTGCGCTGACCGGGTCGGCGCAAACGCTAGATACGGCCAACCGGCTCAATACAGACTATGATTTCTTCGAAATGCTGCGCACGAACGGCCGCCGTGCCGCGCGCCGTTTCCTGGACGCGCACTACGACGACATCGGCGTGCAATCGAGCGTCGATTTCGAGGCGGCGGCGGGCGTTGAAAGCGCGTGATATCATCGCGCGCATGACGGAACTCAGCGCCGAGATCGGGTCAACGGTCCTCGACATCGTGGTCGCCGACATTACGACGCTCAATGTCGATGCAATCGTGAACGCGGCCAACCGCACGCTGCTTGGCGGTGGCGGCGTGGACGGCGCAATTCATCGCGCGGCCGGGCCGGAATTGCTGGCGGAATGCGAAACGTTGGGCGGTTGCGCCACTGGCTCTGCCAAGATCACGCGCGGTTACCGGCTCAAAGCCAGGCACGTGATTCACGCAGTCGGACCTGTATGGGGCGGAGGCGAAAATGACGAAAAAGAGCTGCTGGCAAGCTGCTATCGCACAGCGCTTGATCTCGCAGCCAGCAACGCGCTGACGTCGATTGCCTATCCCGCGATTTCAACAGGCATCTACCGGTTCCCGGCCGATCTCGCCGCACGCATTGCCGTTGGTACTGTGGCGGCGGAAGTCGCCGCCCGCCCGCGCGGGATCACGCACGTGACGTTCTGCTGCTTTGCGCCGGAAAGCGCAGAACACCACAAGAATGCCTTCGCAGAATTAGGGTTAGTCTAAGTCCTATCCGCTCGTCCCCGCGAAAGCGGGGACCCAGGAGAAACAAGTACTGGATTCCCGCTTTCGCGGGAATGAACGAAGGGTGTAGCCACGCCGCGGTGGCCTAAACCTTCGGCGCTATGTCCAGCCGCACGATCCAGTTTTCCAATCCAGGCTTCAAAGCCGGATATATTTTCAAGACCTCGCGATCGTGTCCCGGCACGACGTGATGGCGCGAGCTCGCAAGTTTTTTCAGCGTCTTATAGCCCTCGAGCGTATCGCCGACGCTGTAAGTGATCGGAAACACACGGCCCTCGTCGATATGCGAATAGAGGTGGCAGCAATCCGACGCGATCACCACCGTACCGCGCTTTGTTTTTACCCGGACGCATTGCAACCCTTTCGAATGGCCGCCGATCTTGTGCACGGTGATGCCGGGCGCGAGTTCCTCAACGCCGTCGTGGAATTCGACACGATAGGCGAAAACCTTCCGCACCATCGCCAGCACGTCGCTTTCGCTGAACGGGATGCGCAGCGTCTGGTGACACATGCAACGCCCCGTGGCGTAGGCCAATTCGGTGTCCTGGATGTGATAGCGCGCATTCGGGAACAGATCGTAGTTGCCCGCGTGATCCCAATGCATATGCGTGGCGATGACGTGATCGACCTTGTCCGGCGCGATGCCGAGCGCCTGCAAGCCCTCGCCCACCGGATGGATGATCGTGCGGCCGCGCTCCTTGGCGGCGGTCTGATCGAAGCCGGTGTCGCAGACAAAGGTGCCATGCGGCCCTTTGATGACCCAGACGTAGTAGGCGATCGACGTCATCTCATCGTGCGGATCGCCGAAGATGTAATTCTCCGATCGCTTGCGCGCGTGGGTCGCGTAACAGACCGCATAAACCTCGTGCACGTCGTCGCTCATGATTTCTTACCCACCGTGACGCCGGCTCGCCTCTCGATCATTTTGACAATGGCCGTGAAATCGCTATCTCCGCCGAATTCCGTATTGGTCGTTTCCCATTGGTCGAGGACGGCACTCATGACGGAATTGGGGACGTCCAGGCCCTTCGCTTCCTCGACACAAAGCCGTACGTCCTTGAGCATCAGCGCCGTGGCGAAGCCATAGTTGAACGTGCGTGGCAGAATCGCCTGCGGAAACTTCCCGTCCGAGGCCGTGGTGCGGCCAGAGCCGGCATTGATGACGTCGATCATTACGGCCGGATCGAGTCCCGCTTTCACGCCCATTGCCACCGCTTCGGACGTCGCAGCCATCGCCGTCGCGGAGAGGAAATTATTGGCGAGCTTCATGGTCTGCGCCATGCCCGGTTTCTCGCCGACGACGAAGACCTTGCCGAACACTCCGAGCACGTCCTTCACCAGATCGGTTTCCGCCTTCGGTCCTGAGACCATTACTGCCAGCGTGCCCTTGTTAGCGCCGCCGACGCCGCCGCTCACCGGGGAGTCGATCTGCGCAATGTTCTTCTTCGCCAATGCCGCCGCGATCTTCACCGCAACCCGCGAACCGGTCGTGGACAAATCGATGAAGCGCTTGATGCGCTTGCCGTAAATAACGCCGCCCTCGCCGAGCGCGACCTTTTCGGAGATCTGCAGCGACGGCAGGCTCGCCATCACCGTTTCAACCCGATCTGCGACGTCGGCCGGCGACGATGCAAGCTGCGCGCCGAGCGCCACCACAGGTGCGACCGCGTCGTTGCGCGTGTCGTAGATGATGAGCTTGTGCCCGGCCTCGATGAGCCGGCGCGCCATCGGCTGCCCCATGTTGCCGAGTCCGATGAAGCCGATGTCCATGTGCTGGTTCCTTTACGCGATGCGGGCCGCGACTTTGCCCCACGCAAAAGCCCTCGTCATCCGCACGCTGGACGCAGGCCAGCCGTGACAAAATGGCATGTTGTGCTTATTATAAGCTTGCTTATTATTGACATGTTCAACCAAGAGCCGGGCCATGCCACAGCAACCCCTGAAACGAGAATTTGCCTTTACAATCATGGACGTAGCGCGCCTGCTGAAAACCTATGCCGACCAGCGGGCCCGTCAGTTCGGCATCTCCCGGGCGCAATGGGCGGTGCTGATCCGGATCGATCGCAACGAGGGTCTCAAGCAGACGGAACTCGCGGACATGCTCGATCTGCAGCCAATTACGCTGACCCGTTTGCTCGATCGGCTTTCGGATAACGGCCTGATCGAGCGCCGTGCCGACCCGAACGACCGGCGAGCCAACCGGTTGTACCTAAAGCCGGCTGCAAAGCCGCTGCTCGATCGGCTGTCGGATCTCGGCGCCGACATGATGGAGATCGTTCTCGACGGACTTTCGACAACGTCGATCGAACGCACGCTCAAGGAACTCGGCGCGGTGAAGGACAATCTGCGCGCGGCCATCGCCCGCAATGCGAACCAACAACAAGCAGTCGCCGGATAAGTCATGAGTGAAAAAGCCTTGAAGATTGTACCGGCACCCGAAGCCAAGACGTCGCCGGAAGCGAAAACCGACTCGCCGAAAGCTGCAAACCTGTTCGCACGGATCGGCCGCAAGCGCCTGCGCATGATCCTGCTCGCAGGCCTGCCGGCGCTCGCCGTCGTGATCGGCCTTGGCGTCTATCTTTCCGGCGGACGCTATATCTCGACCGACAATGCCTACGTCGGCGCACAAAAAGTTCTGATCACTCCGGACATCTCGGGCAAGATTACGCATGTCGCGATCGTCGAAGGTCAGCACGTGAAGCCCGGCGACGAGCTGTTCACGCTCGATCGCGAGCCTTACGAACTTGCTTTGCAACAGGCGAAGGCCAAGCTCGATACCGCGCACAGCGATTTCGACAAACTCAAGACTAATCTCAAATCGCTGGTGATACTCGCCGATCTTGCCAAGAAAAATGTCGATCTCAAGCAGCGCGACGTCGACCGCAAAACCAAGCTTGTAAGCTCGCAGGCCGGTTCGCAGGCCGATCTCGACATTGCCCTGGCAGCTGTGGTCAGCGCACAATTGCAGGCGGAGTTTGCGGTACAGCAACACGATACAACGCTCAATCAGTTGCTCGGCAATCCTGAGCTGCCGCTCGAGAAGTTTCCAGAATACGCCCAGGCCAAGGCTGTGCTCGACAACGCACAACGCGACTTCGACCATACGCTCGTGCGCGCGCCGATGTCCGGCACCGCAACACAGGTCGACAATATCCAGCTCGGCCGTTTCGTCGCCGCTGGAACGCCGGTGCTGAGCGTCATTGACGACCAGGCGCCGTGGGTCGACGCCAATCCGAAGGAAACCGACATTACCTATTTGCGCATCGGGCAAAAGGCGACGCTCGATATCGACAGTTTCCCCGATCATACGTTTACCGGCACCGTCGTGGCTGTGAGCCCCGGCACGGGCGCGCAGTTCTCAATTCTGCCGCCGCAGAATGCGACCGGGAATTGGGTGAAGGTCGTGCAGCGCGTACCCGTGCGGATTGCCTTCGACAAGAGCGAGGATACGCGGCTATTGCGCTCCGGCATGAGCGTGAACGTCGAGATCGACACCGGCCGCAGCCGGCTGCCGTTCATGTCCGCGGCGCAGGCTAAAGAGCAAAAATGACTGCGCGTTTCGCATCGATGGATCCGAATTTGCGGCGCGTACTGATTACAGTCTGCACCATGACCGCGACGGTCATGCAGGCGCTCGACACGACCATCGCGAACGTCGCCCTGCCCTACATGCAAGGCTCGCTGTCCGCGTCGCTCGATCAGATCAACTGGGTGCTGACATCTTACATCGTCGCCGCCGCGATCATGACAGCGCCAATTGGCTGGCTGTCGGATCGCTTCGGCCGGAAGAAACTGTTTGTCATTTGCGTCGCAGGTTTCACCATTGCGTCGTTCCTGTGCGCATTGGCGCAAAACATCGAGCAAATGGTGGTGTTCCGGCTGCTGCAGGGCATGGCTGGAGCCGCGTTGGTGCCACTGTCGCAATCCGTGTTGCTCGACGCTTACTCCGCAGAGGAACGCGGACAGGCCATGGCAATCTGGGGCGTCGGCGTCATGCTGGGGCCGATCATGGGCCCGACATTGGGCGCATGGCTCACCGACAATTACTCCTGGCATTGGGTATTCCTCATCAACCTGCCGATCGGTGTCATTACCGTGCTCGGGATGATGCTCTTCATGGAGGAGACCAAGCGCCAAGAACACCTGCGTTTCGACTGGTTCGGATTCACCGCGCTCGCTATCGCCATCGGCTCCCTGCAATTGATGCTCGATCGCGGTGAGCAGGTCGGCTGGTTCGATTCAAATGAAATCTGGGTAGAGGCCATCGTTTCGGCGGCCGGGTTCTATTATTTCTTCGCGCATTCCCTGACTGCAAAAGAACCATTCGTGCGGTTCGAGATGTTCAAGGACCGCAACTTTGTCAGCGGTTGCATCTTCATGGTGGTGATCGGCGTCGTGTTGTTTGGCACGATGGCGCTGGTCACGCCGTTCATGCAAAATTTGCTCGGCTATCCCATCCAGACCGCAGGTTTTCTGCTCGGCTCGCGTGGCGTGGGTACGCTCATCACCATGATGGCAGCGCCGCGGCTCATGCGGATGGTGCAGCCGCGCTATCTGATCTTGTGTGGCCTGCTGCTTGCGGGCGGCACGCTCTATTACATGACCGGATTCTCACTCGATGTGACGAAGACGACGATCGTCGCAACCAGCATCGTACAGGGCGTCGGCCTGGGATTGTTGTTCGTGCCGATCTCGACAGTCGCATTTGCCACCTTGCCCATCCACTTACGGACCGGCGCGACGGCGATCACCACGCTCATGCGCAATATCGGCTCGTCAATCGGCATCTCCATGGTGATCGCCAATTTGACCAGCAAAACGACGGAGATGCACGCCCGGCTGACAGAGCAGGTGACGCCATTCAACAATGCTTTGCAGATGCCGGATGTGGCGGGAAATCTGGACGTCCACACCGATACCGGCCGCGCCTTGCTCGATATGATTGTCACACAGCAAGCCTCGATGCTGGCCTATCTCAATGACTTCAAGTTGTTGATGATCATGACGCTGGCGGTCATTCCGCTGGTGCTGGTCATCGGCACCGTGCGGCGAACACCGAACGCGAAGGCCGAACACGCGGCGATCGATTGACCGCTATTTCGAAAATTCCCTGCGGATCATGTCGGTGTGTTCGCCAAGCGCCGGGATCGGACCATAGGTTCGCTGTTGTCCTATGCGCGTAGGCGCGGGTGCCGGCATTGTTACGGGGCCGCTCGGCGCGCCAACCGTGATCCGCCGCAGGTGCGCGTGCTTTGACAATAACTCCCAGTCATTGACGCGCGCGAAGGCGATGTCAGCACCTTCCAGTTTTTTCATCAGCGCGTCGACATCGTGGCGAGCGAAATCGGCGGCGATTTTGGCATCCGTTTCGGTCCGGTGCTCGACGCGCTTCGGGTTGGTCGCGAATTTCGGATCGGACGCCAGCGCTGCATCGCCCAACACTTTTTCCGCCAGCACGCGCCATTCGCGGTCATTCTGAATAGCGATCAGGATGTCGGCGCCATCGCGGCTCTTGAACACGCCATAAGGCGCGATCGCAGCATGCGCGAGGCCGATGCGCTTGAACGGGTTGCCACCTTCCCCGTGCAACAGCGGAACCGTCATCCATTCGGCCATGGCGTCGAACATAGACACGGAAATCTCCGCGCCTTCGTTTGTCTTCGAGCGCGCGATCAACGCCTCCAGGATGGCTTCATAGGCATTCAGGCCCGCAGCCACATCGACGATCGATACGCCGACACGCGCGGGCCCTTCGGGACCACCGGTGACTGAAGAGACACCGGATTCAGCCTGAATCAGAAGATCGTAGGCCTTGCGCTGCGCATAGGGCCCGGTCTCACCGTAGCCGGAGATAGAACAACAGATCAGCCGCGGGTAATCCCTCCGCAGGCGCGCGATGGCAAAGCCAAGCTTGGCGACCGCGCCCGGCTTGAGATTCTGCACGAACACATCGGCTTTCGCGAGCATCGCTTCGAGTAGCGCCTTGTCCTCGGTTTTGCCGAGGTCGAGCACTAGCGATTGCTTGCCGCGATTGAGCCAAACGAAATTGGCGCTTTCACCGTGCACGACGTGGTCGTACGCGCGGGCAAAATCGCCTTCCGGACGCTCGACCTTGATGACGCGCGCGCCAGCATCCGCGAGCCGGCACGTGCATTGCGGCGCCGCCACCGCTTGCTCAACCGACACGACCAATAAGCCTGCGAGCGGCAACGCCATCTCAATACGACCGCGGCAGCCCGAGCACATGCTCGGCCAGATACGAGAGGATCATGTTGGTCGAGATCGGCGCCACCTGGTAAAGCCTCGTCTCGCGGAATTTGCGTTCGACATCGTATTCCTCGGCAAAGCCAAAACCGCCGTGCGTCTGCACGCACATATCGGCGGCGGCCCAGGATGCATCGGCCGCCAGCAGCTTTGCCATGTTGGCTTCCGCGCCGATGTCCTCACCCGCGTCATATTTGCGCGCGGCCTCGTGCACCATCAGCTCGGCAGCACGCATCTGCGCATAGGCGCGCGCGATCGGAAATTGCACACCCTGATTCTGCCCGATCGGCCGGCCGAACAGTTCGCGGTCCTTGGCGTACTGCGTCGCCTTGTTGATGAACCATTTGGCGTCGCCGACGCATTCGGCCGCAATCAGGATACGCTCGGCATTCATGCCCGCGAGGATGTAGCGAAAGCCCTGCCCCTCTTCGCCGATCAAATTCTCCGCCGGAACGCGCAGATCGTCGAAAAAAATCTGCGTGGTGGCGTGGTTCATCATCGTGCGGATCGGATTGATGGCAATATTGGCGCCTTGCGCGAGTCGCATATCAACCAGGAACACCGACAACCCATCGGTTCGCTTTTTGGCCTGCTCCTTCGGCATCGTGCGTGCGAGCAAAAGCATCAAATCGGAATGTTCCGCGCGCGATGTCCAGATTTTCTGGCCGTTGATGACGTAATGGTCGTTGCCTTCGCGTCGCGCCGTGGTGCGGAGCGATAACGTATCGGTTCCCGACGTCGGTTCGGTAACGCCGAATGCCTGCAGCCGGAGTTCGCCACTCGCGATCAACGGCAGATATCGCTCTTTCTGCGCGTCGCTGCCGTGCCGCAAGATCGTACCCATGGTGTACATCTGCGCGTGGCAAGCAGCACCATTTCCGCCGGAGGCATGGACCTCCTCCAGAATTGCGGCGGCGGCGCCGAGATTGAGCCCGCTACCGCCATATTCTTCCGGAATCAACGCCGCGAGATAGCCGGCCTTCGTGAGCGCAGCAACAAATTCCGTGGGATAGGCGCGCTCGCGATCCAGTGCACGCCAGTACTCGCCCGGAAATTTGGCACACAGGGCGCGCACGCCGGCGCGAACATCGGCAAATTCGTCGTGTTCCGTGGTGCGCTTGGCCATGGAAGCCCTTCACTCGTCATGCCCGGCACGTAGTCTAGCTTGCGCAGACTGCGTAAGCTTGTCTGCGCTGCCGGGCAGCTACGTCTTTCTTGCTGCTACTTGTAATGACGTGGGTGGCCGGGACAAGCCCGGCCGTGACGAAAATCAGATCGGATCCCAATTGAATACGTCTTCCGAACGCTCCAAAGGCGTCAATGCGGGCCCGAATGCGGGCTTGAGCGCGGCAGCAAGATTTTGCGGCGTCCATCCTTCGGCGCAGTGGATTGTCTTGATCGGCCGTGGCTGGTTGAACAGGTAGACTTCGTTGTTGCGGACCGAAAAGATTTGCCCGGTCATACCTGCGGCTTCTTCCGAGCAAAGATAAACGGCGAGCGGCGCGATCTTTTCCGGCGTCATGCGCTGAAATGCTTCGATCCGTCGCTTATCCTGTTCGGATTGCGCCGGGATCGACTCGATCATGCGCGTGAATGCAAATGGCGCGATGCAGTTTGAGCGGACATTGAAACGCGCCATGTCGAGCGCAATCCCGCGCGACAGGCCCATGACACCGAGCTTGGCCGCCATGTAGTTGGCCTGCCCGAAATTTCCGACAAGGCCGGACGTCGACGTCATATGCACATATGCGCCTGAACCTTGCTCGCGGAAAAGCGGCGCAACGGCTCGGCTCATGTTGAACGCGCCGTTGAGATGCACGGCGATCACGTCGGACCAATCCGACCAGCTCATCTTGTGGAAAATCACGTCACGCAGAATGCCGGCATTGTTGACCAGGATATCGACGCTTCCAAAGGCATCGGTCGCCGATTTGACAATAGCTTCGGCGTGCTTCGGTTCGGTGATCGAGAGTGTCGAGGCGATCGCCTGGCCGCCGGCTTTTTTAATGGCGGTCACGGTTTCCTGCGCGGGACCCGCGTCGCTGCCTTCGCCTTGCAGGCTCGCGCCGATATCGCAGACCACGACGCGTGCGCCTTCTTGCGCGAGCAGCATTGCGATGCCGCGTCCGATGCCGCGCCCCGCACCCGTGACGATAGCGGTTTTGCCGGCGACAATGCCCGCCATTAGCGGCCCCAGACTTCGCCGGCGAGCTCAACGATCATACGCAGCTTCGCCCACTGCTCGTCCTCTGCCAGCACATTGCCCTCTTCAGTCGAGGCGAAACCGCATTGCGGCGACAAACACAACTGATCCAGCGAGACGAATTTGGCGGCGCCGTCGATCCGCCTTTTGATCTCGTCCATGGACTCGAGCCGCCCGCTTTTCGTCGTGACCAATCCAAGCACAACGGTCCGGTCCTTCGGGAGCATCCGCAGTGGCTCGAAACCACCGGCACGCTCGCTGTCATATTCCATGAAGAAGCCATGCACCTTGATTTTATTGAACAGGATTTCCTGTACCGCTTCATATCCGCCTACGCCCATATAGGTGGACTTATAGTTGCCGCGGCACATGTGCATGGTGATCGTCATGTCGGACGGAATGTCAGACATCGCAGTATTAATCAAATCGCCGTAAAGCTCTCCGAGTTGTTCCGGATCGTCACCGCGATCCTTCATCGCCTGCCGATATTTCGGATCGCACAGCATGGCGATAAAAACTTCATCGAGCTGCAGGTAGCGGCAGCCGGCGTCGGCGAAGGCGCGCACGGCTTTCTTGTAGGCCTGACCGAGATCCGCAAAGAACGCATCAAGCTTCGGATAGGTCTTGCGGTCGATGGGCGTCGGCAGCGGACGTCCATAAGCCGCCGATGGCGACGGAATCGTGATCTTTGGCATGCGCTTGGTGTGGGAAGCGACGAATTTAAAGTGTTCGATCATCGGGTGGCCGGAAAAGCCGATTTTACCTGTGACCTTGAGACCCTCATTGCGGGTTGTCACCGCGGCGAAGGCAATGCCGGTGTCCATCACGTGCTTCTCGATGCCGTCAAGGCCCCAAAGGAAATCGAGATGCCACCAGGACCGGCGGAATTCGCCGTCGGTGATCGATTGCAGTCCAACCTCTTCCTGCTTCTTGATGACGTCCTCGATCTCGCGATCCTCGATGTCCTTGAGCTGCGCCGGCGTGATCTCACCCTTGGCGCGCTGCTCGCGCGCTTTTTTCAACGCGGCAGGTCGCAACAGGCTGCCGACATGATCGGCCCGAAATGGCGGCTTTGTTCGTTGAGACATCGTCGCGTTACCTCCCCAACCGCTCGTCTCCGCGAAAGCCGAGACCCAATTTCTTGCTGGATTCCCACTTGCGCGGGAACGCGCGGAGTTTGCTGCTATCCCCAAACCTCTTGCGCCAACTCTACGATCATTCTGAGTTTCGCCCACTGCTCATTTTCGGCGAGGATATTGCCTTCTTCGGTCGAGGCAAAACCGCATTGCGGCGACAGGCAAAGTTGATCCAGCGGCACAAACCTGGCGGCCTGCTCGATGCGGCGTTTTAGATCGTCTTTCGATTCCAGGCGGCCTGACTTCGATGTCACAAGGCCCAGCACGACCGTTTTGCCTTTTGGCACGAAACGCAGCGGTTCGAACCCGCCCGCACGGTCGCTGTCGTATTCCATGAAATACCCATGGACATTGATCGTATTGAACAGGATCTCCGCCACCGGCTCGTATCCGCCGGATGCAACAAAAGTCGATTGGAAATTGCCGCGGCACAAATGCATGGCGATGGTCATATCTGAGGGGATATCGGAGATCGCAGCATTGATCATGCCCGCATAGATTTCCGGCAGCTTTTCGGGGTCGTCGCCCCGGTTCGCCACTTGCGCGCGCAATTTTGGGTCGCAGAGATACGTGAAGTTGACCTCGTCGAGCTGAAGGTAACGGCAGCCAACATCCGCAAACGCGCGGACCGCCTTGCGGTAGGTTTGGCCAAGATCCCGATAGAAATCGGCCATATCTGGATAGATCGATTCCGGAACGGCATCGCGCCCATAGCGAAAGTGCACAGATGACGGCGACGGAATTGTCATTTTCGGCGTCGCACGCGTGTGCGCTTTCACAAATTTGAAATGCTCGAGCATCGGATGCCCGGTGAAACTGCCGAGCTTTCCCGTCACGCGCAGCATCATCGGCTTCGGATTGACGCCTTGAAACTTGATCTTGCGCTCGCCGAGGTAGGCTTCGACCCCGGGCAACGCGCCGAGAAAATCGTAGTTCCAGAACGCACGGCGAAATTCGCCATCGGTGACCACCTGAAGCCCGATATCTTCCTGTCTCTTGATAATTGCAGAGATTTCGCGGTCTTCGACTGCCTTGAGAGCCTCGGTGGAAATTTCGCCATTCTCACGCTTCGCGCGCGCTTCCTTCAAGGGCGCGGTACGCAAGAGGCTGCCGACATGATCGGCACGAAACGGCGGTGTTGTTCGTTGGTTCATTCGATTTTCTTCCGCTCGTCCCCGCGAAAGCGGACCCAGTGCCAAATGACTCCGGATTCCCGCTTGCGCGGGAATGAGCGGCTTTTGCTAGTTCGTCCCCCACACTTCCTCTGCCAATTCGACGATCATCCGCAGCTTCGCCCATTGCTCTTCTTCGGCCAGGACATTGCCTTCTTCGGTGGACGCAAAGCCACATTGCGGTGACAGGCAAAGCTGATCGAGCGCAACATATTTGCTGGCTTCATCGATCCGGCGCTTGATGTCGTCCTTCGACTCCAGCCGGCCGGATTTCGAGGTAACGAGGCCGAGCACAAGCTGTTTCTTGCCCTTCGGAAAGAGACGTAACGGCTCGAATCCGCCGGCACGATCGCTGTCGTATTCCAGAAAATAGCCGTCGAGATTGGTCTTGCCGAGCAAGTGCTCCGCGACGAACTCATAACCACCCTCGGCGATCCAGGTCGAGCGGAAATTGCCGCGGCACGAATGCATTGTGATCGCCATGTCGGCCGGCTTGCCCTCCAGCGCCGCGTTGGTCACGCGCGCGTAGATCGCCGGCAATTTGTCGGGATCGTCACCCCGCGCCATCGATTGTTCGCGTTCCTTCGGATCGCACATCATGGCCCATGCGGTGTCGTCGAGCTGCAGATAACGGCAGCCGGCATCGTAAAAGGCGTGGATCGCCTTTCGCCACGCGGCGGCGACATCGTCGAAAAAAGCATCGAGGTCGGGATAGACCTCTTTGCTCACCAGCGCCCGCCCCTGCCGGAAATGAAAGGTGCTGGGCGCCGGGATGCACATTTTCGGTGTCACGCGGCAATGCGCCTTTAAAAATTTAAAGTGCTCGATCTGCGGATGCCCGACGAAATCGACCTCGCCGGTGATCTTGATACCTTCGTGCTTTGTCTCGACGCCGTGAAATTGGATGCCGGTCGCGGTCGAGATCGGTTCGACGCCTTTGAGGCCGCGGAAGAAATCGAAGTGCCACCAGGACCGACGGAATTCGCCGTCGGTCGCGAGTTGCAGGCCGACCTCCTCTTGCTTCCTGACGATTTTCTCGATCTCGCGGTCCTCGACCGCTTTCAACGCTGCAGCGTCAACTTCACCTTTGGCACGTTTTGTCCGTGCTTCCTTCAGTGGCGCCGGACGCAGAAGACTGCCAACGTGATCGGCACGGAAGGGCGGCGCCGTGCGGGCATTCATTTGCCCCACACCTCGTCCGCCAACTCCACGATCATGCGCAGCTTCGCCCATTGCTCTTCTTCCGCCAGCACGTTGCCTTCTTCGGTCGACGCAAAACCGCATTGCGGCGACAGGCAGAGCTGATCGAGCGCGACATATTTAGTCGCTTCCTCGATGCGCTTCTTGATGTCGGCGCGCGGTTCCAGCCGGCCGGACTTCGATGTCACGAGGCCCAGCACCACGATCTTGCTGCCCTTGGGCAGAAACCGCAGTGGCTCGAAGCCGCCGGCACGATCGGTGTCGTATTCAAGGAAATATCCGTCATAATTACATTTGCCGAGCAGGCTCTCTGCGACCGGCTCGTAGCCGCCCGATGAAATAAAAGTCGAACGGAAGTTGCCGCGACACACGTGAGTGGTGACGGTCATGTCGGCGGGTTTTGCTTCCAGCGCCTTGTTGATGCAGCGCGTGTAAGTCTCTTGCAGATGATCGACGTCAAGGCCACGGTCCTTCGCCTTCTTCAACTCCTCCTTCGAACAGAGATAGGCCCAGGCTGTGTCGTCGAATTGGAGATAGCGGCAGCCGGCCGTGTAGAATGCCTTGATCGCGTTTTGATAGGCGATGGCGAGGTCGTCGAAGATCGCGTCGCGGTCGGCATAAACCGCCTTTGCCACTGCGCCGGGTTCGAGCCGGAAATGCATCACACTGGGCGACGGGATCGTCATCTTCGGCGTGACTTTGGTGTGCGCTTTCAAGAATTTGAAGTGCTCCAGCATGGGGTGATTGGAAAAACCAATCTTGCCGGTGACCTTGATGCTGCGCGGCTTGGTCTGTACGCCCTGAAACTGGATACCGTGGTCAAGTTCATAAATCTCAACGCCATCGAGCATTCCAAAGAAATCGAAATGCCACCACGAGCGGCGGAATTCGCCATCGGTGGCGAATTTTAGTCCGATCTCCTCTTGCTTCCTGATGATTTTTTCGATCTCGCGGTCCTCAATCTCCTTGAGCTGAGCTGCGCTGATCTCGCCTTTCTCGCGTTTTGCGCGCGCGTCCTTAACCCGCGCCGTGCGCAGGATGCTGCCAACATGATCGGCGCGAAATGGTGGTTTGGTTCTCTGCATATCGTTCCTCCGCGGTAGATCGCCCGCTCTCGTCAGCGGGTCTTAGTTGCTTTGAGCCATAGCACGGCCCGCGCCGTGGCGTCCTGCGGCGGCTTCGCATGCGTAGTGTGCAGTTTCAAGCGTCCCGCCAAAGGAAAAATAATGCGGAGCGACGTCGCCCAGACCGGCCGCCGCCGAAAGCGTTTCGATGATGCGGTCCGGGCCAACATGGCCAACCAAAGCGTTCACGGCGCCCGATACCAAGCCGCGCAGCGAGGCAGCAACGCCGCAACGCTTCGCATACCGAAGCAGCGCCGGAACACTGGTCGGACCGGCCATACCGATCTTCACCGGCTTGCCAATGCCGCAGGCCCGCAATTGTTTGAGCCAGGTCAAAATGCGTTCCGGCGAGAACGAAAACTGACTGATGATATGCACGCGCAATCCAAGCGCTGTAGCAGCGGCGATCTTCTCGTCGAGCGCAGCTTCCAGACGCCCTGCGGGAATGCGTGGATGGCCTTCCGGATACGCACCAATGCCGATCTCTTCGAAGCCGGCCTCACGCAGGCGACCCTTCTGGATAACGGCAAGGGCGTCGGCGAACGCTCCTGCTCTGTCGACATCTCCGCCTATTAAAAGCAGCCGGCGCATATCAGCTTCGCCACGAAGACCGGCAAGCAATTCCTTCAGAGCATCGGCGCTGGCGAGCCGTCGCGCGGCGATATGAGCGATGGGTTCGATGCCGGCCTTTCGGGCAGCCGCAGCCGCCACGATGAGCTCACGTGAATCTTGCGTGGGTACTGCCGTCAAGTAAAGCGGCGTGCCACGCGGAAGAGTATCCGCCAATCCCGCGATCTCACGCGAATTTGGGCGCGTAGCTTCGAGTGAAAAGCGCCGCGCGAAAGTGGCGGGCTCAGACGCGGGAGCTGGGACAGACATTCGCTTACTCGCGCCGGCGCGAGATCACGAAGGATTCATCGTAGAACCACAGGCCGCCGTGCTTCTGAAGGACCTCGCGTGTTGCCTCGATATAGCGGCGATCACTGTTTACGTCCGACAGACGGTCATCTTCAACTTGTGCGACATAGATCGCCGCATTCCATGCGGCGAGCAAAGTCGAGGTACCGATCGATGACGATATTTCCGACGGCAATGTGTGCATGTCATAGCGAAACAGCGAGCGCTGGTCGGCATAGGCATTGAAATTGAGATCACGGCCGGCCGTACCCAAGTCGTGCTTCACTTCCTTGAGCAGGTCGTGGCGGCTATGCACGAACGGATTATCGTTCGGCCAGACCTTTTCGATGATCTCCATGCCCGGGTCGTGCCCATAGGAATGGATCGCAATCATGCGGCCGCCGGGCCCGAGCGCGCGCGCGAGCGGCGCCAGCACACGTTTAGCCTTGAATTCGAGCGAAGCGCGCGCGCGATAGGGCTGCGACGCAATCACAAGATCATAGTCTGCAACGGTGCCGCCCGGTTTGGGGACGATCTGGTCCAGCAGGAAGCGATGGTCGTTGCGGTAGATAACCAGAATGACAGGGCGCTCATATATCGGATTGCCACTTTTCGCGCTCACCCGCGCTTTCCAGTTTTCAGCCAGGAATGGCTCCAGATCTGTGATCTGCTTTTCGAAGCTGTGCGCTGTGCTGCCCTCCATTGCTAGTTCTTTCCAGACCAGGCTGGTGGCCGCGCTCAGAGACTTTACTGCCAGCCAGGGCGCTTCGGCATAAGCAAGGTTGGTTAGTACCAACACGCTGGAAGGATGTTCGACGAAGCGGTCGGCCATCTTGTGAAGCGTGAGGCGGATATCTTCCAGGCTGATCTCCTTGCCGACGATATAAAATGGCGTGGTCGGAAAGCGGTCGTGCATCGAGCGCATCACACGCGCCAGTACCGTGCCGTCGCCGACGCCGGCGTCGAACACACGCACCGCAGGCGGACGTGGATGAATGTTGGCGAGCTCGAGATTGACGCGCGATGCGATCTCCCATTTCTCCGAGCAGGTGTTCACGAACAGCAGATATTTCTGGCGGTTGTCGAAGAAACGAAAATTGCGCTGCGGGTCGTCAGTGGCGAGTCCCGAAGCGACGGGTGGCGCAGGCGGTTTTACGACAGGCAGCACTCCGGGCGGAGTTGGCTCGAACAGCATGCGGCGGCGCGCCGGCGCGCCGTCGAAATTGCGCGCCATGAACGCACGGATGCGCTCGAGTGTGTCCGTTGTGATGCGGCCACCATTGCGCAGGCGGTTCGCCAATTTGCCGTCGTTCACGGCGCGGCGGCCGAAGGTCGACTCGGCGAGCCCGCGCGCGCGGCAAAATTCGCTGATCTCCTGGAGGATTTGTTCGTTCATCGCGGCGTTCCCTGACCGGCTCTCGATGGCCGTTGGTTCAAAGCGAACCAAACTCCACCCGCCCCCGTCAACCACAAAAATCATGTTGGGAAAGATGGGCAAAGTGGGTGGGCTTCCTGCCCACCACGTAATATGCTGAAATATAGGGATCCTTTAACAGCAATTGAACAAGCAGGCGTATTTATCCCCCGAGCGTGGGATACGGCCCCATTTATAAGGCCCGACGTTGGGCAGGGTTGGGCAGGATAGAGCCAGGCTGCCGCGGAAAATCCGGCCAAAGCCCTGCGAACCAGGTTCAATCGCTCAGATATCGAAGAAGACCGTTTCGTTTGCGCCCTGAACGCGGATGTCGAACAGGTAGACGGGCAGCTCGCCCCGCATCTCTTTGTGGGCAACGAGAGTCCCCCGCCGGTCTGCCGGGACCAACGTCAGGATCGGATCGCTGCCGTTTGCCGGCTCGTCGGCGAAATAGAGGCGGGTATAGATCTGCCGCAACATGCCGCGCGAGAAGATGCAGAACACGATGTGCGGGGCCTGCGGTTTGCCATTTGGGCCCGGCACTGACCCCGGTTTGATTGTGTCGAAGCTATAGACGCCATTCTTGTCGGTTGCCGAGCGGCCAAAGCCCATGAATTTTGTATTTGGCCGCGGCCGCGTGTCGCTCGGATGGGCATAGCGGCCCTGCGCGTCGGACTGCCATATCTCGATCATGGCGTCGTTGATCGGCATGCCGTCTCCGTCGAGGATTTGACCTTCAATGCGGATCTTGGTGCCCGAGGCATCCGGCGTCACTAGGTTGGCCCCGGCCGTTTCCTTCCAATTGTAAACGTCCTTGCCCTGTTCTGGCCGCCACTCACAGCGACTGTGCGGCGTCAGACCGTGGGCGAAGAACGGGCCGACGGTTTGTGAGGGAGTGATGTCCGACATGGCAAAATCCGTTTATTGCGCTTGAGCGATTCGGACTCTGAGGACACCGCCCCGCTCATCCCCGCGCAAGCGGAAATCCAGAGTCGTGATCTCATAGCCTGCGACGTTCCGCTTTGGATCCCCGCTTTCGCGGGGACGTGCGGAGGATTGGGGAATTCGAACTCTGCAGATCATGCGCTAGTGCTTGTCCGTATCTTGCGGGGTTTGTTCGTGTCCGCGCAGCACGATATCAAAGCGGAAGCAAAGCGCCCAATCGGGAATGGTGTTCTCCAAATCGAACTGCGAGACCATGCGTTGGCGCGCCGTCTCATCCGTCACCGAGTTAAAGATCGGATCGAACGGAAAGAGGCAGTCGCCCGGGAAATACATCTGCGTCACGAGGCGGGACAGGAATGAGTGGCCGAACACCGAGAAGTGGATGTGGTTCGGGCGCCACGCGTTGTGATGGTTG
>DATFVF010000159.1:0-12433 GCA_035260465.1 Pseudolabrys sp. | reverse complement strand
GGGCCCGCAACAGGACGCGCTGTCGGCTCTGCTGAATTCGACCGACATCAGCGGCGCCACCACCCAAACTGCCACCAATTCGGATGGATCGACGACGACGACCATTTCGTATGCCGACGGCACTTCGGTCAGTATGACCACCGGCGGCGGCTCAAAACACCAGCTCGTCGAACGATAGTACGTCGATTGACGCAACGGCGAACGGCGGTTCTGCCGGGCCGAGCAACAGCAACAACAATCTGATCGAAGAGCTCATTCGACTGCAGTGCCAACTCGTGACGCAGGCCGCGTCCGCGCTCTCGACAATCGCTCAGGCGTCCGCGCTTTGCTGAAGCCGCTTCGCCAGCGGCTTCAGCAAATGCGGCAATAAATAAATAGGAAATTGAGCCAGCGCGAAATAAAGCCAGGCGACGTCGGGGATTGCAAAGCCCGTGGCCGCGAGCATCAAGCCAATATTGCGGTTGCCGGCAATCAAGCCGATGGCAAATGCGCGGGCGCGGCCGACGCGCAAGAAAACAATTGCGGTCAGGACGATCATCCCGAGCGCCAGCCCGAATGCGAGCACCGTGAGCTCGATCACCAGCAACGGGTCGGCGCGAAAATGGTCGGTCACGCCGTCCATGGCGGCGACCGCGAATGTTGACATGGCGAGCACACTCAAGCCGTCGATGCTTACACGCTGAGCTGCGACAAAAGCCTGCCCGGTTACGCGCCGGATAATCGCTGCTACGAGGGCGCAGCCGGCGATAATGAGGAACAGCTTGATGCCGAAGCCAAGCGGGGACGCGAGGGCAGTGCCGAGATAAAAGTGTGTGAACAGACTCGCGGTTAGCGGCGTTATTGCGGTCGATACGATCAGGCTCGCGAGCGTGAGCGCGACATCAAGCCCGAGCAACGCCGCAAGCGCCGGCGACGACATCAGGCCGGGTGCCGACATCTGCAGCACCAGCATGAAGTAAAGCCCCGGCATGCGTTGGTCGAGTCCGAAGGCGAGGAACACGACACCGAGCACGCCTGGCACGACAAGCATAGCCCACACCGTCGCAGCGGCGACCACTCCGGGCTGCTTGAGATGAAAACTTAAGTCTTTGGGGTCGACGCGAAGGAACGCGAGCGTAAGCATCACCACAATCGCTTCGCCGAGATAAGGCTTCCAGATTGCGGCGAGGCCCGGGACGGCGAGACCAACAAAGATCGATGCCGCTGCCACAAGGGTACCGTGGCGGCCAAAAAAAGTGAGCGCAGCCGCGAGGGCACCAAGCAGTTTCATTGCGGGAAAACTCCGGCCGCAGGTAGGCGCGGCTTTGATAGCGCTCTTGCCGTCCACAATCCATATATAAAGACCAAGTTGGCAGGAGATCGGACGTGGCACGTACCGATGCGATGGTTCTCGGTGCCGGGATAGTCGGCACATCAGTGGCAGTGCATCTCGTCAAGCGCGGTATGAGCGTGGCGCTCGTCGATCGGGCCGGCATCGGCGAGCAGACCTCTTATGGTAATGCCGGGATCATTGAAGGCAACACCGTATTCCCACCGGCGTTTCCCTCAGATTTGAGCGCACTCATCCGGATCGCGCTCAAACGCGCGGGCGAAGCAAACTATCATTTAGCGTTCTTGTCTTCGATCATGCCTTGGCTGCTTGCATTCCGCGCTGCATCGCGTCCGGAGCGTCTGGCGGAGACCGCGCGGCTGATCCGTCCGCTGTTTTCGCGCGCAGTTGCAGAGCATGAAGCGTTGATGGGCGAGGCCGACGCGACACATTTCCTGCGAAAGACCGGTTGGCTCAAGGTCTACCGTGGTGAAAAAAGCTTTCGCGCGCTTGCGCCGGAATTTGAGCTCGCTACCAAATTCGGCTTACCGCTCCAATCGCTCGACACTGCGGGGGCGCTGGCGTTCGAGCCATCGCTCAAGCCGGTGTTCGCGCACGCCGTTTTCTGGCCGCAGGCGGCAAGCGTCAGCAACCCACTCGGAGTAACACGCGCCTATGCCAAACGTTTTGGGGCACTTGGTGGTGTTACTGTGACCGGTGATGCACGCTCGTTGCATCGGGCGGGAAACCGTTGGCGGGTAGAGACTAACGAAGGATCACTCGATTCTGCTGAATGCGTGGTGGCGCTCGGACCATGGGCGCCCGATCTGCTTAATTCCCTGGGCATAAAGCTGCCCCTCGCTGTGAAGCGTGGCTATCACCGGCACTTTCGGGCAGAGGGGAATGCGGGGCTCTCGCGGCCGGTCCTCGACGCTGAGGCTGGGTATCTGATCACGCCGATGGAGCAGGGGCTCCGCGTGACAACCGGCGTCGAATTCGCTGCGCGCGACGCAGAACCGTCCCCCGCACAATTCGACAGAATCTTGCCACGCGTGCGAGAGTTATTTCCAATAGGGACCCGCGCCGACGACAAGACATGGCTTGGCAGCCGCCCGTGCTTTCCGGATTCGCGCCCGGTGATAGGCCGCGCGCCTGGGTATGCTGGCCTTTGGCTCGCAATCGGTCACGCGCATTGGGGCCTTACACTCGGGCCGGCGACCGGACGCTTGATTGCGGAACTGATGGCCGCCGAAACTCCATTCTGTGATCCGGCGCCTTATCGTGCCGAACGGTTCGACTAGTGCGCCAGCGTCATCTCCCGAAAATCATACCGATCGCGGATATAGGTGTTGAAGAACATGCCTTTTGAAAGTGCCGACTGAAACGAGGCCGCCACTTCGCTCGGAACATCGACATACTCATAAATCCGGCCGGTTACGAAGGTAACGGTCAGCCGCTCGCGCTTAGGGTCGTAGTGGATGTCGGCGATGGCGGTCGATGGCATACTGTAGCAACGCACGGAGGCCAATACGGTTCGCAAGTTTCAGCCGAAACGATCGCGCCAGCTCGGCAGTGCCCCGGGGACCTGAAGAGCGGTTGCCGCATAGACCCCGCGTGCAATGGCGCGGGCGAGCACATTCGCCGCGACCATACCGAGCTCGCTGAGCGAAAATACCGGATCCGGCAATGGCTTTTGTCCAATAGCGGCAGCAAAAACGAGGTCGCCATCGAGCGGCGTGTGCACGGGATAGATCGCACGTGCAAGTCCAGTCTGCGCCATCACCGCAAGCCGTTTTGCCTGTGCTTTCGTAAGTTCGGCGTCGGTTGCGACCACGGCGAGGGTTGTGTTCTGACCCGGAACGCCTTTGCTGCGAAATGCGAGAGCGTCTGCGGGAAACGGAACAGGCCAGCCACGCCCGCCAAATTCTTTTCCTTCTTCAAACGGAGCAGCCCAGAAATGTGGAGTATTGCCGACAGTCGTGCTGCCAGCCGCGTTGGCGGCCGCAAGCACGCCGACGGTGTAGCCGCTACTCGTTTGCGCGCTGGCCGAGCCTATGCCGCCCTTGAGGTTGACGGTTGTGGCGCCAAGACCCGCACCGGCGCTGCCGAGCGCAAAATCGGCGCTCGCCCCTCGCGCCGCTTCGTAGCCGAGCTCGCGATAGGGCGGGTAACGGCCCCAATTTTTGTCACCGCCCGAAAGCAAGTCGAACAGGATCGCGCCTGGCACGATCGGCACGCGCGCCTCACGCACCTGAAAGCCGCGGCCCTGTTCGCGCAGCCAGGCTTGCACGCCCGACGCTGCGTCGAGACCAAAAGCGGATCCGCCGGATAGGACGATGGCATCGATTCCTTCCACGGTCTGGGCCGGGTCGAGCAGGGCAGTTTCACGGGTCCCGGGGCCGCCGCCCCGCACATCGATGCTCGCGACGACCGGGGTGTCGAAAATGATTGCGGTAGCCCCGGACCCGAGCTTGGCATCACCCGCGTGCCCGACCCGCACGCCGGCAACATCGGTAATCAGATTGCGCGCCATATTCTCTCCCGGTGGCTAGCCTATCACGTCCGATCACGATCCGGCGAAACAGTCGCACGGCGCTTGCAAGCAAACCCATCGCGTCGCATGAGAGGCCCCATGAATGGCGAAGTCACCTTCCTGGCTGCGTTGATCGCGGGCTTGGTCAGTTTCCTGTCTCCTTGCGTGCTTCCGCTCGTGCCGCCGTACCTTGTGTATCTGGCGGGCACCTCGCTCGAACGCTTCGCAGACAAGGAATCGGAGCCGCAGGTCAAGCGAGAAACTGTCTCCGCAGCTGCGCTGTTTGTGCTTGGTTTTTCGACGGTGTTTGTGGCGCTCGGCGCCAGCGCCAGCGTCATCGGGTCGCTCATCCGGGCTTATTCGGGTCCTCTCGCCACTATTGCTGGCATCGTCATTATCATCATGGGTCTGCATTTTCTTGGTGTGACGCAAATCGCGTTTCTGCATCGGCAAAAAAGGCTCGAGGTCGCCAAGCCTGTTGGGCTTTGGGGCGCCTATGTGATGGGGCTTGCCTTTGCATTCGGTTGGACACCATGCATTGGGCCAATCCTCGCCGCCATCCTGGCCGTGGCAGCGTCAGAAACGACTGTGGCTAAAGGCGCAAGTCTGCTCGCGGTGTATTCGCTCGGTCTCGGGATTCCATTCATCATTGCGGCCTTTGCGATTGAGCCGTTCGCGGGATTTCTCTCGCGCTTCCGCAACTATCTTCACCGCGTAGAGCAGGCGATGGGCGCGTTGCTGGTGCTAACCGGAATTGCGTTCCTGACCGGTAGCGTCAACCAATTGAGTGTGTGGCTGCTCGAGACATTCCCGGTGCTTGGAAAAATTGGCTGACAAAAAAGAAAACCCGCCGGTTGGCGGGCTTTCAAGTCGCATCATGCGGTTTCCTATTTCATGTTGCTGCAATCGGAACCCGGGCATTCGACGTAATTGATCTTGCCGCTGGGATCTTTTTTCCAGATGTACATCACGTAGTCGAGTTTGGTGATGTCACCTTTCTTGTCGAAAGCGATATCGCCGAGCACGGTTTTGAATGGCATGCCTGAATGCATTTTCTCCGCGACTTTCTTGGGGTCGAGAGATTTAGCCGCTTCGGCTGCTTGCTTGATGATCTGCACGCCGGCGTAGCTGTAGAGCGTGTAGGCTTCCGGCTCGAATTTTTTGGCGCGGAATTCCTCTACCACTTTCTTGGCATCTGGCTTGTTGCGTGGATCGGGACCGTAGGTCATCAGTGTGCCTTCGACTCCCGGGCCTCCGACTGATGCAAATTCGTCGGACGTGATGCCGTCGCCGCCCATGAGCGGAGCTTTCACGCCTTGATCGCGCATCTGACGCACAATCAAGCCGCCTTCTGTGTAGAGGCCACCCCAATAAATCAGGTCGGCTCCCGATTGTTTGATCTTCGACACCAGCGCCGAATAATCCTTCTCGCCAGTGTTCACGCCTTCATAAAGAACTTCCTTCATTCCGGCCTTGCTCATTGTCTTTCTTGTTTCGTCGGCAAGGCCTTTACCGTAGGTCGTCTTGTCGTGAACGATAGCGATCTTCTTGCCTTTGAAATGTTTTACGATGTATTCGCCGGCGACTTGCCCTTGCTGGTCGTCGCGACCACAGACCCGGAAGATGTTCCACATCTTGCGCTCGGTGACTGTGGGATTGGTCGACGCCGGCGTGATCTGGAGGATGCCATTTTCCTGATAGACTTCAGACGATGGGATAGTGACGCCGGAATTATAGTGGCCGATGACGAACTTCACGCCGTCAGCGGAGAATTTGTTGGCAACCGAAACGCCTTGCTTGGGGTCGGAAACGTCATCGCCATAGGAGACGATGACCTTTTGCCCAAGGATCCCGCCGGCGGCGTTGATGTCGACGGTGGCCTGGTCGACACCATTCTTCATCTGCGCACCGGTCGCGGCGCTCGGACCGGTGATCGGGCCGCCCACGGCGAGTTTGACTTGGGCCGTCGCCGTTGCCGCCGTGGCTACGGTAATACTCAGCACGAGGCCAAGTGAAATGACTTTGTTCATCTTTGTTCCCCTCAAACAGCAGTTAGCGCAGTCGATTTGGCCTCATACTACGTCAGGGTAATTTGCGGCGCCAGCGCATCGGGCCGGCGGCTTCGTTGAGCCAGCGATATTGTGAGACCATCTGTGAGCGCCGCGCCGTCCTGAACCCCAGAAATCCGAAAGCTATGCAGAACGCGCTGTCGACCAAATAATAGTGCGGCGACAGCAAAGTGCCGGCGAACAAACTGAAATGAATAAAGCGAACGGCGCCGCCCAGAATGAGGCCATATGCGACCACTTGCCACTGGGGGCGCCAGGTCGTTGCAATCGCCCGGCCTGCAAGCAGCGCTGCTCCACCACCCAAAATTATGGTAACCAGCAGGAACACGCCCAGTGAGCGTTCCTCATAGAGAAATTCGGGGATTGAGAAGGCGGTAAAGACCTCGTTCAATGCCGACCCCCTTCGAGATAGGCCGACTTGATTTCGGGTCGCTCGAGCAATTCGCCTCCGGTACCGGTCAGTGTAATTAATCCATTGACCATTACATAACCGCGATGCGCAAGCTTAAGCGCGTGATACGCGTTTTGCTCGACCAGAAATACAGAGAGACCGCTCTCCGTATTGAGCGCTTTGATGGCATCGAAAATCTGACGGACGACCATCGGTGCCAGACCAAGCGACGGCTCATCAAGCAGCAACAGCCGGGGGCGTGCCATGAGAGCGCGGGCGATTGCCAGCATCTGCTGTTCGCCGCCTGAGAGGGTGCCGCCACGTTGACCGATGCGCTGTTTCAATCGTGGAAACAGCGTGAGCACACGTTCAAGGTCGCGGTCGAAGTCGGAAGGTTCCGCCGTGCTGGCGCCCATTTGCAAATTCTCGAGAACTGTCATGCGTGAGAAAATGCGACGGCCCTCCGGGGCTTGAGCGAGTTTAAGCCGCGCTATTTCATGCGTCGGTAGTTTCGTGATGTCTCGGCCGGCAAATTCAATGGTGCCCTCGCGCGCTTGAGGATTTCCGCAAACGGTCATCATCAGCGTAGATTTTCCGGCACCATTCGCGCCGATCAACGTGACAATTTCCCCCTCGTTGACAACGAGATCGACACCTTTCAGCGCCATCACGCGGCCGTAAAAGGTCTTGACGCCGCGTATCGAGAGCAGCGGAGTGGTCATAGTCCGACCTCCGCCTCGACTTTCGCGACATCCTTGTCGGCGACCCCAAGATAGGCCGCAATCACTTTTGGATCGTCGCGGATTGCAGCTGGTGTGCCATCGGCAATTTTGACGCCATAGTCGAGCACCACGATATGGTCGGAAATTTTCATCACCACCGACATGTCGTGCTCGATCAGCAGGACCGAAATGCCGTGGTTATCGCGGATCGCGCGCAGGAGTTCGTTGAGTTCGGCGCTTTCACGTGCGTTTAGTCCAGCTGCCGGTTCGTCGAGACACAGAAGTACCGGATTGGTGCACATGGCGCGCGCTATCTCGAGCCGCCGCTGCGCGCCATAAGGCAGGTCGCCGGCGGCGTCATCGGCGCGCGCGGTGAGGCCAACCCGGTCGAGCCATGTGCGCGCCTGTTCGATTGCCGCGCGCTCGGCTGCGGCAAACGATGGAAAGCCGAGGATCCCGAGAAGCGAATAGCCGGATGCCAGCATCAACCGGTTGTGTTGAGCGACCAGCAGGTTTTCCAGCACCGTCATTCCCGGAAACAGACGAATGTTTTGGAATGTACGGGCGATTCGCGCCTGTTGCGTCACCAGGTAGTCAGGCATCCGTTCAAGGAGATGGAGTTCGCCCTGCGGGCGAACGAGATTGCGTTCACCGCTATCGGTGAGTGTTTCGAGCCAATCCCAAGCCGCGATATCCCCATGGCGGAGCGCGATTCGACCCTCGCTTGGACGATAAAATCCGGTAATGCAATTAAATACGGTCGTCTTGCCGGCGCCGTTCGGCCCAATCAGCGCGGTGATATCGCTTTGTTTTGCGGTGAATGACACATCGTCCACTGCGACGAGTCCACCGAAACGCATGGTCAAATGCTCGACCCGAAGCACCATGTCGTTGTCGGCCGTCATTACCCGTGGCCTTCCTTGACCAGGTCCGCGGCGATGGTCTTGCGCTCCTTCAGGACTATCGAAGGCTCGCGTGTTGTGATCAGCCCGCGTGGGCGCCAGATCATGATCAGCACCATCACAAGGCCGAACAGGAGCATCCGGTACTGGGTCGGATCGAAGGTGGCGCCAAAAATCAACTTGAGAAAGTCGAGTTCTCGCATGATCTCGGTGCCGCCGATCATTGCAATCGCTGCGATGGCGACACCGATCTGACTCCCCATGCCGCCGAGTACGACAATCGAGAGAATTGTCGCGGACTCCAGGAATGTGAACGAGTCAGGTGAGATGAAGCCCTGCCGTGCGGCGAAGAATGAACCGGCAAACCCCGCAAACATCGCGCCTGTCGCGAAAGCGGTGAGTTTGGTGTTGGTGGTGTTGATGCCAAGCGAGCGGCACGCGATTTCGTCTTCGCGGAGAGCTTCCCACGCGCGGCCGACCGGCAGGCGCCGCAGGCGCATCGTCACGAAAGCAGTCAGAAACGCGAGCGCAAGAATGAGATAGTACAAAAAGATGGTGCGGTAAATTGGCGAATACTCCAGACCAAATCTGGCGGCGAAACCACCATCGTCGGCATTGAATGGAATTCCGAAGAAGGTAGGTCGCGGGATGCCGGTGATGCCCGCATAGCCATTGGTCAGGTCCACCCAGTTGATCAAAACAATGCGGATGATTTCGCCGAAGGCGAGTGTAACGATAGCAAGGTAATCGCCGCGCAGCCTGAGCACGGGGAAGCCGAGTAATATTCCCCAGAAAGACGCGAGGATCCCCGCCATCGGTAACAGTAACCAGAATGACAGGCCGAAAGTTTTGGCGAGCAGCGCGTATGAATAGGCACCCACAGCGTAGAATGCGACATAACCGAGATCGAGGAGCCCCGCGAGGCCGACGACGATATTGAGGCCCCAACCCAACATCACATAAATCAGAATCTGGATCCCGAAGTTATCGATCCACTTCACTGCACCCCCGAAGCCCACGCCGAGGACAACGATTGCCGGGTAGGCAATGACGAATCCGACAGCGAACGGCACGAACCATTTGCGCAACCGCGTGCGCCACGCCGGCGCTTCCGCGCGCTGAAGTGTGCGCCGGCTGAGTCTTGGTTCGATCGCGATTGAATAGGCGAGGCGGCCAAACCCGACGATGGCGACCGTGGCGATTAGCAAAGGCCAACGTGTGATCAGGATCAGGTCGTTACGGAAGTCCGTTACGGTTTGGAATCCGATGAGCGGCAGGAACAGGCCGAATGCGACCAAGGCGGTAACACCCGCATCTCGTAGCGCGCGAGTGATATCGACGCGCCCGCCATGCGCGTCATCGTCCATGTCGTCAGACCTTTTCGACATCGGGCCGCCCGAACAGCCCTTGCGGCAAGAAAATCAACGTAATCGCCAGCACGGAAAAGGCGGCGACGTCCTTGTAGTCGATGGAAAAATATGCCGACCACATGGTTTCGATCAGACCGATCAATAATCCACCGATAACCGCGCCTGGCAGGGATCCGATGCCACCCAGCACCGCGGCGGTGAATGCCTTCACGCCAGGCACGAAACCATCGGCAAAACTAACAACACCGTAGTACATGAGGTACATCGTGCCCGCGACGGCGGCGAGCGCGGCGGCGATCACAAATGTCATCGAGATCGTGCGGTTGACGTCGACGCCGACCAGAGCCGCCATCCTCTGATCCTGCTCGCAAGCGCGCTGAGCGCGGCCGAGAGGTGTCTTGGCGACCAAGTACCAAAAGCACGCAAGCAATAGAGCTGTGACACCCCAGATGATGAGTTGCTTAAGCGACAGCGTCACCGCGTAGCCGTTTTGGGTGAACAAGACAAAGTCGCCCTGCACCATTGGCGGGATCGACTTATTGCGCGGTCCTTGTGTTACCTGCACGAAGTTCGACAGGAAGATCGACATGCCGATTGCTGAGATCAATGGCGCGAGGCGGAATGAGCCTCGCAACGGCCGATAGGCGAGCCGCTCGATCGTCCAGTTGACCAGCGAAGTGAACAACATCGCTACGATCAGGACCAGGAAAAGCGCAAGAGCGATCGACGAAATCCCTAGAAAATTCACAAGCAGAAGGAAGGTGATTAAAGCAATGAAGACTGACACCATGAACACATCGCCGTGGGCGAAGTTCACCATGCCGATAATGCCGAACACCATGGTGTAGCCGATGGCAATCAGGCCATAGATCGAGCCGAGCGTAATGCCGTTAATGAATTGCTGGAGGAAGACCTCCATCCCCGTCCCCTGCGCCTTCCCAATATCAAAGGCTTAACAGGGCATAGCGGGTGCGGCAAACGCCGCGTCGAGAACGTGTTCCTAAGTCCAATCGGGAGGGCCCGTGTGCGGCCTTTTCAGTGGCCGAAATAAGATCAAAACTTGGCGTCAGTGATGTCGACTTTGGCGCCGGTGACGTCGGCTAATGTAGGCCGCCGAATATCCATAACTGTACCAGAATCAGGTTAGGCACCCCGAGTAGCCAAAGTAACGAATAGCGTCCCATGTCGCTTAGCATCCCATGTCGCTTAGCGTTCCATGTCGCTCCTCCGCGTTGCGGAGAAGGAACTTGTCGTGCAAGGCCGGGTTCCAAACACATTTCTTCAAACTTGACCGAGGATTTGAACGGGAACGAATGGTACGGCCACGCATTGTCTTTTACCAGGAAGCGCAAGCGGATTGCTGGCGCTTCTTCAACAATATTGGAGAGGGAAGATAATGAATCAAAATCCAAAAATGAATCAAAATCCAAACCAGAAGCCCGGCCAACAGCAGCAAGGTGGTCAGCAGCAGGGTGGCCAGCAGGGCGGCGGCGGACAACAGAAGCCCGGCCAGCAGCAGCAGGGCGGCCAACAGGGTGGCCAGCAGGGCGGCGGACAGCAAAACCGCTAACGTAAAATGAAGTCAGGAAAGCCCCGCCGCAAGGCGGGGTTTTCATTTGTGCGCGTGGTCGTCGTTGGCCTTTGCGAGCCAGCTCACATATGCTGGGCTTATGGGCACTGTGTCGGCGTTGCCTCTGTTTCATTTGTATGGCGATCCGCCGGACGACTCGGCGTTCGACTTCATCCATATTGAGACGATCGCCTCACGCTCTTCGGTCCATGACTGGACGATCAGGGCGCACCGTCATCGCAATCTTTTTCAGGTGCTGCTGATCGAGAAGGGCGGCGGCGAGATGAGTTTTGAAACGGTAACCGCCAAATTCGCCGCTCCGACAGTCATTCTCGTGCCCGCGACCATCGCGCACGGCTTTCGGTTCACCCCGCAAGTGACTGATGGTTGGGTGGTGAGCTTTACCGAAGATGTCGCCGATGCACTCGGCGATCAGTCGGGTGAAGCACTCGCGCGGCTTAAAGCGGTTGCGGTTGAACCGCTGGTGCCGCTGGCGAACGCGGCGGAGGCAAAGCGCCTGTCTGCTTTATGCGGGGATTTACACGAAGAGGATGCCCTTGCACGAGAGGGCCATCGCCTGGCGATGCGTGGGTTGCTTGCACTCATCGCAATCGAGGTCGTGCGGCTGGCGGCGAGCCGCGCCCGTAGCGGCACCGTGACGTTGTCGCATTCAGATGCGCGTGTCGATGAATTACGGCGGCTGGTGGATGAGCATTTCCGAAAGGAGCGGCTGATAAGTTTCTATGCTGAGAAGTTGGCCATGACACCGGATCGGCTCAACGACCACGTGAAACGAGCGGCCGGAGTAACCGCCGGCCACTTGATCCGTCAGCGCGTCCTGACCGAGGCCAAGCGTCAACTTGTATTTACGAACCAGGCGATTCATGAGATCGCCTACGGTCTGGCATTTTCAGACCCATCGCACTTTACCCGCTTTTTCCGCAAGCAAACGGGCACGACTCCGCAGGCATTTCGCGAGGGACGCGGAGGCTAGTGACATTCACGATTCGGCGTGCAGTGAATTGCGCCGGATGAAAGCGAATGAAATCGCGGCGCCGATCAATTCCGCTACGCCGTTTCCAGTCAGAGCCGCACGTAAACCGGCCACGAATCCATCTCCGGCGGTCGCATTCTGGCCGGCATGTCGTATCGCCGGACAGCTCGCGATTTAGGCGCTCGCGCTCGCAAGGCCCACCCGGTTTCTGCCTTGCGATAGCTGGAACTTTTCGCCTTGCTTGGTTAATTGGCCAAGCCCAGAAGGCTAACGGGTAAGGTAAAGTTTCGGTTTCTTTTGAAAATAGAATTTGAAGCGCCTACGCATGGAGCCTCGCGTCAGGAGGGATCCGTGCAAAAAATTTCTGTTGCCACAATGGTTATCATTCTTGCGATTGCGCTCTATTTCACCCTGTTCTGGGGTTACGACGGTTTGCGCGTCCTTACTTCGCCGAGTTACGGCCTGGAAGACGTTTGGCGTTCGCAATTCATCTTCGCGATTGGTCGCATTTTCGGTCTTGGGCCGATCGGGCTGATTAAACTTGCAGCGTTCTTCGGAGCCCTGAAACTGGCG
>DATFVF010000158.1:0-3031 GCA_035260465.1 Pseudolabrys sp. | reverse complement strand
CGCCCCGGAACTGGGCGCCGGGACATTGGTATATGTCGGGCGTTTCGACCTCGCGGAGTTCGCGGTGGTGCTAGAGCCGGACGAACCGTTGATTAAGGCCCGCCGCACATTTTATGCCGGTATGGCCGCACTGGCCGATGCGCTCGCGGCCCACGCACAGCCCGAAACCTCCATCATCATCGATTGGCCAGATTCGCTCCTCGTCAATCAAGGCCTCGTAGGCGGCGGTAGGCTTGCCTGGCCGCAGAATGTCGATGAAGACGAAACGCCGCCGTGGCTGGTATTCGGTGGCATGATCCGCACAGTGTCGATGACGGGCGCCGAACCCGGCTTGAATCCGTTCGTCACGGCACTGGAGGAGGAAGGGTTCACCGATGCAATGTCCAACCACGTCGTGGAAAGTTTTGCACGCCATTTCATGGTTGCGGTCGATGCTTGGCAGGAAAGCGGCTTCAGCGCTGTAGCAAAAAGCTATCTGGAGCGGCTGGCTCGCGAGCATGGTGTAACGCGCAATGTTGACGAGAACGGCGATTTGCTGGTTCGCCGCATGGGCAAGGCCGAGGTTGCCCGGCAAGAGTTTTTGCCGCGGCTCGGTCAACCTGCCTGGTTTGATCCGGCGAGCAAGGGACCGCGCACGTGAAGCTCATTCGCACCATACGACTCGATGCATCGGATACTTTTGTATTCGAAAAAGTGGCCGAGCCGGGAGAATGGGCCGTGTCGGGCGCATTTGCGTTTTGGAATCACGATCCGAACGCCCTCGAAGGCAAGGCGCGCGCTGCATTTCGCAGCGGGTTCCTCGGAGTATCGACACTTGGATGGTCTACACTGGTGCAGATCGTCGAGGCGAGTGAAGGCGATCGGCTGGCGGTGGTCGACTCTTTGGCAAAGCAGTTGGTAGCGAATTTCGGTGCACCCACAATAGACGACGCGGTCGCGGCAGCCGAAGAGGAAGTCGTATTCGTCGAGTCACTATGCACGCAGCCGGAGGACACGCTGGTCGCGGTGTACCGCACGTTCGAAGACGGCGCGGTTCGCGAGTCGTTTCGTACCCTGCGCCCGCGCAACGGCATAAAGCCCGCGCGGGCTTTCTCTTTCCTTGAGGTCGAAGGCGAAGAGGAGCAGACGAGTGATCAGCTTGACCTGATCGCCATGGCCGGCCGGGAGCGCAAATGAACGACTTCTGGATCTCCAGTGGCCATCACCTGCTCGACCGAGAGCAGGGTGGTGGACTGCATGTCACAGATGAGTTTTTAAAATTGTATTTGGCCCGTCCGGAGCTGCTGCCGCCGCCGGAAGCCTGTACGGTCGAGCGTTCATTGCATGCGGCGCTGCTTGCTGATCCTCGCATTTCAGTTTCTGCCTCCGATATCGCATCCATCACCGATCCCGATGCCCGCGAAAACTGGCAACTTCTGATTACTTTCAGAGATCACCTACTGCGCCATAAGACGTTGGAAGGAGCTTACGCAGAACTGGTGCGCAATGGGGCCGGCAAAATCCCGCCGCTTTTCATCAACCAGCTCGTGCATGTGATTCTGCGCAATGCACTCGACGGTATCAAGGATGCACGCATCGTGCGCGCCGCCGAACTCTTTTTTCGTACTCAGCGTGTCACACTGCACGACGGCTCGTTAATTGTGGCCGACGAGGAAACAATCGGCGGCGTCAATACGGCGCCGGTGACGCCGCTTGTTTCAATGTTTGGGATTCCGCCTGAAGCCAACATCGATATTATCAACGTCGACAATGCCGATAGTTATTGGGAACGTAGCGATCAATTCGACATGGCACTCGATCTGACTGCGGGCCGCGACGGACTAGACGCGCTCGCGCAGGCGATGCAGCGTTGGATAGCGCATGTAATTGGCATCGATGTGAGCATTGAAGCGCTCGCAGAGCTGAGCGAAGTCAATCTGGCGTGGTATGTCGGTCTTGACGCCGATGCCACTAAAATTGGCGATTTGCTGTGGCAGGGCGAAGATATTGACGAAGCGACCATGGCGCGCGTGGTCGGCCTGTTTCGGTTGAACTTTCGCGATCCGGCGCTCATGCTCGACAAGGTGAAGGGCGAGTCCGTCTATCTCATACTCGCCATGGCGCCAGACAAAACTATTCGCATGAAACCACAGAACCTATTGATCGGTTTGCCAGTGCGGCATCTGGAGGCCGTGAGTTGAGCGCCGTAATTCCACTTGCAAGCATTCCTGTTGGCGTTGTGGTCGAGCGCAGCAAGAGCGCGAGTCCTTGGGCAGATTTTCATTGGCGTCCCGTCAGGGTGCTTGCCGGTGTGCCGGATACACCGCCTTGGACAAAGCTTGCCGAGGATAGTGAGCGTGCAACATTTTACGCGGGCGCCGCTCCGATCGAGCTGTATCGGACGGAGACAGCGCACTACCGCGACAATTTGCAAATGGAAGCGCCACTGCTCTGGATCATCTTGCGGCCGGTTGAGGGCGATCCTCCATATGAATTGGCTGCGGTGACCGCAGATCCAGCCGAAGGCGAGGGCATGACCGAAGCCGGCTCCAATATAGTGGAAGCGGTTACAATGCCGGAACAATTGCGCGAGACGGTTGCGGCGTTCGTGGCCGAACACCATGTTGAGCGAGCGTTCGCGAAACGAAAACGCGACCGCGCGAACACGGAAGCGCTGGCCCGGCGAACGCCACCTGGGCGAGAGGATCGCAAATGAACGATCCCGACAATTTCCTTAGCCGTTGGTCGCGCCGCAAACGTGAAGCTGCGTATGTGCCGGGAAAAGAGACTAAAGACCAACAGGCAGAGGCGCCGGGCGTACCGGGCGAGGCGGTAAGCCCGCCTTCAGAACCAGCCGCGGCTCCCAAACCGAAAATTGATGCTAGCGACCTGCCGCCGATCGAGTCGATTGGTGCCGGAACCGACATTTCAGCCTTTATGCAGGCGGGCGTATCTTCGGCGCTCCGACATGCGGCGCTTCGTCGCGTCTGGTCGACCGATCCGGCCATTCGCGACTTCATGGGTCCCACCGAGAACTATTGGGATGGAGTAG
>DATFVF010000157.1:0-11441 GCA_035260465.1 Pseudolabrys sp. | reverse complement strand
TCGCTTTGCCGAATTTGCCGGCCGCGACCATCCGATCTGGACCGGCGATATCGATCCGATCATCGACGAAATCGAAGAATTCCTTACCGGTACGCGGCCGGCTCCGATCGGCGACCGAGTGCTGGCAACCGTCCTTGCGATCAAGCTCGTATCGCCGATCCAGCAGGCTACGCGTTTGGGCGACAGTACCTGGCAAGAAAGGCTCGAGAAACTGCACGGCACCGCCGTGCAGGCCTTTGCGCGCTGCAATGGTCGTCTCGGATCAATCAGTCCCGAGGAGATCATCGGATATTTCGACGGGCCTGCGCGGGCCGTGCGCTGCGGCTTGGCCGTTCAGGACGCCGCGCGGACTCACGGCCTCGATATCGCGGCGGGTGTTCATACCGGCGAAGTCGAGGTTCGCGACAATGTGTTTTCCGGACTGACCGTCCATATCGCGCAAGACATTTCAGGCAAAGCACGTGCGGCTGAGATTTTGGTGTCTGGCGTCGTCGCCGATCTGGTCGCCGGCTCCGGCCTCCATTTCATGGAACGCGGTGGCGAAACGATTAATGGAATTGGGGAACTGCGGCTCCTTGCGGTCACCGACGTGCAACACCTCGAACCGGCCACATCAGTCACGCGCCCTGAGAGTCTCGAAACCTTGAGCGCGCGCGAGCGTGAGGTTCTCACGCTCGTTGCCGATGGGTTAAGCAATGCTGCGATCGCCGAGCGTCTTCACTTAAGCGACCATACGATCAAGCGGCACGTCGCCAATATCCTGCTCAAGCTCGATCTGCCAACACGCGCCGCCGCCGCGGCTCTGATTGGACGTACGGCTTCCCGTCGCGGGCTATAGCCCGTCCGGGCCATATCAAAATGGCCCCATTGGGCGAAGCGGGGGCCGCCGTTCTGGCCTAACCGTAAGCCTCGAGCAGCGATGGTGTGCCGCCCAAACAGGCAGCGGGAGTGGACCATCCCGAAACATCCGGAGGACACCATGAACGTGATAGCCAATGCCGTGAACGCAGATGCGCTCAAACAGGCGATCGAAACCCGTAACGGCACGATGCTTACGAGCTTCTACAGCGACGACGCGCTGTTGCGCATCGTCGACCGCAATAATCCACCGAGCAACCCGCGCGAAGTGAAGGGCAAGATCGCGATCGGAACATTCTGGGACGATGTGTGCAGCCGCGCGATGACGCACCAGATCGAGAGCAGCATCACCGACGGCAACAAAATTGCCTTCAGTCAGGCCTGCGCTTATCCCGATGGCGTCAAGGTCCTCTGCCTCACGATGTGCGAACTCAAGTTCGGCAAGATCGCACGCCAGACCGTCGTGCAGGCCTGGGACGAGTAGGGGGCAGCGCCATGATGATCGCACGCTGGCAAATCGATACCCGCTTCGGGCACAAGCAGACCGTCATCGACATGCTGCGCGGCTGGGCACGGGACGTGGCGCCGCAGATCGGCTGGACACCCGAAAAGGGACGAATGCTGACTGGCTCCATCGGCGCACGCGAAGCAACCCTCGTGCACGAATGGGCCGTCGCCGATCTTGCCGACCTCGAGAAATGTTGGGCGGCGCTTGGTAAAATCGACTCCCACAAAAAATGGAGCAAGGACATGGAGCCTTATGTGGTCTCGGGCTCAGCACGTTGGGAGATTTATCGGGTGCTCTGACAGCCTCTGAAGGCAAACGACGCAATAGCGTTATAATTGGCGCCTGGTCGTCACACGGTTGGAGAGGGCACCATGATTCGATATTCATCCGGCTTCGCGGGCTTACTGGTGTCGTTGACCTTGAGCGTCGGCACCGTTCACGCCGAGCAAGATCTCGCACGTGCCTATCGCGTGCTGACGTCGAAACAATTTGTCGATCTCACTCATAGCTTCGGACCGGAGACGCCGGTGTGGTCCGGTTTTGGCCAAGCCAAGATGACGCCCGCGGCCGATCCGAAAACGCACCGGCCTTACACGATCAAGGACGACGGCTTCCGCGCCACTTTCTACGAAATGGTCGGACAATATGGCACGCATGTCGATCCGCCGGCACATTTCGATGAAAAGGGGATCACCATGGACGAGATCCCGCTCAAGCACATGATTCTGCCGTTGGTCGTACTCGACGACACGCCCTATCTGAAGAACGACCCCAATCACGCCTTTTCGGTTTCCGATCTAAGGGCGTGGGAAAAGAGGTACGGCCCCGTTCCGCGCGGCGCTTTCGTCGCGCTACGCACCGACATGTACAAGGACTGGGCCACCAACCCGGAGCGTTTCAAGCGTGCACCGTTCCCGGCCTGGGCCTTTGAGACCATCAAGTTCCTTTACGAGCAGCGCGGCGTGGTGGCGACCGGCCACGAGGCGATGGACACCGACACCACCGACAAAATGGACTCGGAGACCTACCTCCTCCAGCATGGGCACTACCAGATCGAAGTCATGGCGAACCTCGACAAAGTGCCGGCGAAGGGTGCGTTGATCGTTGTGACATGGCCGAAAGTACAAAAAGGACTCGGCTTCCCTGCGCGAGCGTTCGCGATATTGCCTTGACGCAAGCCGGTTGAGCGGTTTCCTGTCGGCGCTGATCCACGCTAGGCTGCTTTGATGTCGGCGGCTCTAAACAGTGCGCACATAAACCGTCTCAGCAAAGCCACGTCACCGTATCTGCTCCAGCACAAGCACAATCCGGTTGACTGGTGGACCTGGGGACCGGACGCCTTGGCCGAGGCGAAGGCTAAAAACCGGCCGATCCTGCTCTCGGTTGGTTACGCCGCATGCCACTGGTGCCACGTCATGGCACACGAGTCGTTTGAGGATGAAGCCACTGCGCACGTGATGAACGAACTGTTCGTCAACATCAAAGTGGATCGCGAAGAACGGCCAGATATCGATCAGATCTACATGAATGCGCTCCATCTCCTGGGCGAGCAGGGAGGCTGGCCGCTGACGATGTTTCTCACACCGCAAGCTGAGCCGGTTTGGGGTGGTACATATTTTCCCAAAGAGTCGCGCTTCGGCCGGCCGGCCTTTGTCGAGGTCTTGCGCGAAGTGGCCCGGCTATTTCGCGAGGAGCCGAACCGGATCGAGCAGAATCGTGCGACGCTGTTGTCGCGGCTTTCCGACAAGGCGCGGCCGGCGGGCAAAGTCACCATCGGGCTGAAGGAGCTCGACGCCGCTGCCATGCAGCTCGGCAACATGTTTGATCAAACCAATGGCGGTTTGCGCGGCGCGCCGAAGTTTCCGCAGCCAGCCATCCTTGAAATGCTGTGGCGCACCGGTTTGCGCACAAACGACGCGCGTTTCTTCGAAACTGTCGAACATTCGCTGGAAAGAATGAGCGAGGGCGGCATTTATGATCATCTTGGCGGTGGGTTCTCCCGCTATTCGGTAGACGAGAAATGGCTGGTGCCGCATTTCGAGAAGATGCTTTACGACAACGCGCAACTGTTGGAGTTGCTGGCACTCGCCTGGCAGCGTAGCGGAACGCAGTTATTCGCCCGGCGCGCCCGTGAGACCGTAGAATGGCTTCGACGCGAAATGACCACGGGCGAGGGCGCATTTGCCGCATCGCTCGATGCCGATTCCGAAGGCGAAGAAGGCAAGTTCTACGTTTGGTCGAAAAATGAAATCGTCGAGCTGATTGGGCCGGAAGCCGGCGAGTTCTTCGCGCGCCACTACGATGTCACCGACGAGGGAAATTTCGAGGGTCACAACATCCTCAACCGGCTCAAGAATGTGCAACGTAATGAGGCCGATGAGGCGCGACTCGCGAGCTTGCGCACGATCCTGCTGGACGCGCGCGCCGCGCGCGTGCGCCCCGGTCTCGACGACAAGGTTCTGGCCGACTGGAACGGATTGATGATCGCCGCGCTGGTCAATGCGGGGATCATTCTTGAAGAGCCGTTATGGCTTGATATGGCAAAGCGCGCATTCGATTTTATTTCGCAAACAATGAGTAAAGGCGACCGGCTGGGGCATTCCTGGAGAGACGGAAAATTGCTGTTTCCAGGGCTGGCTTCAGATTTCGCCGCCATGATCCGTGCCGCGCTGGCGCTCCATGAAGCGACCGGCAAGCGTCATTACCTCGAACGAGCGCTTGCATGGCAAAACGCATTCGATGCGCACTACGCCGACAACGATACGGGCGGCTATTATCTTTCTGCGGACGACGCCAGCGACCTCCTGCTGCGACCGCATTCAACGCAAGACGATGCCACTCCCAATCCCAATGCGGTAGCCGCGCAAAATCTTGTGCGATTGGCGGTGTTAGCGGGCGACGACACGTGGCGCGAGAAGGCCGACCGGCTGATCGATGGAATTCTTTCGGCGGCCGAGCGTAATTTGTTCGGCCACGTGGCGCTGCTCAATGCGCTCGACCTGCGCCTGCGTGGCGCAGAAATCGTATCGATCGGTTCACAGGCAGAACACTTTGCGCAGGCCGCGCTTAAGCTGCCGTTCCTCGATCGCATCGTACTGCGTGCCGCCAGTGCAAACGACCTGCCGGCTTCACACCCCGCACAAGAAAAGGTAAAGGCCACGCTGGCAGGCGCGGCCTTCGTATGCGTTGGCGAGCGCTGCTCGCTGCCGGTGACAAGCCCCGATCAGATTGCGCAAGCCGTCACGGCAATGCGCCCGTAATCCCTTTCGGGAAGGGAGGAACCTGCTCATACCCCGAAAAGCTTGCTGTAGCGCGCCTTGATCTCCTCGCTCTGCGCCAGCACCAGTTTGGGATCGGCCTGCAACAGCTTGAAGCTCGACAACGGCGCACGGCCCGGCTTCTCCTTGGCCAGCGCATGGAACGAGCGATGCGCGAACACGTCGATGAAGATTTGCTGCGCTTCCACACTGAACAGAAAACTCTGAAACAGCCGCGCGGCATTCGGATTGGGCGCACTGCGAAAAATACCCGACGGCACCGGAATGACCGGCGAGCCCTCCGCCGGATGCACGACTTCGACCGGTTGTTTATTCGATTTTCCAACTTCCAGACTGTAGTCGTTGCCGTCGGCCATCACCGCGCGTTCGCCGATGGCGATCTTCTTCGGCGGATCGGCGGCCGATTGCAGCTGCATGACCTTCTGCTGCGCGAGCTTTTCCAGGAACGGCCAGCCGAGTTCGCGAACCCACAGATAGGTATTGGTCAGGATCGCGCCGCTGTAGCCGGGATGGCCTTTGACGATTTTGCCTTGCCACTTCGGATCGAGCAGATCGGCGTAGCTCTTGGGCGCATCTTCGGGCTTCACCAAATTGGTGTTGTAACCGATGACCTCGAGCCAGGCGCAGAGCGTCGCGTGCATTCCGTTCGGATCGACCTGATCGCGCGGAAAATGCTTGGCCATATCCTCTGTCACGTAGGGCTCGACCCAATTCTTGTCGGTCCAGTCAATGAAATGCGATGGGTCGGTGCTGCACACCACGTCGACGGCGTAAATCCGGCTCGACTGTTCTTGCGCAATGCGCTGGAACACGCGTTCGGCGCCTGATCGTTCGACCCGGATGGCAATGCCGGGATATTTCGCTTCGAAGGCGCGGGCGAGGCGCTCCGAGGTATTAAGCTCAAGCGCGGTATAAAACGAGGCCTTGGCTTCCTTGCGCGCGGCCTCGATCAGCGCCGGCGTCACCGCACTCTGCGGTGGCGCCGCGGCCTTGAGCGGTCGCGCAAAAATGGTGGCTGCGCCAAGCGCCACGCTGGCTTTTAGCACGGTGCGGCGCGCGACATGCTTGTGGTTCATACCGTCCCTCCCAGGAGCTGCCCGCCTCTGATGGGCAGGTCGGACACCCAGTCTATACCCGTCGTGCCGCTGCGGGCAGGAGAGAAAACGAAAAGGCCGGGTGCGATCCGGTCGCAACGATCTCCGCGCCATGCAGACGCAATGCGCACATCTTCCATCCCCTGAAAGGGTGATGGCTGATCGTCCGATCGAACGACCGATTAACAATCCTTCAAAATAGATGCCTGCCCCGTCCGTTCAGGCGACGCGCCGCCGACTCGTTTGCACACATACTCAAAGTGCCGGAGCTGAAATTGTACGACCTTTTTTGGAAGGACGACATCGTGACCGCGGGCTCAAAGGCTTTCACCACATCACACATCATCGGGACTTCGAAGAATTTTGCACTGGGAATTGCTTTGGCCTGCACCGTCGGTAGCGCATCGCAATTTGCGATGGCGCAAAAAGTGCCGGAGGCGACGAGCATGCCGGATTTTGCGCCCGCCATGATCGACCATATGCAAAAAATGCGTCGGTACAGGGACGCCGATCACGGCGCGCAACCGACCCCGCGAGTCATTGACCGCTTCAGAGTGGATCTGGATCCAAATGGTGCGATTGCGTCATTCCAGCCCAACGGCGCCACGATCACTTCGAACAATGCGTTCTTCAAGGATATGGGAACGAACGGCAGAACCTGCTTCACCTGTCATCAGCCGCAGAGCGGCTGGACGATAACGCCGGGTGGCGTCGCCGAACGGTTCGAGAGAAGCCGCGGTACGGATCCGATCTTCCGGCTTGTCGACGGCGCAACTTGCCCAAGCGACGATGTCTCAACGCTGCGCGCAAAGCGGCGCGCTTATAAATTGGTCATAGACAAGGGCTTGATCCGCATAGGCCTTTCAATTCCGGCCACGGCGGAATTCAAGGTCGAGGTCAAGGAGGGCAACGACCCATACGGCTGCAACACCAATCCTGCGACCGGCCTGGCGGTAGGCATTGTCTCAACCTATCGGCGGCCATTGCCATCAACCAATTTAAGTTTCTTGAGCACAGTCATGTGGGACGGCCGAGAGTCGACTCCGACGAATGGCCTGGATGCTGATCTTAAAAGTCAGGCCCGCGATGCCACTCTCGGCCATGCACAGGCCGCCGCTTCACCCACAGACGCACAGTTGGCTGAGATCGTCGCCTTCCAAAAGGACATTTTCACTGCCCAGATTTTCGATAAGAAAGCAAAGTTCCTCAACCACGACCACGCCAAAGGCGGACCTATCGCACTCTCGTTGCAAGAGTTTTATATCGGCATCAATGATCCGCTCGGGCTTAATCCCAAGGGAATACAGTTCACCTCACAGATCTTCGACCTGTATCGCCCTTGGCTCAGTGCCGGAGCGCGCCACGACCATGATGACGACCGCCAGTCAATGGGGGGCAATGAGGAGCTATTCAAAACCATCAACGCGAACGACGATTGGCGCCACAATGATCATGACCGCGACATGGTGAGTGAGCATCGCCGGTCCGTCGCGCGTGGTGAGGAGGTCTTCAACAATACCAAGATCAACATCACCGGCGTTGCCGGCCTCAATGATGACCTTAATACCCCGAGCATTCCGGGATTCTGCGGCACCTGCCACGACTCGCCGAATATCGGTCATCATTCGGTCAAGGCTCCGTTGGACATTGGCGTCCCCGATGCTGGCGACAAGAAGCCGCCAGTGCTCGACATCGCCGGTTTGCCGGTGTTCACGATCACCTGCCAGCTCAAGGACGGTCCGCTCGCCGGCAAGGTTTACACCGTCACCGACCCTGGCCGCGCCATGATCACCGGCAAATGCAAGGATATCGGCCGGTTCAAAGGTCCGATCCTGCGCGGGCTCGCATCGCGCGCGCCGTATTTCCACAATGGGTCGGCTGCCAGCTTGCTCGACGTCGTCGAGTTCTACGACCAGCGGTTCAGCGTCGGTCTCACTCGCCAGCAGAAAGCCGATCTCGTCAATTTCCTGAATACGCTCTGACGCCATCAGACGACGTAACAGGGCCGCTTCACACAAAAAAGGCCGGGCTTTGGCCCGGCCTTAATTTATTGAGAGAGAGATTGTGCCTGGACGCAAAGCCGCGCGTCCGGCCGGGACGGCAAGTCAATATCCGCCATGCGGCTGCGGGCAGTAGAGAAAGCGTTGGCGAACGCTGCGCGCGGCCGGTAGCCGATCCGAATGGAATCGACGCAGCGGTCGCGGCGATGCGAGGGGCCTAGCCCGCTTTCCGCAGCGCCGGCGCGACCTCACTTTTCGGCAGCCAGCGGCTCCACGGCTCAGGCGCGATCAAGTCTTTACTGATCCATACCGGCCACAGCACATTGTGATCGTCGAACCGCCCGATCACACCGGGCTTGTGCAGATGCTGGGTTTCGGCGTCAACCCGCACGTCGAAGCCAGAGGGAGCGCGCACGCTACGGCCCGCAAGCGCGAGCCGCACGGCCTGGGGATCGGTCGTTCCCGCGTCACTCACTGCCTGTGTCCATAGCTGGAAGCCGATCCAGCTCGCTTCCATGGCATCGTTGGTCATCGCTGCCGGATCACCGGTAAACTGCCGCCATTCGTCGATGAAGGCGTGGTTTTCCGGCGTGTCGAGTGTGTACAGATAGTTCCACGCCACCATATGGCCGATGAGCTTGCGTTCAGCGAGCGCCGGCAATTCCGCTTCACCGAGCGACAGGCTCATGACCGGCAGAATGTCCGCATCGAGCCCCTGCCGCGCACGCTCGCGGAAGAAATGCACGTTCGCATCCCCGCTCAGCGTGGCGATGATGGCACCGTCGCGGCCGGCGAATTTGCGGATGTTTTGAACCCTCTCGCTCCAGACCCTTTCGCCGAACGGCGTATAAAGCTCATCCACCGCATCGTCGCTAATGCCACGCGAGGCGAGATAATTGCGGATGATCGCGTTGGTTGTGCGCGGATAGATGTAATCGGTGCCAACCAGCACGAATCGCCGGCGTCCCAGCCCCAACAGATGATCAACCGCGGGCAGCGCCTGTTGCTGTGGCGTTGCGCCCGTGTAGCAGACGTGCGGCGACTGTTCCTCGCCTTCATATTGGCTCGGGTAAAACAGCAGGCCGTTGTATTTCTCCAACACTGGCAACACACGTTTGCGCGAGGCCGAGGTCCAGCATCCGAAAATTGCAGCGACCTGGTGGTCGCGCAACAGCCCCTCGGCCTGTTCGGCATAGGCTTCCGTGTCCGAACGCGGATCCATGATTGCTGCTTCGACCGGACGGCCAAGCAAGCCGCCGTTCTTGTTCAGCTTCTCGATTATCATGACGAGCAGCTGCTGGAGCGGCCGCTCGCTGGTCGTGAGCGTGCCAGACAGCGAATGCAGAATGCCGATCTTGATCGAGCCGTGGTCGAGGTCGGAGAAATAGCGAGTCACCTGCGAGGTCAGTGACCGCGCACGCTCGATCAGATCGTCAGCGGTCGCGAGCACGGCATCGCCCGCAGTGGCAACGTCAGCCACCACCGATTTGATCCCGGGCAACGCCTCGCTCACTGCCGAAGCAACCTTCACAGCCTCCGTGCCGATCAAATCGAGCTGCGCGATCTGCTGCTCCATCAGCATCGTGATGGTCTCGTTCACCTGACCCATGGCGGCAACGCTGCGATCGACGGCACCGATGGCATCGGCGGTTTCCTTCACCGCGTCCTGGATCCCGTGAATCTGCGAGCTCACTTCTTTCGTGGCGAGCTCGGTGCGGCGCGACAATTCCTTCACCTCGGCCGCCACCACAGCGAAGCCGCGGCCGGATTCGCCGGCGCGCGCGGCCTCTATGGTCGCGTTCAACGCCAGCAGCGACGTCTGCCCGGCGATCGCCTGGATCAGCTTTATCACCTGCTCGATGCGGCCGGCGGCGAGTCCGAGATTGCGCATGGTCTCGTCGGCGCGTGCAAGCTCAGTCGTCGTGCGTTTTGATGCGGCCCGCGCCTCGTCGATTTGGCGGCCGGAATTAATCGTCAGCGCCTGCACGTCACGCGCTGCGGCCGCAACGCCCGCGACATCCTCGGCGGCCTGCGCCGCGGCGTTGGAGGATTCCATCACCTGCTGCGCCATCTGCCGATTGGATTGCGCCAGTTCCGCCGCAGTACCGCGAATGCGCTCGCCGGCGTTTGTGAAAGCGTTCACCACCTTGTCGATGGCATGGCGAAAATTGCCGGTGAAGAACAGGCGGCCCGCGTGATGCAGTCGTGCTTCCGTCTCACGCCGGCGTTGATCGACCGACAGCGTGTCGGCCTGGATCAAAGCGGTGCGAATATGTTCGGCGGTTTCGCCGAAGCTCTGCAGCGCACCATCGCCGATCAGTTCAGGCAGACTGGTGTAACGGTCGCCACCGGCTATCTTGCTGATCGAGGCGATGATGCGGGCGAGCCGATGTTCAGCGAAGCAGCCAACCGCGAAGGCGCCGGTTAAGGCGACGGCCAAGGCCGCTGGCGAACCCGGCCACAGATACAGGCAGGCGATTGCGCCGACACTGACGACGAAAGTCGGTGCCGCAATCCACAGCGCCGGTCGCGGAAATCTGGGGCGGCTGGTCAACGGCATTGCGCGCTCGCAGGAAATTACCTCCAGCTAAAATCGCCGGAATATGGTTTCGAAACTCTTTCGCAACTGCGAAAAGCTTCGCATCAATTGGCGGCAATCGCGCACATTATTTAGGCGACTGGCGCTTTGCGCGCGAAATCGGCGTGTCGTCGCCCAAAATGAAATGGCTGGGCAACCGGCCCAGCCATCTCAATAATTGGAGTCGGCTTCCGCTTAGGTATTCATCGACTCGAAGAACTCGGCGTTGTTCTTGGTATTGCGCAGCTTGTCGAGCAGGAAGTCGATAGCGTCCATCGTGCCCATCGGGTTGAGGATGCGGCGCAGGACGTACATCTTCTTGAGCACGGCCGGCTCGGTGAGCAGCTCTTCCTTGCGTGTGCCGGAGCGGGTGATGTCGATTGCCGGGAAGGTGCGCTTGTCGGCCACCTTGCGGTCGAGAATAAGCTCCGAGTTACCGGTGCCTTTGAACTCTTCGAAAATCACTTCATCCATTCGGCTGCCGGTGTCGATCAGCGCGGTGGCGATGATGGTGAGTGAGCCGCCTTCCTCGATGTTGCGCGCGGCGCCGAAGAAGCGCTTCGGCCGCTGCAGGGCATTGGCGTCAACGCCACCGGTCAACACCTTGCCTGAAGAGGGCACGACGGTGTTGTAGGCGCGGCCGAGGCGGGTGATCGAGTCGAGCAGGATCACCACGTCACGTTGGTGCTCGACCAGGCGCTTGGCCTTTTCGATCACCATTTCCGCGACTTGCACGTGGCGCGAGGCTGGCTCGTCGAAGGTCGAGGAGATCACCTCGCCCTTGACCGAACGCTGCATGTCGGTGACTTCCTCCGGCCTTTCATCGATCAAGAGCACAATGAGGTATGTTTCGGGGTGATTGGCGGTGATCGAGTGGGCGATATTCTGCAGCAACACGGTTTTGCCGGTGCGCGGTGGCGATACGATCAGCGCGCGCTGGCCTTTGCCGATTGGCGCGACGATATCGATGACGCGGGCGGAGAGGTCCTTCTTGGTTGGATCCTCGAATTCCATCTTGAGCCGCTCGTCTGGATAGAGCGGCGTCAGATTGTCGAAGTTGACCTTGTGGCGCGCCTTTTCGGGATCCTCGAAATTGATCGTGTTGACCTTGAGGAGAGCAAAATA
>DATFVF010000156.1:0-3607 GCA_035260465.1 Pseudolabrys sp. | reverse complement strand
TCCTTCGGGGCATTGGTTAATTGAGACCGGCCCTAACGATCATGCGACTACTTGTACGCTGCCCGATCTGAAGGAGATCTGAGTGCAGTTGTTCGCTGCCATTCATCTAGATGACATTGTCGTAATGCTCGTCGTGGATGTTTCGCCGTCTTTCAACTCACAAAATATTTGGCGATCTGAATGAAAGTTCAGCGAATCGACAAAGTCCGGCCAAAACTCTCCGTAGTGTAGAGCGTCAAGGGCGCGTCTACGGAGCAATGCCATGAGCAAAATCAAGCTCGTTCTTGCAGCCGCTGCAATTTGTGGAGGCCTGACAATGGGTGCTGCATCCGCAGCGCCGATTGCTCCAGTCTCTACAAGCACCGCGGCAAACGTGGAGCAAGCGCGTTGGGTTTGCGGCCCCTACGGTCGATGCTGGTGGCGGCCTAACTACTATGGAGGCTACTACGGCTACGCGTACGCTCCGCGGCCATATTGGCGCCATCGGTACTGGCGCCGCCATTATTGGTGATAACGTTGGGGCGGAGTTAAACTACTCCGCCCCCATTTCTAAAACGTTTTGCCTCAGTGGAGCTTCCTAGATAGCGCGGTAGCGGAGCGCGGCCGCTTTTGGGTGGCGGATCTTATATGCGCCCCACTGGGTCTTTGTTGCGATGCTGATGCGATAGCTGACAAACGCTCTTCGCAAATTTCGAATAATCCTGCGTGGCGCGACTAAGACGCCCTTAGCAAAGGCGGGACAAGCACTTGCTTGTGAACCAAGGGCGCAGACAGCTTCCTTCTAATTGTGAAGATTGTCACGAATAAACTGCGGCCACCTTGATCCGCCCCTCGTTGCGTACGACCTCGAGCGACACGTCGGACCCGTGACGGCGCAGCCTTAAATCTACGGCCGATTGGTCGAGACGCAGATTGCTCAGGGTCACCTCATCGAGAAAGGATGGGAGTTGCGGCTTGTGCAATAAAATTTCATTGCGATCGGGATTGAATTCAAGGCCGAGAGAAGACTGCAGAAGCAGGAGTGGAGTCCCCGCGGCCCAGGCCTGAGGTGAACAGGCGACGGGATAGAGTGTCGGGCCGCGTTCGCGCCCGCGCTGGAAGCCGCAATAAAGTTCAGGTAGGCGCCGCAAGTCCATATAGCTTGCTGCGTCAAACAGACCGTTGAATACGCGATCGACCGCGCTCTTGTGTCCGTAGCGTGCAAAGCCGGCCGCGATCAGCGAATTGTCGTGCGGCCAGACCGAGCCATTGTGATACGACATCGGATTGTAACGGCGCTCCTCGCGGGCCACCGTGCGGATTCCCCATCCTGAAAAAAACGACGGCCGCATCAGGTCGCGCATCACCGCTTCCGCGCGTTCCGGCGCCGCGATCCCGCTGAATAACACCTGTCCCGCGTTCGAGGTCCGCACGCGACACGGCCGTTTCTGTCCATCCAGAGCGAGCGCATAAGTGCCAAGGTCCGCGCACCAGAACGCAGCTTCAAATCGTTCGGCGAGCACCTTGGCCTCGGCCTCGAGCGACGCCCCAAGCTCTTGTTTGCCGAGCCTGTACGCGCCGCGTGCAGCCATGCACTTGGCCGCATAGACGTAGCCCTGCACTTCGCAGAGGGCAATCGGACTTTGTGCGAGCGAGCCATCAGCATGAAAGATGGCGTCGTGCGAATCCTTCCAGCCCTGATTGGCGAGCCCCGTTTCGTCCGCGCGGCAATACTCGACGAAGCCGTCGCGGTCAGGATCGCCCGGACCGTCAATCCACGCTAACGCCGCTTCGACATTGGGCCAGATTTCGCGCAACGTATTGACGTCACCGGTATGCTCCACGTAAAGGCCGGCCAGCAGCACAAACAATGGGGTCGCATCCACGCTGCCGTAATAAAGGCCAAATGGAATCTCGCGCAGCGCGGCCATCTCGCCGCCGCGCATCTCGTGCGGGACTTTTCCGGGTTCGGCGTCGCTAAGCGGGTCAAAAGTGGTGGCCTGAAAGGCGGCGAGCCGCCGCAGGACGCCTTTGGCGATTCGAGAATCACACCACAACATCTGCAGGGCCGTAATGATGCCGTCGCGGCCAAACGTGGTGGAGTACCAGGGAATGCCGGCGTATGGGTAGGGACCTTGCGGCGTGTTGGTTGTCAGCATCGCAAGATCTGCCATCGAGCGGCATACGACCTCATTGAAGATATGATTTGAAGTCATGATCGTGGCCATGCCGCGGCTTGTGGCCTGGCGCTCATGAAATGCCGCACGCAGTCCCTTGCGAAACGGAACGATGAAGCGTTCCTCGACGCTGCGGTCGCAATGCACCGTCACGTATATCGATCGGGATTCATTAGGTTGCAGATCAAAGGCATAGGCCGCGAGGCTGCCGGAGAGTTGTTGCGGCACTGGATCGAACAGTATCCTGGTGCGCCGGCGATTTCCGTCGAGCCCATGATAGTTCAGTGCGACCTCGGCGTTGCCGATCTCTGCGCTCGCGGTGCCGCGACGCTTGCGGCGTAGTCCGCGCACCTCGAATAGGTCGGCGAAGTCGCTGGCGAAAGCGAACGAAAGTTCGACGCTGAAGGGGCGATCACCGTGGTTCTGTAAGCGCAGGCGTTGATAGACTGTGCCGTTCAGAAGGAAAACCGTGCGCACGACGTGCAGCATATCCTTCGGCTGCACAAGCTTCTGATTGAGATAGATGTCAGGATTGGTCAGGTCGACGGTGAGGAACGAGTTGTCGTCGCGTACAACAGAACCCAGCAGCAGAGGCTGGCTGCTGCTCAGCAGCATTTCCAGGTGAGAGAGATAGCGTGTGTCGCAAAAGAAAATGCCGTCGGGTCCGCCCGGCGTTGCCCCGATGTCCGCATGGCTGTCGAACACGGCAAAGCAATCGCCCTGCTTGAGCGTGCGCCGCGGCCGAGTGGAGGACCCCGTCCCTGGAATGTAGAAGGGTGTTTCCGGAACCTCCTCGACCGGCCTTGCGATCGAGCTATGGCTAAGCAACGAGAGGCCTCAGAAGGTTCAAATCCTGGCCGTTTGGTGAAAGCTCAATCTCTTCCAGCTCGCGCCCGGCGGACGTCGCCAACAGCGACCTATAAATAGCGACATAGTCTTTGGCCATTCGTGTGGCAGAAAAGCGCTGTTCGAAGCGTTGGCGAACATTTTTTCGATCGAGCGCAATGACGTACGGCAGGGCTGCGATCGCATCTTCCATGGTTTCGACAATAGCGCCTGTGATGCCATCCTCGACGATCTCGGGAACCGCGCCGCAGCGAAAAGCCAGCACCGGGGTGCCGCAGGCCATCGCCTCAATCATGGAGAGTCCGAACGGCTCGGGCCAATCGATCGGGAACAGCAATGCCAGTGCGTCCCCCAGGAATTGCGTCTTTTGGTGGTCGCTGATCTCGCCGATGAATTCAACACCGCCGCCTTTGAGTAGTGGTTCGATCTCTGTCGCGAAATACGCCGCGTCAGCACGGTCAACCTTGGCGGCGATCTTGAGCGGAATACCCAACGCACGCGCAATGAAGATGGCGCGGTCCGGACGTTTCTCCGGCGAGATGCGGCCGAGAAAGGCGAGGTAGCCGCCGCGCGCCTCCGTGGTGCCGTGATGCAGGCGGGCGGGG
>DATFVF010000155.1:0-2459 GCA_035260465.1 Pseudolabrys sp. | reverse complement strand
TTTTCCGGGAAAATTACGACGGCGTCAACATCCTCGATCGACGCCAGAATTTCCGCGCGTTCCTCGGCGGGCATCACCGGCCGACCTTCGCCCTTCAAGGCGCGGACGGAAGCATCAGCGTTCACCGCGACAATCAGTTTGCCGCCGAGTTCCCGAGCGGCACGCAGGTAACGTACGTGGCCAACATGCAGCAGATCGAAAACACCATTGGCCAGTGTGATGCGATCGCCAGCGCGCCGCCAGTTCGCAACACGCTGCTGAAGTTCGTCGCGCGAAACAATCTTCTGATGGAGTGATGTGCTCAATGACTCTCGACTAATGCTGATCTCGACTAACACTCAGATTCTTGTGTGGAAGCGGGGCTCAGCCCCGCTTGGACGGGCTGAAGCCCCGTCCCCACACTTTAATGCTCTCGCGCGACCGGCGGCGTCTTATCGAGCGCTTCCAATAATTCCTGCTGGCTGACTGTGGCTGTGCCGCGCTTCATGACTACGATACCGCCCGCGTAGTTCGCCAGGTGGGCGGCCTCTTCGGCGGTTGCACCCGCAGCCAGCGCAGCGGTGAAAGTCGCGATGACGGTATCGCCGGCACCGGTCACGTCGGCGACTTCATCGCTGCCGTGGATCGGAATATCGACCGGCTTGTGGCGGCGCGGGAATACCACCATGCCATCCTTGCCGCGAGTAATCAGCAGCGATTCCAAATTCATCTCACCGGCAATCTGGTCGCCGGCGGCCAGAAGGCGCTCCCAATCGTTGCCGATCTTTATGCCGAGAACCTCTTCCACCTCAGACTCGTTCGGGGTTGCCGCAGTAACGCCGGAAAACTCCAGCATGCGATGGCGCGAGTCGAGCGTCACTGGAACCTTGTCGAGCCCGCGCTTTTCCCGAATTACATTGAGCAGAGTTGGAGTGGCTGCGCCATATCCGTAGTCTGAAATCAGCAGCGCATCGGAGGCCCGGGAATATTCGCGGGCGGCAAGTACGAGCTCGCGGCGCAGATGACCATTGGGGGCGTCGCCGGGTTCGCGGTCAAGGCGCACGACCTGTTGTCCGGCGGTATGCGCGAATCCGGCGAGGATGCGCGTCTTGGTCACGGTGGTGTAGCTCTTGTCTTTCAAAACTCCGCTGACCGGGACGTGCTTGTGGCGGAAGGCGCGAAGCAACAGCTTTCCCGGTTCGTCGTCACCCACGATCCCAACCGGCAAGACGTTCACTCCAAGGTCGGCAAGGTTACAGATCGCGTTGGCGCCGCCGCCGGGGACGATCTTGCGATCACGGTGCTTCAAAATCAGCACCGGCGCTTCACGCGAGACGCGAGATATCTCGCCGAACACGAACTCGTCGGCGACCAGATCTGCGAGGACGGTTACCGTGAGCTTGGGAAAAGATTCGACGATCTTCCGCAGGCGGTCGTTTTCTTTAATATGCTTTGTCATCAATATGCCAGGTCACAATATGCTGGTTCATCGGCGCAAACCAAGATTTTCTCACGAGCGGGGCTTTAGTTCCGCGATTCTTGCGAAAATGGTTCTCGCCAGGATGGCATCTGCTACCTCATTGGGGCGGTCGAGCGCAAGGCTTAGCCGTGCGACCCCCAACGGCTTCAGATCTTCCTGGAATAGCCCGAGATTGACCGCATCCTTTTCTGTGGTCAGAAAGCCGCCGGCCCCAAGCCTGCCGCCCATGGCAATCAGGCGCTCGATGTCATTTTTTTCATAGGCATGGTGGTCGCGAAACTCTACTTCTGCCACCGGCGTGATTCCGGCGGCACGCACCTGAGCGAAGAATTGCGCCGGCCTGGCGATACCGCAGAACACAATCGGTGCGGGGAGCGCGGCGGGCATCGTAATTTCTCGTGTCATTCGCCAGATGAGTTTCCCTTGCCGTGCGAGACTTTCGATCGTCAGGTCGTGCACAGAAGAGTTCTGTCCAGAAAAATCTCTCGGTAGCACGATCGCAGCCGCTCGTTGCAGAGACGAAAGCGGCTCACGGAGCAGGCCCGAGGGCAACATCCTGTCGTCAAAGTCTCGCTCCGTCATTAGGACAATATCGAAGTCGCGTGCCAGAGAACGGTGCTGGAAGCCGTCGTCGAGGATGTGCAATTGGGGATGAAATTTCTGCTCGGCGACTCGGCCAGCCTCATAGCGGCTTTCACCGACAATCACCGGAACGCCGAGCCGACGCGCGATCAGCAGCGGTTCGTCGCCGAAGTCGGCGGCGTTACCGCCCGACTCAACGATGAGCACGCCACGACTCTTACGACCGTATCCGCGTGTAAGCACGTCAAACTGAATGCCGCGCGCCTTCAACAGTTCGCCGAGCGCAAGGACGAATGGGGTCTTGCCTGAACCACCCACCGACAGATTCCCGATGCTGACTACGGGTTGCTCCAGCCGACGCGAAGAGAGTACACCCCGATCGAACAGCCTGTTTCTTAGAGCAGTGGCGGCTCCATAA
>DATFVF010000154.1:0-2839 GCA_035260465.1 Pseudolabrys sp. | reverse complement strand
GCCCGCACCCGCAGGATATTGATGTAATAGCCCTGGCTGACATTCAGCAGCAGCGGCTTGAACGACACTGTCGGCGATTGCGGCACCCAGTCCCGCTCATTGCCGTCGAGCATGATGGCCGCGCCAACGAAAGCATCCGCCACCATGCCGGCCGGTTGAGGCAGCTGGTAGGCGATCTTGCTGTCATCGATGGTGCGGCGTCCGGGGGCGTGCGCTGAATTCGATGTCGCCTCTGAAAGAAGTGTGCCGGTCATTTTTCGCTCCAGTCGGCTGTCATTGTTACACTTGTCGCTGACAACTGGGCTCTATGATGGAGAAATCGCCATCGGTCTCACCGCCGTTTGCCCGAAGAGTATCTTCTTTCCTTCCTCGGTCACGGTTGGACGACTGGAGTATGGCTCGCCCTTTACGTAAGCCCGTTGCGTACCAGGTCGCGCGCGCACTGTATCAAACCAGCGCCGCAGGTTTGGAAACGCGTCCAGATTCTGCTGCTGGCGCTTCCACGGCACGATCCAGGGATAGCACGCCATATCGGCGATCGTGTAATCATCGCCGGCAACGAAAAGCCGACCGTGAAGGCGACGATCGAGCACGCCATAGAGTCGGTTGGTCTCCTTGACGTAGCGGTCGATAGCATAGGGAATTAGCGAAGGCGCATAGACGCCGAAATGATGGTTTTGCCCGGCCATCGGACCAAGTCCTCCGACCTGCCAAAACAGCCACTCCATCACAGTTTTGCGGTCGCGCACATCGTTCGGCAAAAAGCGGTCAACCTTATCGGCGAGATAGAGCAGGATGGCGCCGGACTCAAAAACGGTGATGGCTCGGCCGCGGTCTGCGGGTGCTCGATCGATGATCGCAGGCATGCGATTGTTCGGCGAGAATGCCAGAAACTCGGGCTTGAACTGATCACCAGCGCTGATGTCGACCGGGTGGATCGCGTAATCCAGTCCGGCTTCTTCCAGAAACATCGTGATCTTGTGACCGTTTGGCGTTGGCCAATAGTAAAGATCGATCATTTGCATCCTCCGATAGGCCATCGCTTGTCACGACGTGATCAGCGGATGGCGCCGCTGACCACGCCGTCAGCGGCTTCTCACGCGGCCGATTTCGCGGCCGGCTTCACCCACTCATTCCCGTGCATAAAGCTGTCGAGTTGGGTATGGGTAATATGATTGGTGTAGTTGCTCATCACTTTCGTTGCCACACCAAGAATCACTTCGAGAGCGTTTCGGCGGCTATAGCCGGCGGCAACGAACGCATCGGTATCGGCATCGGAGACCCAGCCGCGATTCTTGACAACAAGCGTTGCAAAGCGGTGTAGCGCCTCAAGCTTGGAATCCGGAATAGCAGTGCCATTGCGCAAAGCGTTGATCACAGCCGGATCCATCTTCTGCATCTTTGCCAGCGCGGTGTGGCCGGCCATGCAGTAATGACATTCATTTTCGAAATTCGAGGTGAGATAGACGATCTGCTGCTCGTGAGGGGTCAACGTTGTTTTTGAGAACAGATCCCATAAGGTCGAATATCCGGCGAGCAGCTCCGGCGATTCCGCCATTGTGGCTTGCAAGTTCGGGACAAACCCGAACGCGGTCTTCACAGCTTTGAGAGTGGGCTTCGCCGCGTCCGGCGCTGTATCTGCCGTGTAGGTGTTGAACTTCGTCATGGGTGTCTCCTTTGTATTGACCGGCATGGGCTAATGCGCTGAGCCGAAGAAGAGCGATTTTCACTATGGCCTTACAAGGGGCTGGACCATTGCACCCAAACAACATGCCGGATGGCTGAGGCCTTGACGCGTTGTATTGTGTAAAAAGATGAAAATCGCTGCGGCGCCGACGGCGAACGCGAGCAGAACCTATTTTCTTCCGGCCGTACCGGATAGGTGGCACGCAGGACTAAATGTCATTCCTCACAGGCATGGTCTGGCATCTGGCGCGGCCGCCGGGCAGCACACTACATAGAGCCCACGGCTCCGTCCGAGTTCGGTCACGAGCACTGCTCGATGAGCAGATTGGGCGCGGCATCCCGGAGCTCGGTTTCGTCGCCCGTCGCATTTGTTTTGAGGAGAATGTTCTATGACATCGTTGCAATCAGTCGTGATCGCCGAACCGGTCCGCACCGCCATCGGCACATTCGGCGGTACGTTGAAGGATGTTCCAGCCGTCGACCTCGGTGCGGTCGCGATCAGAGCGGCTGTTCAGCGGGCAGGCCTGCAACCGCATGCGATCGGTACGGTCGTCATGGGGAATGCCGTGCAGGCCGGCAACAAGATGAATCCGGCACGGCAAGCGACGATTCACGCCGGACTGCCGGTCCAACTCCCCGCCATGACAGTGAATCGGGTTTGCGGCTCGGGTGCGCAGGCGATTGTGTCGGCTGCGCATGAAATCCTGATGGGTTCGGTGGATACGGCCGTCGCCGGTGGCATGGAGAACATGGACGCAGCCCCACATCTGGTCGCGCGCGGCCGGTGGGGTCAGCGCTTGGGCGACGGTGTTCTCTACGACAGCGTGCTGCGCGACGGGCTCAACGATGCGTTCTCGGACGCGCATTCGGGCTGGCATACGGAGGATCTGGCACCGAAATTTCAGATCGGTCGTGGCGCTCAGGACGAATGGGCGCTGCGCTCACATCAGCGCTTCTCCGCCGCGCAGGCCGCCGGGAAATTCGGCGCCGAAATCGTGCCCGTCGAAATTCCTGGCCGCAAGGGTCCGACGACGTTTTTGGTAGACGAACACAACCGGCCGGACACGACGATCGAGGCGCTCAGCAAGCTGAAGCCAGCCTTCCGCGACGGCGGCACGATCACGGCGGGCAACGCGCCAGGGCTAAACACTGC
>DATFVF010000153.1:0-14911 GCA_035260465.1 Pseudolabrys sp. | reverse complement strand
CGGGAACGTCGGTTGACAATGGTATCGATGGCGCTGTGTTGCTCGATAGTGGCGGCGGCAACATCGCGGTTCATGCGGATGCCTTCGGCCGCAAGGCCGATGATTACCGAGTGCCGAGTTACCCTTACTTGGTCCCGCCTGATCCTGCGACTGTGCCAAATGCGACACAGCCTGACGCTTTCAAGGGGCGGCAACCAAATTCGTCGCTCCGCAGTGACGGGCAATCGGTCGGCGCGTCTTATATTTTCAACGAAGGTTTTCTCGGTCTTGCTGTCGTTCACAGCGACGCGCTCTATCACATTCCGGGAATCGACGGGGAGGACCACAGCACCCACATCGATGCCCACCAGACCAAACTGCTGACCAAGGGTGAATGGCGTGCGCCAAATTACGCCATTGATGCTCTTCGCTTCTGGGGCGGTGTCACCGATTACAAGCACAGTGAAATTGGGCTCGCCGACGATACCAACCCGGCGAGCGTTGGCATTCGGCAGATATTTACAAACAAGGAGCAGGAGGGGCGTGTCGAAGCGCAACTGGTACCATTCGATCTGCGCTTCGCCGCGCTGACCACTGCGGTAGGCGTACAGGGCGGGCATCAGGAACTGACGGCGCCTAGTCCTGACAATGCCGGGCTTTGGGATCCGAATTCGAACTGGCGGATCGCCGGCTATATATTCAACGAATTCAAGTTCAGCGACACAACCAAGGCGCAGGTCGCTGGCCGTATTGAGCGCGTTGAGCTCTCCGGCACTGGGCGCAACTTCGATGCTGCAGGATTGATGACCTCCACGCCGGCCTCGCCCGGCTATACGCCGAAGAGCGTGAGCGTGGGCCTGATTCAAAATCTGCCTTGGGGCCTCGTCGGCAGCGTCACGGCCCAATATGTCGAGCGTGCGCCGAAGCCGGCGGAGCTCTTCTCCGGCGGTGGTCATGATGCGACCGTGACGTTCGACAAGGGAAGTCCCAACCTCGCCATAGAAGCAGCCGAGTCGCTTGAAGTCGGACTTCGCCGGGCCACAGGGCCTTTCCGGTTCGAGGCGACCGCCTACTACACACGGTTCAAGGGTTTCATTTTCCGGCGGCTCACCGGCAATACTTGCGATGCCGATACCGGCGTATGCGGTCCGGGCGCGGGCGATCTCAACGAGGCGGTCTATTCTCAGGCTGATGCAATCTTTCGCGGCGGCGAATTCCAGAGCCAATGGGACGTCTTGCCGCTCGGCGACGGCCAGTTCGGCGTCGAAGACCAGTTCGATGTCGTTCGCGCGACTTTCACCGACGGCTCCAACGTGCCGCGAATCCCGCCGGTGCGCATCGGCGGTGGCCTGTATTGGCGCGACGCCCACTGGTTCGCGCGCGTGAAGCTGCTGCATGCATTCGCGCAAAACGACGTTGCACCCGTTGCCGAAACGCCGACGGCGGGATATGACGACTTGCGCGCTGAACTCAGCTATTCATGGCGGCCGTCAAAGTCTCCTCCGGATGGACTAAGCGAGGCGACGATCGGCATCACCGGTACCAATTTGCTGAACCGGGATATCCGCAACTCGGTCTCTTATTCCAAGGATGAGGTCTTGTTGCCTGGCGCTAGTGTCAGATTGTACGCGACTTTCAAGTATTAATTGCCGTCATAAAGTAGCTTTGTTGTAACACAGTTACACGCCACCATTACGCCGCAGTCCATGTTAAAGTTCGGGTGCATGATGCTTCGCATTCTTCTCACCGCATTCGTTGCCCTCGTCATTGCCGCGCCCGCGCATGCGCACCCGCATGTCTGGGTGACGATGCATAGCGAGCTCGTGTATGCGCCCGATGGCAGCATCACCGGCATTCGTCACGCATGGTCGTTCGACGACATGTTTTCCACTTTCGCCACGCAAGGGCTGGAGACCAAAGAGAAGGGCAAGTTTACCCGCGAGGAATTGGCGCCGCTTGCGAAGGTCAATGTCGAGTCGCTCAAAGAGTACGAGTACTTCACCTACGCGACTGCCGACGGCACGAAAGCGGAGCTGACCGATCCTACGCTGGACTACTGGCTCGACTATGCGGATCAAGTCCTTACGCTGCATTTCACGTTGCCTTTCAAGAAACCGGTAAAGGCGAAAGAGCTGAAGATAGAAATCTTCGATCCGACAATTTTCGTGGATTTCTCTTTCGCCAAAGACAAGCCCGCGCAGCTTGTCGGTGCGCCGAAATGCAAGCTCGACGTAGCGGTGCCGCGGGAAATGACGTTTGCCGAGGGCAAAAAGTTGAGTGAGATTCCTGCCGACCAGCCCAACACGACCATGGCGTGGGGTGCACAGTTCGCGAACAAACTTCTGGTCCATTGTCCTTGAGACGATTGCATCGTATGGCTGCGCGGGGCGGCGTGCGTGCACAAGGGTTTCTGCAATGAACTTGTCAGGCCGGCGCTCGGTTTTGGCGCAGTGTGCGTTGCTCGTGATTTGCCTGCTTTTCTTGTTCGCTGTGATCGACGTGGCGCTTGCGCAGCCCTTCGGAATTGCACGCGATCCAGCGGCACCCGAGATCGGCGGCTTTGCCGGCTGGATCTTGTACAAGCAAGCCGAATTTTATCGCATGCTGTCCGGCCTCATCCGGGCGTCAAAAGATGACGGCGGCGCGGCGTACTCGCTGCTCGGTATCTCGTTCCTTTACGGAATTTTCCATGCTGCCGGCCCCGGCCACGGCAAGGCGGTGATCTCGTCGTATCTGGTTGCCAATGACGAGACCTGGCGGCGTGGCATCGTGCTGTCGTTCGCTTCGGCGATTCTCCAGGCTTTCACCGCCATCGCTGTCGTCGGCATTGCTGCTGCATTGTTGGGCGCAACGGCAAAAGCTATGGGCAACACCGTTCGCGTCATCGAGATCGTCAGCTATGCTTTGATCGTGTTGATCGGGTTGCGACTCTTGTGGGTCAAGGGCCGGGCCTTTTTGCGTCTCTTGCGTGGGGGACCGCATGCGCATCATGCGCACGGTCATGCCCACAATCATGGACATGCACACGGACATGATCACCATCGCCACGGGCACGCACATTCGCACGACCACGGACACGAGGATGAAGCCTCCGCCTGGGGTCATGCGCACGCGCCGGAGCCGCAGGAGCTGACCGGTAAGCATTGGCTCAGGCGCGGGCTTTCGGCGATCGTGGCGGTCGGACTACGGCCATGTTCGGGCGCAATCATCGTATTGGTGTTCGCGCTGGCGCAGGGCCTGTTCTGGATCGGTGTGGCGGCGACGTTCCTGATGGGCGTTGGCACCGCAATTACTGTTGCGTCTATCGCCACGCTCGCCGTCGGCGCGCGCGGGCTTGCCGGCCGGTTTGCGAAATCGAAACCCGGGGCGGGTATGCTTCTCATCCGCGGATTGGAAACTGCGGCGGCGCTTGTGATCGTCTTATTCGGCGCAGCTTTGCTAACAGGCTACATGGTGAGCGAGCGGTTGATGGGAGTTTAGCCGCGGCTACGCAAAATCTTCTTTCCGCAACTCAATCGGCTGGCCGTGCGGCGTGCGATCACAGGCACGATCCCACGCATCGCGATAACGGTGCAGTGTGGCAGGGGTCGTCACGCCCTTCTCCGCGACCAGCTGTTCCAGCGTATGGAGCCAGTGCGAATAATAGGTCTCGCCGGAATCGGGGTCGCCCGCCGCTTGCGCGCGCTTAATTTCGGCTGCAAGCGTTGCGGCCCATTCCTTCCAGGTGAAGATCCCGCGTTCGTGCAGCGCCAGAGTCATGGCGAAAGCATGCGCTTCCCACGGCTCGCGGAAAACCGGGCCATCGGCATCGTGCGGCACGCCCGGGACCGCGATGGCAGCGCGCAATGCGGCTTGAGGGTCCAATCCCATGTCAGGCGGGCTCCAGATAAGGCTCCCAGGCATCGACCGAGACTTTCACGGCCGCATCGCCGTCCGGTCCCCACAGCTCACGGCCATCGAACCGCACGGTGTAGAGCCATTGCGGATTTTCGCCGGCGGCGGTCGCGTTGCTATCAGGGAAAACATGGCAACCGATGACGCGCTCGACGGTGCCGACGTGGCCGCGCACGTAGCGCGGCAGCCGTGTGTGGGAGGGGGGATTGATGTTCTTCGCACGGATCTTATCGCCAGCCTTGAATGCAGCCGCTGTGCTCGTTTGCCGTTCGGTCGGGCCGCCGCGATAGAGTACTTGGGGGACATCGCCCGGCGATAAAATGCGCTTCACAGATTTCGGCGCACGCAACGAATGCCCGGCTTCCAGTTCGTCGTCCGCCACCAGTCCGCGCTCCTTAAGAAGTACTTCCAGTGCCGCGAACCAGATCTGGTAGTAGCTCATCGACAAGTATTGGCCTGGGGGCCGATTCTCGCGCGCATAGCGCAACATATCGATGTTCCAACCGCCGGGCATTCCCATCGCGAGCGTAAGCGCGAAGGCGCGCTTCTCCCACTCATCATGGAAAACCGGCTCATTCGCCTCCGACTTGACTGGGCCATGGCCATGCGTGCCGCCGAGGTCTTGCCCGCCGTTCATTTCAGATCCTCAGGCCGCTTCGGCAGACCGGTCCCAATCATCGAATCGCGCGTCACCAGTTCGGCGAGTTTCTCCTCGCTCCAGCCCTCGGTGCCTGTGGGACGCATCGGCACGACGAGATACCGAATCTCGGCAGTCGAATCCCAAACGCGGATCTCGGCGTCTTTTGGCAGCGTCACGCCAAAATCAGACAGCACGCCGCGGGGGTCTGCGACCGCGCGCGAACGGTAAGGTGCCGATTTGTACCAAACCGGGGGGAGGCCCAGGACTGGCCACGGATAACAGGAGCACAGCGTGCACACGACCATGTTGTGCAGTTTCGCTGTGTTCTCCAGCGCGACGATGTGTTCCCCCTGGCGGCCGGCATAGCCGAGCTCGCCGATGGCGGGAGATGCATCCTTGAAAAGGCGCGCGCGGTAAGCGGGGTCGGCCCAGGCCTTGGCAACGACGCGCGCGCCATTACGCGGACCAACCTTTTTCTCATAAGTCTCGATCAGCAGATCGAGCGCGGCCGGATCGACGTAACCCTTTTCGGTAAGCACGGTTTCCAGCGCGCGCACGCGCAGCTGGGTCTCCGAAAGCTCGGAATGGTCGTTATCGTGATGATGGTCGTGGTCGTGCCCGGACATGGGCCTACTATAAGCAAAAGGGCGGCCTTTGTGCCATCATCGGCGCCATGAGTTTTGTGCATATGACCACGATCGCCGACCGCATCGACCGTCTAACGGCGGTTATCGGCCGCGCCGCGGCGTGGCTCGTGTTCGTCGTTGTCGCGCTGCAATTCGCGCTGGTTGTCGCGCGCTATGTGTTCGGTCTCGGTTCGGTCTGGCTCACCGAAACGGTCATCTACGCTCATGCCGCGTTGTTCATGCTGGCGGCAGCCTGGACTCTGCAGGCCGGCGGCCATGTGCGGGTGGACGTTTTCTATGCAGATGCGTCCGCGCGCACCAAGGCGCTCGTCGATCTCGTCGGCGCCTTGCTGTTTCTCCTGTTCTTCATGCTCGTGCTGATCTGGCTATCGGTGCCTTATGCCGCACGCTCGTGGGCGATCCTCGAGCGTTCACAGGAAGCGAGCGGTCTGCCATTTGTTTTCGCGCTCAAGACGCTCATCCCGCTCTTTGCCGTGCTGATGGCACTCCAAGGCGTCGCGCAAGCAATCCGCGCCGCGACGGTGCTCGCGAGGGCGCGCTGATGCTGCTCGCCGAGGCCTTCGCGATCCTCATGGTCGCCACGGTGGTTGCCGCATTGATGGCCGGCTATCCGGTGGCGCTCACGCTCGCCGGTGTATCGCTGATATTCGCGGTTTTTGGCGGTGTGCTTGGCATCATGAGCTTTGCCATCCTCGGCGCGCTGCCGCAACGCATTTTCGGAGTGATGACGAATGAAGTCCTGCTGGCGATCCCGCTGTTCATTTTCATGGGCGTCATGCTCGAGCGTTCGCGCATCGCGGAGGACTTGCTGGAGACGATGGGCCGCTTGTTCGGCACGTTGCGCGGGGGCCTTGGTATTTCCGTGGTGATTGTCGGCACGTTGCTCGCCGCCGCCAAAGGTGTGGTTGGCGCTACGACTGTGACGATGGGACTTATCATGCTGCCGGCGATGTTGCGGTTTGGCTACGATCCGCGTCTCGCCGCCGGCACGGTCGCGGCCACTGCGACGCTCGCGCAGATATTTCCGCCGGCGACAGTGCTGGTGCTGCTCGGCGACCAGCTCGGCAATGCCTATCAAGCCGCGCAGCTATCGAAAGGCATCTTCTCGCCGCGTTCGCTCACGGTGAGCGATCTTTTCGCCGGCGCGCTGGTGCCCGGCTTTGCGTTGGTCCTGCTTTATCTGTTGTTCCTGGTTGTGGTCGCGATGGTATGGCCGAAGGCCTCGCCCGCGCTGCCGCCGGATCCGAAAGCGCCGCGCGGGATCGCGCTCATTCGTCGGCTGGCCGAGGTGCTGGTCGCGCCGCTTGTGCTGATCGCCGCCGTGCTCGGCTCGATCCTCGGCGGCATTGCGACACCGACCGAAGCGGCATCGATCGGCGCGGTCGGAGCCGTTCTTTTGGCGGCGCGCAAGGCTCCGCTCGCGACGTTGCTAAAGCCGGTCTGCGAGAAGACCGCGCAGATCGTCAGCATGATTTTCCTGATCCTGATCGGCGCCACCATGTTCAGTCTGGTGTTTCGCGCGCTCGGCGGCGACGACATGGTGCACCGCGCGCTGTCGAACCTACCGGGTGGTGCGACCGGCGCGGTGTTGGCCGTTATGTTGGCGATCTTCCTGCTCGGATTTGTGATGGATGCCTTCGAAATTATCTTCGTGGTCGTGCCCATCGTCACGCCCACGTTGCTGACCATGCCCGGCGTCGATCCGGTCTGGCTCGGTGTCATGATGGCGGTGAATCTGCAGACCTCGTACATGCATCCGCCGCTCGGGCCGACGCTGTTCTTCCTGCGCGGTGTTGCGCCGCCGCAGATCACGACGCGGCACATCTATGTCGGAATCATTCCGTTCGTGATGATCCAGCTCGCCGCGCTGGTGGTGTTGTGGTTCGTTCCGGCGCTTGCGACCGCACTGCCGAACGCGTTGTACCGCCACTAAGGCCAGAGGCGCTCAACCGCGATCCAGATCCACACGGCGCCCGTCGCGAGCAGCGACAGCCCGACAGCAGCCGAGCCCATGTCCTTGATACGCTTGATGGCGGGATCGTGGTCGCGGGTGACGCGATCGCTCAGCTTTTCGATTGCGGTATTGAGCAACTCAACGATGAGGGTAAAGACGATCACGCCGATGAGCGCAAAGCGTTCGCCCATATCGGCGGTCAGGAAAAAGGCGAGGGGAATGCCGGCTGCGAGCATAGCCAGCTCCTGGCGGAACGCGGCTTCCGACCGGGTAACCGCAATCAGGCCGTTCCAGCTATTGATCGTCGCGCGCCAAATCCGGTCCACGTCGCCCGCCCGTCCTGTTCCTCGCGAGATAGGTACGGGTTTTTCATCGTCTATTCCATATCGTTACGGGCCCCGTGTATAACGGCTTCGCATGAAAGCCGCGGAGATGTTCAGCCTGAAAGGCCGGGTGGCGCTGGTGACCGGCGCCTCAAGCGGCCTCGGTACGCAATTTGCCAAGGTACTCGCAGACAATGGTGCCGCGGTCGCCCTGGTGGCGCGGCGGGCCGACCGGCTCAAGGCGCTCAAGGACGACATCGAAGCAAAGGGAGGCGAGGCGGTTGCCATCGAAGCGGATGTGAACGACCGCGCCGCCAGGACGCGCGCCTTCGATACCGCTGAGAAAGCCTTCGGCACCGTGACGATCCTCGTTAACAATGCCGGCATTGCGCATGGCGGCCGTGCGGTCGAAATGCCATCCGAGGAATGGCGCAAAGTACTTTCGACCAATCTCGACGCGGTTTTCTTCTGGGCCCAGGAAGGCGCAAGCCGCATGCTGGCGGTGAAGAAACAGGGCGCGATCGTCAACATCGCGTCGGTGCTGGGACTTGCGGTTTCCAAAGGCGCCGTCGCTTATGCCACGGCCAAAGCCGGCGTGGTGCAAGTCACCAAGGCCTTGGCGGTCGAGCTTGCGTTCAAGGGCATCCGCGTCAATGCGATTGCGCCCGGCTGGTTCGTGACTGAAATGAATGACGACTATCTCTTGAGCGAAGCCGGCAGCGCGATCAAGCGAGAAATTCCGATGGGCCGCTTCGGCAATCCGGGCGATCTCGATGGCGCGCTGCTGTTACTGGTGTCCGACGCCGGCAGCTACATTACCGGCGCCACCGTGGTCGTGGATGGCGGCCAGGTGGTTCAGATCAAGGGATAGGGGACCCACGCATGGACTTTACGCTTTCGTCCGAGATTGAAGACCTCCGCCTGCGCGTGCGTGCCTTCGTGGAAGAGCACGTGCTGCCGCTGGAAGCCGATCCGGAAAATTTCTCCGAGCATGAAAACATCCCAGAAGCGCGACTGGCCAAAGTGCGCGAGAAGGCGAAGAAAGCCGGACTGTGGGCGCCGCAATCGCCGAAGGAATTCGGCGGCATGGCGCTGCCGATCGTCGCCTGGGCCGCTATCTACGAGGAGGCCGCGCGTTCGATCTTCGGGCCGCTGGCGTTCAATTGCATGGCGCCCGACGACGGCAACATGAACCTGCTCAAGCTGGTTGGCACGCGCGAGCAAAAGGACAAATGGCTCAAGCCCATCGTGGAGGGCAAGGTTCGTTCGAGCTTCACTATGACCGAGCCCGCGCCGGGTGGCGGCTCAGATCCCTCGATGATCCGCACGCGCGCCGAGAAAAAAGGCGACCGCTACATCATCACGGGACACAAATGGTTCGCCACCGGCGCCGAGGGCGCCGCGCATTTCATTCTGATTGCCCGCACCGGCGACGACAAACGGCGCGGATTGACCGCATTTCTTTTTCATAAGGATCAGCCGGGCTGGCGCATCCTGCGCCGCATTCCGATCATGGGGCCGCATGAGCATGGTGGCCACTGCGAATTGGAATTCGATGGGCTGGAAATCCCGTCCGAAAACGTCCTTTTGAAAGAAGGCGACGGGCTCAAAATCACGCAAATCCGCCTCGGCCCGGCACGGTTGACGCATTGCATGCGTTGGCTCGGGCAGTCGAAGCGCTGCATGGAAATCGCGCAAGCTTACGTCGCCGAACGCGAAGGCTTTGGCGTCAAGCTCGGTGATCGCGAAAGCGTGCAGATCAAGCTTGGCGAGGTGGCGCAGCAAATCCAGATCGGCCGGCTGCTGACAATGCACGCCGCATGGAAGCTCGATCAGGGTTCGCGCGCGCGCAAGGAAGTCTCGATGGCGAAAGTGCAGGTCGCGGACACGCTGCACAAGGCCGCTGACGTTGCGATCCAGTTGCAGGGTGCTCGCGGCTACTCGCAGGATTCAATCGCGCAATGGATCTATCGCTCGGCGCGCTCGGCCCGGCTGGTCGATGGCGCCTCCGAGGTGCACATGATGGTGCTGGCGCGCTTCATGCGCGAGGAAGGCCGCGACTTCTGGAAGTGGGGGTAGGGTCGTCTTCGACGCTGCCGTTGCTCCAATGTCGAGCAGATTGACGGCAAAAGGGGGCAATGAGCGCTGTTGCGCGAACTTGGCCGCATAGTAACATCGTAGCCAACGGGCGATCCTTTAAAATAACCGCCTCATGGGAGGAAAGTATGCCGAATTGGCCGCGCCATTTGGCGCATGGTTTCGCGCTTGTTGCTACGCTACTCATGATGGCCGGCTCTGCGGGCGCCCAGACCAAACTCAAATGGGCGCATGTCTATGAAGTCGCCGAGCCTTACCACCAACAGGCGCTGTGGGCGGCCGAGGAGATCAAGAAGCGCACCGACGGCCGCTACGAGATCGGGGTGTTTCCAGCGTCGCAACTCGGCAACGAAAACCAGATCAACGAAGGTCTTGGGCTCGGCACCGTCGACATCATTTATACGGGCGCATCGTTTGCCGGCTCGATCTACAAGCCGCTATCGATTTCCGGTGCGCCTTTCATTTTGCGCGATTTTGACCACTGGAAGGCTTATCGCGAGAGCAAGTTATTCCGCGACCTTGCCAAAGGCTACGAAGACAAAACCGGGCACAAGATCGTCGCGATCCTTTATTACGGCCAGCGCCACGTGACCGCCAACAAGGAAATCAAGAAGCCCGAGGACATGAAGGGCATGAAGTTGCGGGTCCCGCCGGCGCCGTTGTTTCTGATGTTCACCAAATCGGTCGGTGCCAACGCGACGCCGATCGCCTTCGCCGAAGTTTATCTCGCACTTCAACAAGGCACCGTCGACGGCCAGGAAAATCCGCTGCCGACCATCATGGCGAAAAAGTTTTACGAGGTTCAGTCGCACATCATGCTAACCGGGCACATTACTGAATCCCTGGTCACCATTGTCGGCAGCCATGTCTGGTCGAAGCTTTCGGATGCCGACAAGAAGGTATTTGATGAGGTGCTCAAGGAGGCCAGCGCGCGCTCGACCGAGCAAATCCGTGCTTCCGAGCAGAGGTTGGCCGACGAATTCCGCAAGCTGGGCAAGACCGTGGTCGAAGTCGACCGCGAGGCGTTCCGCAAGGCTGCCTTGCCGCTGCACAACGATGCCAGCGCGGGCGCCGGCTGGTCGCAGGCCCAATATGACGAGCTGCAGGCACTGAAATAACGGACCAACGCAAGTCGCATCATGCCGTGCTCTGGCGCGACGTGATAGGTGTGATTTGGAATGCGGAGGGGGCGTGAGTAAAAAAAAGATACTCAAAGGCGAGAAGCGTCTCATTCAAGCTGAAGACGCCGAGGTGGTCATCGAGCATTATCCGGAGGATTGGCTCGCGTTCGTGATCTTTTGGTCGCTGGCGTTTATCGTCTTTCTGCAGTTTTTCACGCGCTACGTGCTCAATGACAGCCTTGCCTGGACCGAAGAGATAGCCCGCTACGGGTTGATGTGGGTCGTGTTCATCGGAGGCGCGATGGTGACCCGCCGCAATACGCATATCGCCGTCGAACTGCTCTCGAACGTGATGAAGCCGGGGCCGGTACGCGCGACGCTGTTGGCTTTCGTTGATTTCGTGAAACTCGCCTTTCTCGGCCTGCTCGCGTTCATTTCATTGACGATCACCGTGCGCATGCACCAACAGCGCATGACGGTGTTCGATTTGCCAATGAGCTACGTCTACGTGGGCGTGGCCTTCGGGTGTTTCCTGATGCTCATTCGCCAGGCACTCAATGTCTGGCGCAACGCCCGAATGGGCTGGAGCCGGCCGGACGATGTAACGCATCAGGTCGCGGCCGACTAAGCACAGGGCAATTCGATGATCGTCATGGCGTTTCTGTTCATCGCGGTGCTGCTCGCGGGCGTGCCGGTGTTCATCGCGCTTGCCGGCTCGTCCTTTATTTACACGCATTTCGTCGCGGGGCTGCCGGACTTCGTCATACTGCATCGGATGGCGGGGGGCATCGATTCATTTCCTCTGTTGGCCGTGCCCTTCTTCATTCTCGCCGGTAATTTGATGAATTCGGCTGGCATCACCAACCGCATTTATGATTTTGCAGTCGCGCTCGCAGGCTGGACGCGCGGCGGGCTGGCGCACGTCAACATCATCGGGTCGGTTATTTTCGCAGGCATGTCAGGGACCGCGATCGCCGACGCGGCAGGCCTCGGCACGATCGAAATCAAGGCGATGCAAGACCACGGCTATGACACCGAATTCTCGGTCGGCGTTACGGCGGCATCGTCCACGCTCGGGCCGATCATCCCGCCGTCCTTGCCTTTCGTGATTTACGGAATGATGGGCAACGTCTCGATCGGTGCACTGTTTCTCGGCGGCGTCATACCCGGCCTGGTGATGACGGTCTTTATGATGGGGTATGTTTATTATTGCGCGCGACGCTACGGAATGGGCCGCGACCAGGCATTCCGCTGGCGTACGCTCGGCGTCACCTTTCTTGCGGCATTTCCGGCGCTATTGACGCCCGCGATTATTGTCGGCGGCATGACCTTCGGCTGGTTCACGCCGACCGAGGCGGCGATTGCAGCTTGTGCCTGGGCGATTGTGCTCGGAATCTTTCTCTATCGCACGCTGACGCCAAAGCAGTTTTACAAGGTCTCGATGGAAACGATTGAGACGACTGCCGGGGTGCTTCTGATCGTCGGCGCCGCGTCGCTGTTCGGTTGGGTTCTGACGACCACCCGCATCACCGAATACACCACTGAGGCACTCCTGGCTCTAACCAACAATCGCTATATTATTTTGTTGCTGACCAATATTTTGCTGCTGGTCGTCGGTTGCTTTCTGGAGCCGATTGCATCCATCAGCATTCTGGTGCCGGTTCTGATGCCGGTGATCGTGAAAGTTGGCATCGACCCGGTACACTTTGGTGTCATGATGACGCTCAACCTCATGATCGGATTGTTGCACCCCCCGTTGGGAATGGTCCTATTTGTGCTGTCCAGAATTGCCAAATTGTCGATTGAACGGACGACGGTTGCAATTCTGCCTTGGCTTATACCTCTATTGTTGTCGTTGATCGCGATTACGATGATCCCGGAGTTGACCCTGTGGCTGCCGCGGGTCGTTGGGATGATTAAATGAGCGGGCGTTTGTGTGGGTGCTGCCGGCCCTAAGCGGTCGCCTTACGCAAGGCGGCAACCTCATCGCGCGCGGATTTCATCAGATATTGCACGTCGGATGCCGCGATCACAAAACGCGCACCGAGCTTCACGAGCTCAGCAACGTGTTCGACATCCGCGCGGATGCCGCCGACGCCGAGATGCTTGCCGTGCGTCTTGCAAGCTTTTGCGGTCGCCTCATAAGCCGCCCTCAGCTTCGGGCTCTTCAGCTCGCCGGGAATGCCCATCGCGGTGCATAGATCGTTGGAGCCGATCAGCAACACGTCGATGCCTGGCACCGCAGCGATCGCATCGGCATTGGCGATTCCTTCCGGGCTCTCCAGCATGGGGATGAGCACCGTCGCGGCGTTACCTTGCTTGTTGACGTCGCCAAGTGGTGTCGCGCGGTAGCCTTGCAGCGGACCCGCGCCGGCGACCGAGCGCTCGCCAAGCGGCGGAAAACGGCAGGCACGAACAAAAGACTCAGCTTCGGCACGCGTGCTCACATTGGGGCAAATAATGCCAAGCGCGCCCATGTCGAGAAGACGCGTTGCGTCCTCGAAATGGTGCCCCGCAATTCGCACCAGCGGCGTCACGCCAAGTGGAAGCGCCGCAACGCAAATTTGTGCCGCGGCGTCGAGGGAGATCGTGGAGTGCTCCATGTCGATGAAAAAGGCATCGAACCCGCATGAATCCGCGATCATGGCGATATCGGCGGTGCGCGCCAGCCGGGTTGCCATGCAAAGCGCGACCTCGCCTCGCGCCAGGCGCTCCTGCGTACGATTGGTAAAAGCCACGATGCTGGCTCAGTTACGGTAACTCGTGTCGATCCGATCGAGCACACGCAAGTAAGCCGCCCAGTCGTGGCTGCCGCGGCCGGCGTCGTGATGCTCGTATTGCTCCGCGGTCTTGGCGCAGATCGCCGGCGCAATCTCGACCACGTCGCCGCCGGTCGCCTCAAGTTTCATCTGGATGTCGCATGCGTCCAGCAGGGCCTTCATCAGCACGAATGCATCGCGCGCGGACTTGCCGACGGTGAGCAGCCCATGATGATTCATGATCATTGCGCGGTTCTTGCCGAGATCGGCATTGATACGCGCGCGCTCGGCAAAATCCTCGGTGATGCCTTCATAGGCGTGATAGCCGATGCGTTGGTAGAAGCGGATCGCCTGCTGCGACACCATCCGCAGGCCGTGCTTGAGGGCGCCGATCGCCATGCCGTTATTGGTATGCACATGCACGGCGCAATTCACGTCGTCGCGCGCGCTCAATACTCCGCCGTGCAGGGTGAAGCCCGGACGGTTGACGCCGGACTTCTCGTCCAGGTCCGCGTCCATTGAAACCTTCGCGAGGTTGGAGGCCGTCACTTCGGTGTAAAGCAGGTCGTGCTTCTTCATCAGGAACATGCGTGGCTCGCCCGGCACCCGCATGGAAGAATGATTGTAGATGACGTCATCCCAGCCGTAATGCGCGGTCAGCCGGTAGACAGCGGCGAGATCGACGCGCGCCTGCCATTCTGCCGGCGAAATTTCACCCCGTGAACTTTTGGGAACGCTGGCAAGCTTGTTCATCGGCACTGCCCTCCGTGAATGCTGGCGAACTCTATCATACCACCCGCGCTTGGCCAGATCGCGCCGCGTCAGTATAGAAGGTGCCGCAACAAGCGAGAGAAAATGAGCAAGCCAATCCAGATCCGCATGGGCGGCTACGGCCCAGCAAGCACCGGTTTCAGCAAATCGCTGAAACTCATCGGCGATAAGCTCGAAGCGCAATTCGGCAAAGACGTTGCCGTCGAATACGTCTACAACATCATGGATCACGGCCATAAGGCCGAGGATATTCTCACCTTGGTCGAAAACGGCGAGATGACCCTCGGCTACCAGTCTTCGAGCTATTTGACCGATCGCGTCCCGGAGCTGGGCTTCGTCGATTTGCCGTTCTTGTTTAGCAGCAATGCACAAGCCCGTGGTGCGATGGACGGCGCGCTCGGCGAATTCCTCGCGCGCAAAACTGAAGAGCGCATCAATTATCGAATCCTCGGCTGGTTCGAGAACGGCTTCCGCCACATTTCAAATCGGCTTCGGCCAATTCACCTGCCCAGCGACATGAATGGGATGAAAATTCGCGTTCTGCCGAGCGAGATTCATAAACGCACGTTCGATTTGCTCGGTGCGGTCGCGATGCGCATGGATCTCACCGAAGCCATCGCCATGATCAAGGCAGGCACACTCGACGCGCAAGAGAATCCGCTCGCCAATACCGTCACCTATGGCGTGCACAAGTTCCATAAGTTCCACACGCTGAGCTACCACTTT
>DATFVF010000152.1:0-5396 GCA_035260465.1 Pseudolabrys sp. | reverse complement strand
GCGCAGGAATCAGCGCGCTGTTGCGCTTTGGCGTCAGCGGAATGATCGGCCCCAATGTCAGCATCCCCGATCGCATTGCCGGCGCGCTGCTAGGCGCGCTTCGCATTGGACTTCTGGCTGTGCTGCTGGTCCTTGTCTTCGATCGCATCATACCGCCCGGCCGTGAGCCGAACTTCCTGAAGGGATCGTTATGGCGTCCGGTCCTGTCGAATGCCGGACAGCACGGGCTGCAATCGCTGCCGCCGGAAGTCGAGGATTACATCGACCGCCTGAAGCGGCAGCGGAGGCTTTGATGATACCGCATGCATTGACCAGGCTTTGAACCTTTCGGCGTTGCGATACGACCTATGTCAGTAACGGTGCGCCAGTGCGCGCCGGTGTCGGAAAGGCGGCTTCCATGTCGTCCGATTATCCGTCTGGCCGTACGGCCAAAGGCTTTGCGCAGATCCTTGGTGCCGCCCGCGCGGCCGCGTTGAGCGCACGCCCCATTGCGGCCAATTCAATCTTGCGGAAAGCCGAGCGCGACGAGATCGTCTTTCTGGCCGTCAACGATGCAACAATGACGGCGGCGCTTCGCAGCGCGCGAGACACGTTGCCGGGATTCCTCGCTTTGGCAAAACGTCCCGGCCCCACGATGGAAGGCTTTGCGATCAAGATCGCTATCCTCGCGCATGAGGGACCGGAATATTTCTGGATTCAGCCATTCGCGCATGTCGACGAGCGCTTTGTCGGGCAAATCAACAACACGCCACGGTCGGTGGCAAATCTGAAAATAGGCGATACTATCACCTTCACAGAACTGGAAATCATGGACTGGATGTACATGGATGCCGGAACAATGATGGGCAATTACTCCGTGCGTGCGCTCCTCAAGTCGGCGCTCCCGCAGGACCGCGAGGCGTTCAAGCGCCGGTTTGGGCTGGATTTCGATTTCTGATGCCCTCCGGACCAGCAAATTTGCCCTCACAAACCGCTGCCAGGCGGGCGGTAACCTTTGCCGCCGGCGTGCGACGACCGGCTGGCACAACCGACCCTGAAGGCGCTACGTTATTGGAGCACCGTACGAGTTCCCGGAGATTGCCTATGGCGGAAGTCACCTACGAGATTGTCGAGCACGATGGCGGCTGGGCCTATAAGGTCGACGGCGTATACTCGGAACCATATCCTACGCACCAAGATGCACTTGCCGCCGCGCAAGCGGCCGCTGAGGAACAGACTGTGCCCGGGCACACTGAGACAATCGAATACGAAGACGAGAAAGGCCGCTGGCATACCGAGACTGCGCGCGGCTCCGACCGACCACAAACTCAAATCAAGGACAAAGGCTGAGGCGCGGCGATGGCGCCGACATTCGGGGGATCAGAAATGGCTTTGCTGCGGGTTTTCGCTCTCGCACTTTTGCTTGCACCGGTACTTTCACCGGCAGCTCCGGCTTTCGCGCAGGCGCTTCTGTCGTCGTCAGCGCCGACAATGCAAGACGTCGATCCTGGCGTCGACCATACCGCGCGCGACGCCGACCTGCCGTCCGAGCTGCGCCGCCAGTCGGTGTACTACCGCACCGAACTGCCGCCGGGCACAATCATCGTGAACACGGCTGACCGCTATCTCTACCTGGTCATGGGCAATGGCGTTGCGATGCGCTACGGCATCGGCGTCGGCCGCGATGGATTCCAATGGGGCGGTACGCAGAAGATCTCGCTCAAGCGCGAATGGCCGGACTGGGTGCCGCCGCCGGAGATGATCGACCGTCAACCTTATCTGCCACGCTGGATGGCTGGCGGCCCAGGCAATCCGCTCGGCGCGCGCGCAATGAATCTCGGCGCTACGGTTTACCGGATCCACGGCACCAACGCGCCGGAAACGATTGGCCAAGCGGTGTCATCCGGTTGCTTCCGGCTGGTCAATGATGACGTGGTCGATCTTTATTCGCGCGTACCGCTCGGCACCAAGGTGGTGGTGCAGCACCAATAGGTGCTGTCACTGCCATAAGCCGAACGACGCCCATTTGGCTTCGGGAATTTCTTCGCCGATCGTGTAACGGAATGCGACCACCTTCAGGTGGTCCGCGGTCGCCGTGCAACGATAGGACAATCCGTACCACTTCTTCCGGCTGCGAAAGGCGCCGCCGTTGACCTGGAGCGTGTCACCGGTTGCGACCGGCTCCGCCATCGCGTTTGCGACCGCGCGGTCCGGGCGGAAATCCTTCACCTCGGTGCGGATTCGCGACATCGCGGTGTAGTCGCAGAGCTGCTCCAGCCGCTCAGCGGGCGCCAGCATTTCCAGACTGCGTTCGAACCGCGCGTCGTCAGCCGCCGCGAAAGTCACAATCGTTGTCGCGGCGACCACTGCCAGTCCAAGTACGCGCATGCAACCTCCTGCCCGAACGGCCACGATTATGTGCACAGCGCCCGGCCGGGCAATCGGCACCGCCGGCTTGTCCCAAGCAAAAGTGGCACGCACATGTCAGGACTATCACGTATATTTGGGGTCGCGGTCGAGCAATTCGATGGAAATGCCCTGCGGCCCGCGCAGGAAGCAGATTTTGATACCGGGCCGCGGCGAATGCGGCTCCTTGGTGAATTCCACGCCCTTCTTCTTGAGATCGGCGGCAATCGCATCGATGCCTGAAACCGCAAGGCCGAAATGATCGAGGCCCTGATAGGGCGTTGCAGGCGGCGGATTGACGCCATCGCCGGGCGCGACCGGTGCTGTGAAAATCATTGCGCCGCCAAGCTTGATATCGATACGCGGCTTGTCCTGTTGCATCGAGCGAATCACTTCGGCCCCGAACACGCGCTCGAACCATTGCGCCACTGCATCTGGATCCGGCGTGCGCAGATGAATGTGATCCCAGGTAAAGGTCGACATCGGCTTTCTCCCATTATTATAGGCCAACGCTAGCACACCGCATCGGGGGCGGGCGCAACAGGACGTCCGGTTTTTCGCTCTGCGAAATCTCAGAATCTCCGACGAGAATGCAAATCAACAAATAAATCCTCATCGCGCGGCCTGTCATTCATGGCATTATTCCCGTCAACAAGCCGCGCTGGGGGGAAATGCCATGACGACGCGTGATCGCCGCTCTTTCCTGAAACTCACCGCCACCGCGTTGGCGGCGCCATCACTTCTGCGCACGGCCGTTGCCCAAACAGCGTGGCCGGCGGCACGATCCATCCGCGCCGTCGTGCCGTTCTCGGCCGGCAGCACCATCGACATCCTCGGCCGCATCGTCCTTGAGCCGGTCTCGCGTCAAATCGGTCAGACGATTGTGGTCGAAAACCGTGGTGGCGCCGGCGGCAGTCTCGGTTCGGCGGCGGTGGCGAAAGCGGACCCCGACGGTTACACGCTGCTGATCAACGCCGCCGCCCACTCGGGCGCGCCCGCCGCTTACCCGAACCTGCCCTACGATGCGGCCAATGATTTCGCAGCCGTCGCCTGTTTCGGCAGCGTGCCAAACGTGCTGCTGATTGCACCGACGAAAGGCATCACGAATGTGCAGGAGCTGGTCGCGAAGGCAAAAGGCGGCAGCATGAGCTTTGCCTCCGCCGGCGTCGGCAGCGCCACCCATTGGGCGGCAGAACGGTTCATCGTGAGCGCCGGCTTGCAGGTGACCCATGTCCCCTTCCGTGGCGGACCCGAGGCGCTCACCGAAGTGATGACCGGCCGGGTCGATTTCATTTTTATCGGCATCTCGGCCGGGCTGCCGTTCATCCAGAACAAGCAGCTGCTGCCGCTCGCGGTCAGTTCGGCCAAGCGTTCGCCTGCTTTGCCCGATGTCGTCACCACGCTGGAGGCCGGCTACAAGGACTCCGACTTCAACTACTGGAACGGCATGCTGGTGCCGGCCAAAACGCCGCGTCCGATCATCGAGCGACTCTCTGCGGAAACAACCAAGGCGTTGGCGCTGCCGGAGGTGCAACAGAAGTTGACGATCCAGGGCGTCGAGCCCGCGCCGCTCACGCCGGGCGAGATGGACGCCATGATCCGGCGCGAGATCGCACTTAATCTTAAGATCGCAAAGGATGCCGGGCTAAAGTTCAACTGAACGACAGCGCGCGTCCGCAATTCCGGCCACGAGCGTGGCGGGGAGACTTGACTTTCTTTTCTGCTAGGATTATATTCCATTTGTCTCGTTCGTTGAGGGGCGCCTTCCGGAGGCGTCTTGAAGGTGGAACGGGATGCGGCGCCTGCGGGCGTGGTTTCGCAGCCACGCACTCGGGCGGCGTCGGGGCTCCGCCCGGCTGGCCACTACGGGCTGCCTGCCAGGAGCTTGGCTGACGGTGGTCGTTTGACGACCCCCGAAAAGCGCGGCCCGGCGCCGGAAGGAGAACGTCGCGATGGCGCGCCGGGAGGCGCCCGCGTTCTCGCGAGGGAACGCGGCACACAAAGAACTATGGTTGCGCCACTCGGCGCGCCATCTCCCCTCGCACTTTTTGTGCGGGGCGATGAGGAAAGACCCCGCTCCGGCGGGGGAGAGACGACGGCGTACCCGGCGCCGCAAAGAATACGGGCGACCAAACGCGCCACCATGGATTCACCGCGGAATTATTGAACGAATGCATGCACGTGCGCGCGATCGCTCCGTGCTTTCGATGCGGCCGATTGCGTCGCGCGCCGCTGCCGGCCGCAAGACAAAATTGTGACGTCGGCCGCGACTCAACAGTTGCCCACAGGCGCACGGTGAACGCCCGCATTTATCTGCATGCGCCACCGTAAATTTTGCTAAACGAATCGACTGGGTGGGCTGAGGGGATATGCCGAGCAAAACCATTCACGCGGCGGGGGGCATTGTGGTGCGCAATGGCGCGCGCCCGCTGATCGCCGTTGTGCAGCGCGCGAAAGACGAGCTTTGGGTATTGCCGCGCGGCAAGCTCAAGTCCGATGAGAGCCCGCTCGCGGGTGCACGCCGCGAAGTCGTCGAGGAAACCGGCCATCGCGTGCGCGTGCGTGAATTCCTCGGCGCCATCACCTACCGCGCGCGTGGGCGGCCGAAGGTTGTGCAGTTCTGGCGCATGCAGGCGGCCGTCAAACCGAGCCGCGACGTGATGAAAGACATCATGGCGGTGGAATGGTTGCCGTTGTCCGCGGCTGTGAGACGGCTGAGTTATCCGCTGGAAAGATTATTTCTGCGCAATGTCGGACGCGCGGCGCTGCGGCAGCGAAAGCGCGCCAAGGCCCGCGGTCACGGTGGCAAGGCAAAGCTGCGGCGTGCCGCAAAAGCGCGCGGCGGCCGCAAGTCCCATCTGCGCCGTGCTGCGATATCGCGAAGCCGCGCGCACAAGCTTGCGGGACGTTCGGTGGCGCGCGGCGCGCAGTCGAATATCCTCAAGCGCGTCTTTGGGCGCCTGTCGCCGTAAGCCGCGTACTGACGCGCGTAACGGCGATTGCCCCGATCT
>DATFVF010000151.1:0-4208 GCA_035260465.1 Pseudolabrys sp. | reverse complement strand
GCCTATAACGAACTGATGGGCGAGGGTGCTCCCCGCCTCGACGGTGTCGAATTCGGCGTGCTGGCGCTGGGCGACACGGCCTATACGGAATTCTGCGCCATCGGCAAGAAAATTGATGAGCGGTTGGCTGCACTTGGTGGCAAGCGCATCGTCGACCGTGTCGATTGCGACCTTGATTTTGCCGAGCCTGCCGTGCGTTGGATCGGCGACGCCGTAAAAGCGCTCGCGCCGCCGAATGCCGGTGGCCGCGTAATAGAGGTCGATTTTGGCGCCAAGCCGCTCGCTGCACCGAATACGGATGTGGTTGAGGCAGAAATTATCGAGCACGTGGACCTGAATTCTTCGCGCTCGGACAAGGAAACCATTCATCTCGCGCTCAGCTTCGACGGTGGTGCGCCAGCCTACCAACCCGGCGACTCCCTCGATGTCTACCCGGAGAACGACCCCGCGTATGTAGATGAACTGCTAAAAATTGCCGGTTTGGCGCAGAATGACCAATTGCGCGCGGAGTTCATCAAGTCCCGTGACGTGACGACGCTCTCGCTCAAGACCGTCGAGACTTACGCCGAGAAAACCGGGCACCAGTATGTCAAAGCGCTGCTCGCTGACGGTCAGGCTCGTGAATGGATCGCCGGGCGACAACTCATCGATCTTCTCGCCGTGTTCCCGATTACGCTGGACGTCGATATTTTACGCGCACTGACACGGCCGCTTGCGCCGCGTGCGTATTCGATCGCATCGTCGCGACGCGAAGTCGGCGAGGAGGCCCACCTTCTGGTTTCGGCCGTACGCTATGAGTCGCATGGCCGCGCGCGCAAAGGTGTTGCCTCGAATTATATTGCCGAACGGGTCAAGCGCGGCCAGCGCGTGCGGGTGAAGCTCAAGCCCAACAAGCATTTCGCGTTGCCGGCACCTGACAAGGATATCATCATGGTCGGCGCCGGCACTGGCGTCGCGCCGTTCCGCGCGTTCGTGCAGGAGCGGCGCGCCACAGAGGCCAAGGGCCGCAATTGGCTCTTCTTTGGTGATCGCACTTTCACCCATGATTTTCTTTACCAGCTTGATTGGCAGGACGCGTTGAAAGACGGCTCGCTGACGCATATGGACGTCGCCTTCTCTCGAGACCGGCCCGACAAGATCTATGTCCAGCACAAGATCTGGAAACGCCGGCGCGAGCTCGTTGAATGGCTCGAGAATGGCGCGTACTTTTACGTCTGCGGCGATGCCAAGGCCATGGCTAAGGATGTTCGCGCGATGCTGGTGAATGCCTATGCCGACGTGAAGACGCTGTCGCCGGAGGCCGCCGAGCAGGCGGTGGCAGCACTGGAGCGCGAAAAGCGCTACTTGCAGGACGTCTACTGATCCTGCTTCGATTGGACGGCCATGACCGACGACCTATCGCGCAATGAGCGCATCAAAGAGGCGAGCGACTACCTACGCGGTACGCTCAACGAGGGGCTGCGCGAGGAAATCACCGGCGGAATCATCGAGGACGACCAACAGCTGGTCAAATTCCACGGCATGTACTTGCAGGACGACCGCGACTTGCGGCCCGAGCGGGCACGCAAGAAAATGGAGAAGGCTTTCGCCTTCATGATCCGCGTGCGTATTCCGGGCGGCGTGCTCACTCCGAAACAATGGCTCACGCTCGACCAGGTCGCCCGCGACTATGCCAACGGCACCATCCGCCTAACCACGCGGCAGACGGTGCAGTTGCACGGAATTATCAAATCGAATTTGAAGACGACACTCAAGGCCATTGACGCGGCGCTACTCAATACGATCGCCGCTTGCGGCGACGTCAATCGTAACGTGATGTGCAATCCGAATCCCCACCAGTCTCACGCCCATGCCGCAGCAATCGAACTCGCGCGCGCTATTTCCGACGATCTATTGCCGCGCACGCCGGCTTACCGAGAGATCTGGCTTGACGGCGAGCGTATCGCGGGTGGTGAGGAAGATGTGGTCGAACCGATTTACGGAAAGACCTATTTGCCGCGTAAATTCAAGGTCGTGGTAGCGGTGCCGCCTTCGAACGATGTTGACGTCTTCGCTCACGATCTCGGCTACATCGCCATTCTCGATGACGCCGACCATGTCATCGGCTGGAACGTCAGCGTTGGCGGCGGTATGGGCATGACCCATGGCGAGGGAGATACGTATCCGCGCACGGCGGACATCATGGGCTTTTGCGACACGCGCGACGCCGTGAAAGTCGCGGAAGCCGTGGTCACCGTCCAGCGGGACTGGGGCGACCGCAAGAATCGCAAACACGCCCGGCTCAAATACACCATTGAAGACCGTGGCCTGGATGCTTTCCGCGCGGAAGTCGAGCACCGCGCCGGCGTCAAACTGGCCTCTGCGAAACCCTTTACGTTCACCTCGACCGGAGATCAGTACGGCTGGTCGCAGGGCGACGATGGACGCGGGCATCTGACATTGTTCGTACAGAACGGCCGTGTCCACGATGTTGGCGCCGCCGCCCAGCAGACGGCTTTGCGGACGATCGCCCAAACGCACGACGGCGATTTTCGTATCACACCGAACCAGAATCTTATCATCGCCAACGTACCGACCGGCCAGCAAGCGGAGATCGAACGCCTCGTACGCGAAGCGGGTTTGTTGGCGCCCTGGTCCGGCCTGCGCCGCAACTCCATGGCCTGCGTCGCGCTGCCGACGTGCGGACTCGCGCTCGCCGAAAGTGAACGCTATTTGCCCGATCTGATGACGGCGCTCGACGAGCGGCTTGCGACGCACGGGCTCTCCGCCGACGACATTGTTATTCGAATGACCGGCTGTCCGAACGGCTGCGCGCGCCCTTATCTCGCCGAGATTGGTTTGGTGGGCAAAGGCCCCGGCCGCTACAACCTTTATCTCGGCGCTGCCTTCGACGGCTCGCGACTTAACAAGCTTTATGCCGAGGATCTCGATCACGCCGGGATCGTTTCTGCGCTCGACGCAGTGTTCGCCGCCTACGCCGCCGAGCGTCACAAAGGTGAGCGTTTTGGTGACTTTGCTATTCGCGCTGGCTTCGTAGCGTCGACGGGCAATGGCGCGGATTTCCACGCCAACGCCGGCTCACAGCGAGCGATATGACCGTTTCGCGCTAGCCGCGCTCGCAAACGACTGAGCGGCTGCCACGCGCCCGCAGAGCTTATCCAAAAACGGTTCAACTGCCGCAAATTTAGGCTTTCGCGCGGCATTGACCGCATTTCAGTGCGGTTTCCGGCCAATTGAGGTGGAACGGGTCTTGCTTGATCAAAGCGAAAGGCCTGGATCGGCCATTGCCGTGGCGAGCGGAATGTCGACAAGGATGCGGGATTTGGCTGCGACACGAAAAGGTTCAGATCCATCGGGCCGCGGCGTGTTGTCCGGGGAGCAGCGGGATCCGGCGCTAAAGATTGCCATTGTCGATGAAAGCCCGATCCGTGCCGCCATTCTCGAAGATGGATTGCGCGAAGCCGGCTTCACGCATGTTGAGCGCATCGCAGAGACTCACAGCCTGTTGGCGCGGATTTATGCGATGGATCCCGACGTGATTTTGATCGATCTGGAAAATCCGAGCCGCGACATGCTGGAGCAGATGTTTCAGATGAGCCGGGCGGTCAAACGCCCGGTGGCGATGTTCGTCGATCAGAGCGACAGCGCGTCGATTCAAGCCTCGGTCGACGCCGGCGTATCGGCCTATATCGTCGACGGACTCAAGAAGGAACGGATCACCAGCATCCTCGATCTGTGCATTTCGCGTTTCAATGCGTTCTCGCGTTTGCAAGGCGAACTCGACCAAGCAAAAGGCGCGTTGGAGGAACGCAAGATCATCGACCGCGCCAAGGGCGTATTGATGAAGGCCAAAAAGCTCAGCGAAGAAGACGCCTATGCGCTGTTGCGCAAAACGGCCATGAATGAAAACAAAAAGATTGTCGAAATCGCGCAATCAGTGCTGACCGCCGCGGAGATGTTCAAGTGAGCGAAATCAAGCTTCGCATCGGTTATATCCCGCTGGTCGACGCGACTGCGCTGTTGGTCGCAGTGGATATGGGCTTTGCGAAGGAGCAGGGGGTCGAAGTTGAATTGGTGCGCGAGGTGTCGTGGTCGAATGTTCGCGACAAGCTCAATCTCGGTCTGTTCGATGCCGCGCATCTGCTGTCGCCGGTTGCGGTCGCATCCAGCCTCGGCATTGGTCACGTGCGGGTACCGCTCGTTACGCC
>DATFVF010000150.1:0-3399 GCA_035260465.1 Pseudolabrys sp. | reverse complement strand
ACCACGCGCGGCAGCGACGGTCCGGTAATCACCGCGCCATGGCCGCGCATCAATGCGGCGGGATGATCGCCAAGTGTTTCGGCGAGGTTGTGGCCGAGCGTCGCGTTGCGGATCAGCATGTCGGTTATGCCGCCGCGATCGCGGATTTCGAAAACCGGAATTCCGAAACTGATGAAGGCCGAGCGGTGATACATCGGCTGCAGCGGCACCTTCGTGACGCCGAATGGGATGAGCGATGGGGCATGCGTGTGCACGATGGCGACGACATCGGGCCGTAATTTGTAAATCTCGCCATGGATGTAACGTTCGGTGAAAAGTGCCGACATCGGCAAACCGTGTGTGTCGATGGGTCGGCTATCGAGATCGAATTCGATAATATCTTGTGCGGTGACAAGTTGGGCTGCCATCCCCCGCGCCATCAGAAAACGGTTAGGGTCGCGATCGTGCCGAACAGAAACGTGACCCCAGCCATCAAGCAGACCCTGGTCGGCGAGAATGCGGTTGGCAGCGACCAGATCTTCAATCAGTTTTGGATCAGGCGGGCCGGCGGAGGCGGGTGCTTGTTGGGCGGATGCGACTTCAACGGCAAACACGCTGACCAATAGGCATATGGAGAGTAGCGTTGTTCGTCCGCTGCGGCGTTTTTGCAGCGCATCGATCATGACAAACTCCAATGCAGAACCGGCCTGCTGAGTTACGGCTCGAGCTCGGTATCCCAATAGAGATAGTCGAGCCAGCTCTCATGCAGGTAGTTGGGTGGGAATAGACGGCCGTTCCTGTGCAAGTGATGAACCGTCGGCTGGAACGGCATTTGCGACGGAAACATTCTGGCCTCATTAGGCGTGAGGTTGCCCTTGCGCAAATTGCAGGGCGAACAAGCGGCCACCACGTTGTCCCAGGTGGTGTGGCCGCCACGCGAACGCGGCAACAGATGGTCGAAGGTGAGGTCGTCGCGGTCGCCGCAATATTGGCAGGAGAAGCGATCGCGCAGAAACACATTAAAACGTGTGAAGGCCGGGTGGGTCGAAGGCTTCACGAAGGTCTTGAGTGAGACCACGCTTGGCAGCTTCATCTCGAAGGATGGGCTGTGCACCGCGCGGTCGTAGTTGGCGACAATATTCACGCGTTCGAGAAAGACCGCCTTGATCGCGTCCTGCCAGGACCACAGCGACAGCGGGTAATAACTCAACGGCCGAAAATCCGCGTTGAGCACCAGGGCAGGAAAACCAGCAGGCGAAACATGCACGTTCAAGCGACGCTCCTTGACCTCCTTGGAACGCTGCCGCCACGCAGCTAACGCGCTAGTAATAGGGCAGCGTGACAGGATTGTGAAGCCGGGACGGGGAGTTACCCGCAACGCTGCTATTTGCGGCGCGCAAAGCACCTTCCCAGGAATTCGCCGCCGTGGCGCAGGCCTTCCTGATCGATGCCGTGGCCGATTCCCGGGGAGATGTGCCATTCCGCCGGCACATCCAGCGCGGCCAGCCCTTGAGCCGCATGAAATAACGCCTGAACCGGAATGAGCTCGTCCGCGTCGCCGTGAATCAGCAGAACGGGCGGCCGGCTGCGGATTTCGGCAGCGAAAGCGCTGGGATCGCCCTTCTCAGGCGTGACCAGCATGCCCGAATAGCCGACGATGGCCGCGGGGGCGATCGCGCGACGCAGGCCAACGTGAAGCGCCATCATGGTGCCCTGGCTAAAACCGACCAGCGCCAGCGCCGACGGCGGCAAGTTGCGCCGTTTCAGTTCCGCGTCGAGAAAGTTCTCGAGAATCGGCGCTGCTTGGTTGACGCCGGTCCAGCGTTCGTCCGGGTTGCGGAAGGTGAGTGGAAACCATTCGCGGCCGACCGGCGCCTGCCCACATGGACGCGGCGCGTGTGGCGACGCGAATGCTGCGTCGGGCAGCAGACCCTGCCAGGCGCGGCCGATCTCGATCAGGTCGTTGCCGTCAGCGCCATAGCCATGCAGGAAAACCACCAACTGTTGCGCGCGTCCTGAGCGCGGCTCGAGCCGCGGGCCGTCGAGTTCAGCCATTCTTCTTTTTCCTTTTTCTTCGTTTGTCGGCCGTCTCTTTCGGCCGGTCATTCGGCTGAACCGGCACCACGTCGCGTTTCTTCACAGCATGATAATAAGCCCAGAGCAAATGCGCCGCCACGCCGCGCCAGGGACGCCAAGCCTCGGCCATTTTGGTCAGCGCCTTGGCGTCGGGGCGTTTACGCAAGCCGAGTGCGATGCGTGCAGCTTCCTGCACCGCGAGATCGCCAGATGGAAACGCATCGGCATGACCAAGGCAAAAGAGCAAATAGATATCCGCGGTCCATGGACCGATGCCGTGCAGCGCCGTGAGCGCCGCATGAGCTTGGTCGGCATCCATATTGCCAACGGCCGTGAGATCGATGCGGCCTTTGGCTACCGCCTTTCCAATTTCCCGGATCGACTTGATCTTGGGTGCCGAGAGGCCGAGCCGCTTGAGCTTGTCGAGGCGAGCGCGCCGGACCGTGTCGTGATGAAACGGATCAAAAGCGGCGAACAGGCGCGCACGGATTGCGGCTGCGCTTGCTGTTGAAAGCTGCTGGCCGCAAACGATAGCGCACAGGCCGGGGAATCCTGCCTCGCGCCTGCGCAGGCTAAAGGCGCCTGCCTTCTGTGAAATGGGCCTGAGACGGGGATCGGCGAGCAGCAGCTGCACAAGTCCGGCCTGCAAATCGTCGTCGGTGCGAAGGAAGTGGGTCATGCGCTATCCGTGTAGCAAGCAAGACGGTAGATAGAAAAGCCATGCCACCCGTTTTCCGGTTTGCGCCATCGCCGAACGGCTATCTGCATCTTGGGCATGCGCTGTCGGCGCTGCTCAATTCCGACATGGCGCGTGCGAATGGTGGGCGGCTGTTATTGCGGATCGAGGACATCGACGCAGCCCGCTGTCGGCCGGAATACGAAACCGCGATCTATGAAGACCTGGCGTGGCTTGGGGTTGAATGGGAAATGCCCGTACGGCGGCAGTCCGAACACTCCGACGATTACCGTGCGGCGCTCATCCAGCTGGAGTCGATGAGGTTGATATATCCAAGCTTCGAAAGCCGCGCCGAGATTGCGCGCATGGTGGCCGCACGCGAAACGCATGGACCTTGGCCGCGCGATCCTGACGGCGCGCCGCTTTATCCTGGTGACATGAAGAACATGCCTAGCACCGAGCGGAAGCGACACTTGGATGCAGGTGAGCCTTACGCGTTGCGGCTTGAAACGCGCGCCGCGCTTGCGCGTGTTGGCTCACTGAGTTGGGTTGAAACGGGCGCGGGGCCTGCTGGCGAGACTGGTATGGTTGCCGCCGACCCCGCGGCCTGGGGAGATATGATCCTCGCGCGAAAGGAAACGCCGACGAGCTATCACCTTGCAGTGGCT
>DATFVF010000149.1:0-5919 GCA_035260465.1 Pseudolabrys sp. | reverse complement strand
TTCAACGACGCCATGCGGCGGTTGCGCCGCACCTTCCTCCCACACCACCTGAACAAATTTCGCGCCCTGCTCGCGCAAAATTCGCTGCACGCCGCGAATGGTGTAGCCCTCGCCGTACAGCAGATGCCGTATTCCGCGCAGCAGATCGATATCGTCGGGACGGTAGTAACGCCGGCCGCCGCCGCGCTTCATCGGTTTGATTTCGTGGAAGCGGCTTTCCCAAAAGCGCAGGACGTGCTGCGGCAGATCGAGTTCGTCCGCCACTTCACTAATGGTGCGAAAAGCGTCTGGCGCCTTGTCGTCCAAAGCGGCCTTACTCCTTGGGTTGGATACTACCGTGTCACGCGACTGACGATGGCTCAGGGCGGCGGCTCACCGGCGCCGTTATTAATGCGTTGCTTAAGGATCGCCGACGGCTTGAACACCATAACGCGCCGGGGCGAGATCGGCACTTCCTTGCCCGTCTTGGGATTACGCCCGATTCGTTGGCCCTTTTTACGCACAACGAACGATCCAAACGAGGAAAGTTTCACGGTTTCCCCACGTTCGAGGCAGTCGGTGATCTCCTTGAGCACCAACTCCACCAACGCCGCCGATTCCGTGCGTGAAAGGCCGACCTTTTGATAGACCGCCTCGCACAGGTCGGCCCGCGTCACAGTTTTTCCGCTCATCGCCTGCCCTGCCCCCGGCGAAGGTATCCCGCTGAATTATCGACGATATTAGCAAGATAGGACTCGGTCAACGGGGCCTTTAAAGATTGTGATTGGTAGTCCCGCCTATTCCGCGCCCCCAAAACAGCTGCCAACGGAGCCGCTTCACCAGCGCAACAGGGCCGAACCCCAGGTGAACCCGCCTCCCATAGCCTCCAAAAGGAGGAGATTGCCCCGCTTGATTCGACGATCGGTGACCGCATCGCATAACGCCAATGGAATTGAGGCCGCTGAGGTGTTGCCGTGCCGATCGACGGTCACAACGACTTTCTCCGGCGCAATACCGAGCTTATGTGCGGACCCGTCGATGATGCGTTTGTTGGCCTGGTGCGGCACAAACCAGTCGATATCCGCAGCAGAATAGCCGGTCGCCTCGAACGCATCCTCGATCACATCGGTGATCATCGCCACCGCGTGCTTGAACACCTCGCGGCCTTCCATCCGCAAGTGTCCAACGGTCTGCGTCGAGGATGGCCCACCATCCACATAGAGCTTGGCCTTGTAGCGCCCGTCCGAGCGCAAATGGGTGGTCAAGATGCCGCGATCCTCGCGTGTGCCCGCCTGCGGTTGAGCTTCAATGACCACAGCGCCCGCGCCATCGCCGAACAGCACGCAGGTGGTTCGGTCGTTCCAGTCGAGGATGCGTGAAAAGGTCTCCGCGCCGATCACCAACGCGCGCTTGTAGCTGCCGCCGCGCAACAGCGCGTCCGTCACTTGCAGTGCGTAAACAAATCCGGAGCAGACCGCCTGCAAATCGAATGCAGCGCCGTGGGTGATGCCAAGGCCAGCCTGCACAGAAACCGCCGTCGCAGGAAAGGTCTGGTCGGGCGTTGAGGTCGCCAGCACAATCAGGTCGATCGAATTCGCTTCGACGTGTGCATTAACGAGCGCCGCGCGCGCTGCATGAAGCGCGAGATCAGATGTGAGTTCGCCCGGCGCTGCGATATGGCGTTCGCGAATCCCCGTGCGCTGAACGATCCATTCGTCGGTCGTCGCCACCGAGCGCGCAAGCTCATCATTGCTGACGATGCGGGCGGGAAGATAGCTTCCGCAGCCGAGCACGACCGAACGCAACGTCGTCACGAGCCTGCTCCGCCCGCCAGCAAAGCACTGGTTCCTGCCTGAAGATCGCGCGCCATCGACTGGCTGATTTTCGCAAGCAGTTCATAGCGCACCATGTCGTAGCCCAAGTCGATAGCGGACGCTGTGCCTTCCACGTCCGCGCCGCCGTGACTCTTGATCACAACACCGTTGAGGCCGAGAAACACGCCGCCATTTGATTTGCGCGGATCCATCTTGTCTCGCAGCGTGCGGAACGCCTGGCGCGCAAGCAGATAGCCCAGACGCGCGGTCCATGTGCGGTTCATTGCAGCACGCAAATAAGATGTGAGTTGATGGGCGGTGCCTTCCGCGGTTTTCAGCGCGATATTGCCCGCAAATCCCTCCGTTACAACCACGTCAACAATGCCTTTTCCAATATCATCACCCTCGACAAAGCCGTGATAGTCAAAATGCGGGAACTGGCCCTCGCGCAAAATGCGGCCGGCTTCGCGCACCTGCTCAAGCCCTTTGACTTCCTCAACCCCGATATTAAGAAGACCGACAGTCGGCCTTTCAATATCGAACAGCACGCGCGCCATTGCGCTTCCCATGGCGGCGAGATTGACGAGATGCGCTTCGTCGGCGCCGATCGAAGCGCCGACATCAAGCACGACGGACTCGCCCTTGAGCGTCGGCCATAGCGCGGCGATCGCCGGTCGTTCGATGCCTTCAATCATTTTGAGATTGAAGCGCGCCATCGCCATCAGCGCGCCGGTATTGCCCGCAGATATCGCGACGTCGGCCTCGCCTTTCTTGACCGCATCGATGGCGAGCCACATCGACGACTTCCAACGGCCATAACGGAGCGCCTGACTCGGCTTGTCGTCCATGCGGATCGAAATTTCAGTGTGGACCAGCTTCGATTTCGCCTTGAGCCGCGGCAGCCGATCAAGCACAGGCGCGACATTCGCACTGTTTCCGAACAGCAGATATTCGATGTCTGGGTGACGCGCGAGCGAAACGTCAGCGCCGGGCAATAGCACCGTCGCGCCATGGTCGCCGCCCATAGCATCAAGCGCGATACGAACCTTATCCGGCATGGATCGCTCTTGGTGGCGTGAGCTTTGGCGGCGTGAGCTTTGGCGGCGGCAGCTTCGACGCCGGCAGCGCGGTCATCTTGAATAGACGCACCGCCGCGACCATAGCCGCTCGGTCGCCGCAGACAAGCCAGTTCTCAGTGCCCCTCATTCCTTGCCCGCTTGCTCCTGTTCAATCGCCGCCGAGGCGCTTTTTAAGCGCTTCCAGGCCCGCAAAAGGGCGCGTACCACCGTCGTCGGTGATCAGCGGCGCGAATTCAGCGTCCGCTTTACGTGGATAAGGATCGATGCCGAGAAACAGGAATTCGGTCGCGATCGCTCCCAGATCGAGCTTGCCGTCGACGAGCGGTTCGGGTGCCTCATCGGCGTTAGCGCCTTCCGTTTGCCCCGCTTCCGCCGCGGCAAATATCAGATCGACCGTCTCGTCCAGGTCGCTTTCGATCGGTTCGAGCGTGACGACACATTTTTGGCCCACGCGCGCCTTCACTTTCCCGGTTACACACACGCCCGCGCCTTTGCGCGCCAAGTCAAACACGGCCGATAGCCGTGGCATTTCGCGCAAGCCAGCCGACGCGGCGAGCGTTGCCCTCACCGGTTCGGGCGCGTTAATCTCGACATGAAGACCGGTGTCCGGAATATCCTCCACGGCGACCGGTACGCTCCAGGCGTTTTGAGTTTTTTCCATAGTTCTCAATCTTCTGGCAATTCGGCCTTATCTTAAACAATAACCGTAGCGGGATCCGGTAGGTCCAGCGCGCCGGACAGGAAACCTGCCGCTGGCTGCGTTTTCAAAACACGTACCGCTTCCCGCATATAGGCCGCAAGGCGAACGGGCGCAGCCTCGGTTGGCCCTGCACCGCCATAAATGTTCCGCGTCAGAGCCTCGACCAGCGCGTCCTGCGCGGACGCCACCAGCGCCGCCTTATAAGCCTGCGCGCGGCCATAGAAAGCCTCGCCCATCCGCTGCATCTCTTTGGGCACCGACAGGTCGCCAATGCCCATTTCCCGCAGATTGTGATCCATGTCCTGGCAAAACCGGTCGAAAAGCGCCTGCCCCAGTTCCCGCAATTCCGCCTCCTCGCCCAGGCGGTCGAGGACCGCGGCAAGGTGCAGCACCAGCAGGTCAAAGCGGCCGTTTACTGTGTCCGCAACCGCATATTCGCGATAAAAGCAGGGCAATCGCGCCTGCGCCACGATCATGCCATACAGGCTGGAAATGGTGTCCGGCCGCATGCGCCGGCGAAACAAGGGAAATATCATCGCTTTGGTTCGGGGGCTGATGCGTTTGCCGCGGTTACGTCAACGCTCTTTCCGACGCAAGACCGAAATGAAGCGCTCGCATTTGGGATCGAAAAACCGTGCCTCGTCGTCACCGTAGTTTCCACTTTATTCTCGCTCTCGCGAGTTTGCTCGCGCTTGCGGCCTGTGGCAGCACGACCGAAACGCTGCAGCGCGGTTACGTGCTGCCGGAAGGCGCGCTGGAACAGGTTCCGGTCGGCGCCACGCAGGAGCAGGTCCTGATCGTGCTCGGTACACCGTCGACTGTCGCGACGGTTAACGGCGACGCCTTCTACTACATTTCGCAAAAGGCGCAGCGCTCGGCCGCATTCATGCCTCATGAAGTGGTCGATCAACGTGTCGTCGCGGTCTATTTCGACAAAGAACGACGCGTGACCCGGCTCGCAAATTACGGTCTCAAGGACGGCAAGCTGTTCGACTTCTATTCGCAAACCACGCCGACCGGAGGCCAGGAACTGAGCTACATCCGCAACATCTTCAAGAACGTCGGCGTGCATCTCTAAGCGCCATGCCGCGACGAAAAGGGCCCGCACGTCGCGCGGGCCCTTCGCATTTTAACCCCGCGATCAGTGCGCCAGCACGGCAAGCAACAACAACGCCACGATGTTGGTGATCTTGATCATCGGGTTCACGGCCGGACCCGCCGTGTCCTTGTAAGGATCGCCGACCGTATCTCCCGTCACCGCGGCCTTGTGAGCATCGGAGCCCTTTCCACCGTAGTGACCGTCTTCGATATATTTCTTGGCATTGTCCCATGCACCACCGCCCGACGTCATCGAGATCGCGACGAACAGACCGGTGACGATCACACCGAGCAACATCGCACCGAGCGCAGAGAAGCCCGCCGATTTTCCCGCTGCACCGCCGCCCGCGATGAAATAGATCGCGAAGTAGCAAAAGATCGGCGACAGCACCGGCAGCATTGACGGCACGATCATCTCTTTGATCGCAGCCTTGGTGAGCATGTCGACGGCACGGCCGTAATCCGGCTTGTCCTTGCCCTTCATGATGCCGGGCTTGGCGCGGAATTGCCGGCGCACTTCCTCGACAATCGCGCCGGCTGCACGTCCAACGGCTGTCATCCCCATCGAAGCGAAGAGGTAAGGCAGCAACCCGCCGAACAACAAGCCGACCACCACGTAGGGATTGTTCAGCGAGAAGTCGAGCTGGATGCCCTGGAAGTACGGATGCGCGGCCGAGGTTTTGGCGAAGAACAGCAGGTCCTGGTTATAGGCCGCGAACAACACCAGCGCACCGAGACCGGCCGAGCCGATCGCATAGCCTTTCGTGATCGCCTTGGTCGTGTTGCCGACCGCATCGAGCGCGTCGGTGAACTTGCGAACGTTCTTCGGCAGGCCGGCCATTTCGGCAATGCCGCCGGCATTGTCGGTGACCGGACCGAAAGCGTCGAGCGCGACCACCATGCCGGCAAGCGCCAGCATCGCCGTGACTGCGATCGCAATGCCGAACAATCCTGCTTGCGCATACGCAACCAGAATGCCGGCGATGATCACGATGGCCGGCAGCGCGGTCGATTCGAGCGAGATCGCCAAGCCCTGGATGACGTTGGTGCCGTGGCCCGTCACCGAGGCCGCTGCGATCGACTTCACCGGCCGGAAATTGGTGCCGGTGTAGTATTCGGTGATCCAGATGATCAGACCGGTCACAACCAGGCCGACGACAGCGCAAATGTAGAGTGCCTGTCCGGTGAACGCGACGCCAGTGATCGGGCCCATGCCAACCAGTGAGTTGGTGACAAACCAGATAGCGAC
>DATFVF010000148.1:0-2873 GCA_035260465.1 Pseudolabrys sp. | reverse complement strand
TGTGTTGCTGGTTGCTTTCTTCAACGAGCGGCGTCGCCTCCTGCATGACATCCTTCTCGGAACCGTAGTCATTAATAATGCTGCCCGCGCCTCGGCGTTGCGACCTTCCATGCAAGCCGTCCGGGCCGGATAAAGGGCTTTGACGAGGGGCATTCGGCGCGCGATGCTAACGCTAACCGCGACGGTATCTAACGAGACGGCCTGATCAGTGACCCAGCATTCGCGCGACACGCCGCAATTTTATCTGACCGCTCCCTCGCCCTGTCCCTACCTGGACGGCCACGAGGAGCGCAAAGTTTTCACGCACCTTGTTGGCGAGCGCGCGGGCGAACTCAACGACCTCCTCACGCATGGCGGTTTTCGCCGCAGCCAATCGATCGCCTACCGGCCGGCTTGCGAGGGATGTCGCGCCTGCGTGTCAGTGCGTGTGGTCGCCGCCGATTTTGCGCCTTCACGCAATATGCGTCGTATCGCCGAGCGCAATGCCGACGTGATCGGCGACATGCGCTCATCGGCCCCCACCTCCGAGCAATATTCGGTATTCCGCGCCTATCTCGACGCGCGCCACCGCGACGGCGGCATGGCCGACATGACGGTGCTCGACTACGCCATGATGATTGAAGACAGTCATGTCGATACACGCCTGATCGAGTATCGCCGCCGCGGGCCCGACACCGGCATCAACGGCCGCGGCACAGGCGATATGTTAGCCGTCGCGCTCACCGACGTGCTGAGCGATGGCCTTTCGATGGTCTATTCGTTTTTCGATCCGGACGAAGGCGATCGATCGCTCGGCACCTTCATGATCCTGGACCACATCGATCGCGCCAATCGCATGGGGCTGCCCTACGTCTATCTTGGCTACTGGGTGCCTGGCTCGCGCAAAATGGACTACAAAGGCCGCTTCCTGCCGCAGGAGCGCCTGATGCCGTCCGGCTGGAGCCGCGTGGAGCGGTAGCCCCTTTATCCGAATAACTGGTCGGCAAGCAGCTTGAAATTGAATGCGATCAGCAACGCCACCGTGAGCGCGGCCAGCAATGTGGCCCAGATCGGCGCCGCGAGTGCTCCCATCTTGCGCCGGTCGGCGGTGAACATCACCAGCGGGATGACTGAAAACGGTAGCGCAACACCAAGGACGACCTGACTGAGAATCAGGAGCTTTGCCGTTCCAGCTTCGCCATACCAAATGGTCACGATTGCCGCCGGAGTAATGGCAATCGCCCGCGTTATCAGGCGACGCGCCCAGGCAGGAAGGCGAATATCGATAAAGCCTTCCATGACAATCTGACCCGACAATGTCGCCGTCACAGTGGAATTCAGCCCGCAACACAGTAACGCAATACCGAAAAGGGTCGGCGCGATGGCGGAGCCGAGCAATGGCGCCAGGAACGCATGCGCCTGGTCGAGCTCCGCAACATTGGTTTTTCCCGCTTTATTGAAAGTTGCGGCAGCGAGGATCAGGATTGCGGCGTTGATCGTGAGCGCAAACATCAGCGCGATCGTGGAGTCAATTGTTGCGAGCTTTATCGCTTCGCGCCGGTCTTCGACGCTGTCGCCGAAACGCCGCGTCTGCACCACGCCCGAATGCAGATAGAGATTGTGCGGCATCACCGTCGCGCCGATGATACCAATCGCAAGATAAAGCATATCGGGGTTGCGCACGATCTCGGTGGTGGGCGCAAAGCCGCGGATCACGGCGCCCCAGTCGGGATCGGCCATCGCGATCTGCACGATGAAGCAAAGCGCGATCACGCCCATCAGCGTGACAATAAACGCCTCGACCCAGCGAAAGCCGAGATTTTGCATCCACAAGATCAGAAATACATCGAGCGCCGTGATTAGCACGCCGATCTCGAGCGGAATTTTGAACAGCAGATTGAGGCCGATCGCAGTGCCAATCACTTCGGCAAGATCGGTTGCGCAAATCGCAATCTCGGTCAGCACCCACAGCGGCCACGATACCCAACGCGGAAATGCATCGCGGCAGGCTTGCGCAAGATCACGTCCCGCCCCAATGCCGAGCCGCGCGCACAGCGCTTGCAGCAAGATCGCCATTAAATTGGAAAGCAGCGCGACGGTGAGCAACGCGTAGCCAAACTTCGAGCCGCCCGCGAGCGACGTCGCCCAGTTGCCGGGATCCATATAGCCGACGGCAACCAGATAGCCGGGGCCAAGGAAAGCAACGAGCTTTTTGCCGAGCGAGCCTGTCGGTCGCGTGGCAACGGACCCAAACACCTCCGCCAATGGCGGGCGGCCGCGCTCGCGCCGCCAGCCGGCCGCCTCCGTCTTTGCCCGTGAGCGCACTGTTGCGTCCATTCCGGAATCGTCAAAGGCCCTGATTCTCAATGTGAATATATCTAGTTGCGAATAATTTGCAATTGCATTTGGGATGGAACTTTCCTGCTCCAAGCCGGTTTGCTGCTGACCTGAAGACGCCAAATGTGTGCAGGCAAATCATGATCGATGCCCGACGGCCGCTTATTCGGCTGTGCGTGCTGGTGGTGCCGTGCGCGCTTGCCGCAATGCCCGCATTTGCCGCCGAAGGCGCGCGCGGCCCTTCCGAATTCATTTTCGTCGCTCAGCTGGCTTTGTTGATGCTGGTCGGCCGGCTGCTTGGCGAGGTCATGATCCGCTTCAAGCAACCAGGCGTGATGGGGCAACTCATCGCCGGCCTGTTGACGATCGCGCCGCTACGAGGAAGCGATTTTGAAGGAGACCGCTACTCCGAGTCCTCCGCCTTGCCGTTTCCACCGCTCGGCAGGCTGCGGAATTTATTGTTCTTCGGGAATCCCTTCGGCGCAATGCGGCCTGCGTCGGCGCGATTTCCGCGCCAATCCTTCAAATCCTTCATCGGCAGCGTGAAGCTGCGGCCT
>DATFVF010000147.1:0-2506 GCA_035260465.1 Pseudolabrys sp. | reverse complement strand
GGCCGATTTAAGGGGCCGTTAAGCGGCGATTGTCGCGCAAAACCGGGCGCTTGCAGTGTTTCAATTGGCCGCGGTTTTTGCCCGCTTTTCTTCTTCGCCCGCCGCAAAAAGCGCGATCAAGGCGCGCTTGATCGCCGCCTGCCTGGTCGGTGAGTTAATTTGCGCGCCCATCAGATCGGTGACGTAGAACACGTCAACCACGCGCTCGCCGAACGTCGCGACGTGGGCCGAGGCGATATTGAGATTGAGCTTCGAGAGTGTCGTGGTCAGATCGAACAGGAGGCCGGTGCGGTCGAGGCCAGTGACTTCGATCATCGTATAGCGGTGAGACCACTGGTTGTTGATCGTGACGGTCGGCTCCACCGCGAAAGCGCGGATGCGGCCCTTGGGCGGCGCGCGTTTTGCGACCACGTCGGGCAGCCGCAGCTCACCGCGCAGCGCCTTTTCAATGGAATCCGCAATGCGATTGGTGCGCCGCTCTTCGTCGTCGTCGCGGTCGAATTCGCGCGACAGCGAAATCGTGTCGAGCGCGCGGCCATCGGTCGTTGTGTAGATCTGCGCGTCGACGATATTGGCGCCGGCCATGGCGCAGGCGCCGGCGATAATCGACAGCAGCCAGGGATGGTCGGGCGCGAGCAACGTGAGTTCGGTCACAGCGCGCTCGGCATCGAATGCGGTCGTGGTCGCAAGCTGTTTGTCGGCGTCCTCGGTCGCGCGCACGAAATTGGCGTGCTCGATCTTGTGCGGCAGGTCGACCTTGAGCCAATAGGCCGGATAGTGTTTTGCGATATAGGCCTCAAGCCGCTCTTGCGGCCAGCTCGTCATCGCCAGGCGGAATTCGTTCTGCGCGATCGCCACGCGTTTGGCGCGGTTGACCTCGGAGAAGCCGCCGGTGAGGGCGGGTTCGGTCTCGTAATAAAGCGTGCGGATGAGTTGCGCTTTCCAGCCGTTCCAAACCCCGGGGCCAACGGCGCGAATGTCGGCGGTGGTGAGAATCGTGAGCAGCTTCAGCCGCTCCGCCGACTGCACCGTCGCAGCAAAATTCTCGATGGTCTTGCGGTCGGACAAGTCGCGCGATTGCGCCACGCTGGACATGACGAGGTGATTTTCAATGAGCCACGCAACCGTATCGGTATCGGCGGCCGAGAAGCCGAGCCTCGGACAGAATCGCTTCGCGACGCGCGCGCCGGCGATGGAGTGATCCTCCGGCCGTCCCTTGGCGATGTCGTGCAGGAACATCGTAACGTAGATCACGCGGCGATGCTCGGGCAGGATCTTTTGCATCAGCTCGTTGGCGAGCGGCGTCTCGCTGTTGCTGCCACGTTCGATCTCGGCCAGCACGCCGATACAGCGCAGCAGGTGCTCGTCCACCGTATAGTGGTGATACATGTTGAACTGCATCATCGCGACGATCTTGCCGAATGCCGGAACAAAGCGGCCGAGCACACCGGCCTCGTTCATGCGCCGCAAGACGGTTTCGGGGTCGTTTTTGGATGTGAGAATGTTGAGGAACAGCTCGTTGGCCTCATCATTCTCGCGCAATTTGGCGTCGACGAGTTTAAGCGAACGCGTAATCGCGCGCATGGCATCGGGGTGAAATGCCAGATTGTGCTTCTGCGCAAGATAGAAGATGCGGATCAGATTGACCGGATTGCGCTTGAACACATTGGCCTGCGCGAGCCGGATGCGGTTCTTGTCGACGATGAAGTCGTCGCTTTCTGCAAGCTTGCGCCTTTTTACCGGCCGCAAGCGCGCCATCAGGCGGCTGAGCACCGGCACGCTCTTGGCGTGGCTGTCTTCCAGTTCTGCACACAGGATGGCCGTGAGGTCGCCGACGTCCTTGGCGACCAGGAAGTAGTGCTTCATGAAACGCTCGACGTCCTGCAAGCCGGGGTGCTCGGTATAACCGAGCCGCACTGCAATCTCGCGCTGGATGTCGAATGACAGCCGCTCCTCGGCCCGTCCCATCAGGAAGTGCATGTGACAACGCACAGACCAGAGGAAATCCTCGCAGCGGCGAAAAAGTTGATATTCATCCTTGTCGAACACGCCGCGCTTGATCAGCTCGTCCGGCTCACGCACGCGATAAACATATTTGGCGATCCAGAACAGCGTGTGCAGATCGCGCAATCCGCCTTTGCCATCCTTGACGTTGGGCTCGACCAGATAGCGCGACTGTCCGCTACGGCGGACGCGGTCCTCGCGCTCGGCAAGCTTGGCAGCGACGAATCCGGTGGCGGTGTTGCGCACCACCTCATTGTCGAAACGCGTTTGCATTTCGTCGAACAGCTTGCGGTCACCGAACAGAAAGCGCGCTTCAAGGATGGCGGTGCGGATCGTCATGTCCGCCTTGGCCTGGCGGATGCATTCATCGACCGAGCGGGTGGCGTAGCCGACCTTGAGGCCCGTGTCCCACAGGCAATAAAGAATCGCTTCTGCGATCGACTCGCCCCAGGCGGTTTGCTTGTAGGGCAGCAGGAACAGCAAATCGATGTCGGAGCCGGGG
>DATFVF010000146.1:0-3540 GCA_035260465.1 Pseudolabrys sp. | reverse complement strand
CGGCTTCGGTATGCTGAACTTTCGGAACAACCGGCGCCGCCACAACGGGCGTTGCCGTTTTATCGACAGCGAGCAGCGCTTTAAACGCCGCAGTCGCATCAGGATCGACCGACGCGCACGTCTTCTCGAACGCTTCGACGTCGCGGCGGACCAGGATGCGTCGGGTCGTCGCGTCCACGCTCTTGTCGAGCATCGCTACGATGCCGCTGCGCAAACTTTGGCAGGTCGTCTCGGGGGAGAAATTGGCGCGGTAGAATGAGTATGCGCTGGCGATACCGACCGGCACCGCCAACAAAGAGCCGACCATCTGAACGACCGTGATGAATCGCGTCAGTCTCGGCGCTTTTGGACCGCTATAGGCGCCCGGATCGTCGGGAGCGATATTGTATCCGTCCACGTCAAACGGCGGATCGCGCCTAGCCACCAGCATGAAAAAACCTCGAAAAGAGAGCTTCGCAGTTCCCCAGACACTGTATTTTCACGGACAAATTTGGCCCGGATTGGGGCACAATCGGGGAATTGCGTTTGCGTTTTATTACCAAACGTAACAAGAACCCCAGGCTCAACCACCCCGTCGCATAACCGAGACGTAAAAACCATCCGTGTCGGTCGTCCGCGGCGTGATCAAAATGCCCTCCGCAGACAGCCGCGCCGCCTTGCCAAGCATAAAGGCGCGCTCGCCGAGAGGCTGAATGACCTCGGCGGGCGTTTGGACCGAAAATTCGGGATGCAGGGCCATGAAACCGCGGATCTGGGCGCTATTCTCCTCTTCCAGCACCGAACAGGTGACGTAAGCGATACGCCCGCCAGCCTTAAGCAGCGCCGCCGCCCGGACAAGGACGTCCGCCTGCTCTTTCTGGCGTTGCTCCAGGGCGCCGGGCCGCATTCGCCATTTGGCGTCCGGATTGCGCCGCCATGCACCCGTACCTGTACAAGGCGCATCGATCAGTACGAGATCCATGCGCCCGGCCAGGTCGTTGATCTCGCCGCCGACGGATTTCGGGGTGCGGACCTGGACATTGCGGGCGCCAGAGCGCTTCAGCCGATCGTAAATGGGTGCCAGCCGCCGCTTGTCATCGTCGGTGGCAAAAATTTGCCCCTTGTTCTGCATCATCGCTGCCATTGCCAGAGTCTTGCCGCCAGCGCCGGCGCAAAGATCGACAATTTGCTCGCCCGGTTTGACGTTGGAGAAAAGCGCCGCCAGTTGAGAGCCTTCATCCTGCACTTCGACCATGCCCTTCAGGAAAGCCGGCTCGGCATGAATTGCAGGGCTCTTGGCATCGGCTGAACGACGAATGCGAAGCCCCCAAGGCGACCAGCGCGTTGCCTCAGGCTTCACGTCCGACAGCATGGCGGCCACAGCATCGCGCTCGGCTTTCAGCGCATTCACCCGCAGGTCGAGTGGCGCACGTGACGCAAGCGCTGCCCCCTCCTCCGCGCGTGCGTCGCCGAAAGCGCGCGAGAAGTGTGGCTCGAGCCATTCCGGATAATCGCCCGCAACGTGTGGCGGTGCGCCGCTGATATCCGCGCCCGCCAGGCGTTGACGCTCGCCCGCACTGAGCGCTTCAGGAGCGTATTGCGAGCCATCGGCAAGCTTGGCGACCGCTTCGACGTCCAATCCTCGTTCGCGCTTGAGCATGCCCAACAGAATTGCGCGCGGCGTGTCGGCGCCCATGACGTACGCGCTCGACGCACGCCGCCGCAGCGCGTCGTAAACCAGACCCGCAATAGCCGCGCGGTCGCCGGAGCCGGCAAAACGATGCGTGAGGCCCCACGCCTTTAACGCATCGGCGGCCGGACGGCGTTCGCTCTCGATTGCGGCGAAAATTTCGATGGCGGAAGCGAGGCGTGCCGCTGGCGTCATGGAAGCGCTAGCATGATACGCACGATGTAAATCACCCACATGATGAACAGTATAAGTGCGCCGACACCATAGAATGCGCCGCGGCGACGAACATTGTTGTTGGTGACGTGAACCACGGCCTGAAATACGCGCATCAGTACGAAAATCCAGGCGAGAAGAACGAAAAGCAGATCGGCATGATGAGTAATGATGACAAGAATTGTCAGCACATAGAAAAGCACCGGCAGCTCGAATTGATTGGAGAATGAATAGGCGAATTGCGTCGCACGCACGGGCCAATTCGGCTCGCGCAAACTGATGTCCTGGAGGCGGGTTTCGCCGCGCTGAAGCGTCGACGTGCGGTGATACATCATGCCGAACATGACGCCGAAAGTGAGCAAAACCTCAACAAACAACGGCAAAAGCACAAACTGAATTGACATGGACAGCCCCGATCCTCGGCCGAGCAAATACAACTACACACGGCTCGGATAGTTCGGACTTTCCCGGGTGATAGTCACGTCGTGCACGTGGCTTTCGCGAAGGCCTGCACCGGTGATTCGTACGAATTCCGCCTTAGCGTGCAGCTCGTCGAGGTTCTTTGCTCCCACATACCCCATGGCCGCGCGCAGGCCGCCTGTAAGCTGGTGCAAAACGGTCGCCGCTGAGCCCTTGTAAGGGACCTGGCCCTCGACGCCTTCCGGCACCAGCTTGAGCGTATCCTTGATGTCCTGCTGGAAATAGCGATCGGCCGAGCCACGCGACATCGCGCCAACCGAGCCCATGCCGCGATAGGTCTTGTAGGAGCGGCCTTGATACAGGAACACCTCACCCGGCGTCTCATCAGTGCCGGCGAGCAGCGAGCCGACCATCGCGCAATCGGCGCCGGCCGAGATCGCTTTCGCCAGGTCGCCGGAATATTTAATGCCGCCATCGGCGATCACCGGCGTGCCACTCGCCTTCGCGGCTTCAACACAATCCATGATGGCCGTGAGCTGCGGCACGCCGACGCCGGCCACGATCCGCGTCGTGCAAATCGAGCCCGGGCCGATGCCGACCTTGATGGCGTCGGCGCCGCAATCGATCAGCGCCTTGGCGCCGTCGGCAGTGGCAATATTGCCCGCCACCACCTGAACCTTGTTCGACTGGCGCTTGATGCGCGTAACCGCGTCCAGCACATATCTGGAATGGCCGTGTGCCGTATCGACCACGACAAGGTCGACGCCGGCCGCGATGAGTGCCTCGGTGCGGGCGAAACCCTTGTCGCCGACCGTAGTGGCGGCAGCGACGCGCAGGCGCCCCTGCTCATCTTTGCAGGCATTAGGATTGGCGACGGCCTTCTCAATGTCCTTGACCGTGATCAGGCCGACGCAGCGGTACTGCGCATCCACGACCAGGAGCTTTTCGATGCGGTGCTGATGGAGCATGCGCTTGGCTTCGTCTTGACTCACGCCCTCGCGCACAGTGATGAGCTTCTTCGTCATCAGTTCGGAAATTTTCTGGCGCGGATCCGTCGCAAAGCGCACGTCGCGGTTGGTCAGAATTCCAACCAGCTTGCCCGGTTGCGCATTGCCTGCGCGTTCAACCACCGGAATGCCGGAAATATGATTGTCCCTCATCAGGTCGAGCGCTTGCTGAAGCGTCGCGTCGGGTTCAATCGTGAGCGGGTTCACCACCATTCCGGATTCGAATTTCTT
>DATFVF010000145.1:0-8350 GCA_035260465.1 Pseudolabrys sp. | reverse complement strand
ATCGATCGTTCGCACGGTGGCCATTTCGTCCCCTGAAAACTGAAGCGGAGCGCCCGCGAGAAGCGCATCCAGTGCCGCACCCACGCGCGCCGCGCAAGCCCCTGTCGACACCAGCGCTTTGCGCTATAACCTTGAAGCCTTCACCTCACCGCCGGAATCCCCAAATGACTGCAAAGATTTCAGCTAAATACGAGCCGCGCGTCGAAGACGATGCTCTGGTACGCGGCAGTGGCCGCTTCATGGACGACCCGCGTTTACCTAACACCGCCTACGCCGCCTTTGTGCGCTCGCCGCACGCGCACGCGCGTGTTGTTTCGGTAAAGGCCGAAGAAGCTCGCAAGGTAAAGAAGGTGCTTGCTGTGCTCACCGCCGAGGATATGAAGGCGGCGAACGTCGGTAGCGTATCCCGGCACCCGCCGGTGGTGGGCCGCGGCGGTGCCAAGATGATCATGCCGTTTCGACCTTCGCTCGCGGGCGAAAAAGTCATGCACGTCGGCGATCCGGTCGCGATGGTGGTGGCTGAGACGGCCGCCGTTGCGCAAGATGCGGCTGATCTTGTGCAGGTTGAATACGAAGAGCTCCCGCCAGTGATCGATCTCGGCGACGCCATGAAAAAAGGCGGCACGCAGCTTTACCCCGAAGCGCTCGGTAACCTCTGCGTCGACTGGCCGGGACCTGTCGCGGATGAACTGAATGAACGCGAGGTAGCCGATATCTTCGGCAAGGCCCAGCATGTGGCCAAGGTGAGCGTCGCCAACCAACGTATGGTCGTCGCGTCGATGGAGACGCGCGGCGCTACTGGTGTCTACGATAAGACCAACGACAGCTACACGCTCTACGCATGCTCGCAAGGTGCCGACTCGCTGCGCGGCCAAGGGGCCGCCATTATGGGTCTGCCGAACGAGAAGCTGCGTGTGATCACGGAAGACGTCGGCGGCGCCTTCGGCATGAAAACGCCGGTCTATCCGGAGTATCCAGCGCTGCTGGTGGCCGCTCGACAGCTCGGCCGGCCGGTACATTGGCAGTCGACCCGGTCGGAAGCATTCGTCACCGACACGCAAGCGCGCGACACGGTGACCGAGGCAGAGCTTGCCCTCGACGAAAAGGGTAAATTTCTAGCACTACGTATGCGACACCTGTGCAACCAGGGCGCCTATGTCAGCACGGCGGGTGTCGGCATTAACACCAACAATTTTGCGCGTTGCTTGCCCGGTATGTATCGAATTCCGAAAGTTGATGTCTCCGTCGCCTGTTACTTCAGCAACACAATTCCGATCGGTCCCTATCGCGGCGCCGGACGGCCAGAAGCCAACTACGCACTGGAACGTGTGGTCGAAGAAGCCGCACGTATCATTAATATGGACCCTGTGAGGCTGCGGAAAAAGAATCTCATTCCTCCGTCGTCAATGCCGTTCAAGACGCCGATAAATACCTATGACAGCGGCGACTTCCCCGCGATCGTGGACAAAGCGTTGGAACTTGCCGACTTCGACAACTTCAACAAGCGTCGTCGCGAATCTGCCAAACGCAAAAAACTTCGCGGCATAGGCGTATCCTGCATGCTGGAGCACGCCGGCGCACTGCCGATGGAGCAGGCCTCTGTCTCATTTCCAGGCGGAGATCAGATGATCCTCGGCTGCAACGTGCAATCGACCGGCCAGGGCCACGCAACTGTTTTCCCACGTCTGCTCGCCGATAAACTCGGCATCGACTCGTCGAAGATCCAGCATCGTCACGGAGATACTGCGCAAGGACTAACCGGTTTCGCCTCCGTCGGCTCGCGCTCGGCAATGTGCGCGGGTAGCGCGATCGTGCACACGGCGGACGTTATGCTGGCGAAGGGCAAGAAAGTGGCGTCGGCGCTGCTGGAGGCCTCCGAGGCCGACATTCAGTACCGTAGCGGAAATTTCGAAGTCGTTGGAACTGACCGAAAGATCTCGCTATTCGAGGCCGCCCGTCGCGCGAAAGAAGTGGGTGGAAATCTGGACACGAAAGAGAAAACTGAAACGCCGCTAACTTTCCCTAATGGTTGCCACATCGCCGAGGTTGAGATTGATCCAGATACCGGCGCGGTCGATCTCATCACATATACCGCAGTAGATGATCCTGGTGTGATGCTCGATCCTGTGATCGTCGAAGGCCAGGTGCAGGGTTCGATCGCGAACGGGTTGGGCCAGGCGCTAACAGAAAATGCTGTGTACGACTCGACGAGCGGCCAATTGGTCAGCGGCTCGTTCATGGATTACGGCATGCCTCACGCCCACACAATGCCGATTGAGCTGCGCGAGGCAGTCCTTTCGGTGCCGGCCAAGAGTAATCCCCTTGGCGTAAAGGGCACCGGCGAGGCCGGGACCACGGCGGCGATCGCGGCCGTGATGAACGCAATTTCAAATGCAATCCCCAATGGTGCCGCCGACCACATGGACATGCCGGCCACGCCGGCGAAGGTATGGGAAGCATGCCAGAAGGCGGTGGCCAATAAGTAAACCGCTCCTCCCCCGCGAAAGCGGGACCCAAAGGGCAAGGCTGAATTCCCGCTTACGTGGGAATGAGCAGAGTCGTTCTCACGCTTGAGAGATGAACTTCGTGTTCAGGTAGGCCTGCAGACCTTCCATTCCACCTTCAGAGCCATAGCCTGACTCCTTGACTCCGCCGAATGGCGTCTCGGGTGTAGAGATGGCGATACTATTCACACCGACCATGCCGGACTGGATCGAGTCCCCGATCGCTGTTGCCGTTGCGCCCGAAGAAGTAAACGCATAGGCCGCGAGCCCGAAGGGCAGCGAGTTTGCACGCTCAACCACTTCGTCGAAGGTCTTGAATGGTACAATCGGCGCAACCGGGCCGAACGGCTCTTCGGTCATGATCTTCGCATCGTCGGGAACGTCGGTAACGACCGTCGGCTGAAAGAAGAAGCCCTGATTGCCGTGACGCGAACCGCCAGTCGCGATTTTTCCGCCGCGGCTCTTAACATCATTCACGAAAGACTCCATGGCATCGAGCCGTCGCGGATTGGCAAGAGGGCCCATGGTGATGCCCTTTTCCAACCCGTCGCCCATCTTGATGCCCTTGGCGTATTCTGTGAAGCGCGCGAGAAATTTGCTGTAGGACTGCTCCTGCACGTAGAAGCGCGTCGGCGAAATACAGACTTGCCCGGCGTTACGATATTTGAACGCCGCGATAGTATCAGCGGCCTTTTCAGGGTCAGCGTCGGCGAATACGACGACCGGCGAATGGCCGCCGAGCTCCATCGTCGCCTTCTTCATTCCCTTCGCAGCCAGGGCAGCGAGATGTTTGCCGACCGGAATTGAGCCTGTGAAGGAAATTTTCTTCACGGCTTTGGCCGGAATCAAATGCTCGGAAACAGTCGCAGGTACTCCGAACACAAGATTGAGTACACCTGCTGGCAGGCCAGCGTCGGCAAAGCATTTGACCAGTTCTACGCAGCCGCCCGGCGTCTCTTCCGAAGCCTTTATGATGATCGAGCAACCGGCGGCGAGTGCGCCTGCGATCTTGCGTACCGGTGTCAGCGTCGGGAAATTCCATGGCGTGAAGGCCGCGACTACGCCGACAGGTTCTTGCAATACAATTTGGCGCACACCCTTCTGTCGGCCCGGCACAATGCGACCGTAAGCGCGGCGGCCCTCTTCGGCGTACCAGTCGATGATATCGGCACTTGTGAGAACTTCCGCGCGGGACTCCGGATAGACCTTGCCCTGTTCCTGAGTCATCACTTTGGAAACATGCTCGTGGCGCTCGCGTACCAGGTCGGCGGCCTTGCGCATGATTTTGGCACGATCATAGGCCGAGGTCGCCTTCCAAACGGAAAAACCTTTCTCGGCTGCGGCAAGCGCGGCATCGAGGTCTGCTTTGCTGGCGTGCGGTAGGTGCGCCAGCACCTTGCCGGTCGCCGGATTGATTACGTCTTCGCCCTTACGGCCTTCGCCGTTGAGCCACTTGCCGTCAATGTAAAGACCCAACTCGGAATACATATGAGGAACCTCGTTCTGACCCGGAACACCCGTTGGAGAATGCATTAGCATTTAAGAGCCAGCGCGGCCACCCTGCTGCTTCGCCGGGCACGGCCTAGTCCCGCTATGAGCCCAGATAAGCGCCACCGTTTACGTGAATGGTTTGCCCCGTGACGTATCGCCCACCGGGACCGCACAAATAACGTACCATCGCCGCCACGTCCTGCGGCTTGCCGCGCTCGCCTGTGATGGTGCCGTGGGTGAGGTGATGCGCCGGATTTTGCGACGAGGCCGGACGCGTCGTATCAATCGCGCCCGGTACAACGCAGTTAGCAGTGATCTTATCGGCAGCAAGATCATGGGCAAGCGCGCGCGAAAAGCCGACCAGAGCAGATTTTGCAGTGATCACGTGTGCCCGGTCTTTCGAGCCGATGTGTGCGCTCATCCCACCGATATTGATGATGCTGCCGCCATTCTTCTTCATCGCCGGCAAACAGGCATGCACGCAGCGGAAGGTACCATCGAGAATGACGTTCATAACTTCACGCCATTCTGCGTAACTCATTTGGTCGATTGGCTTCTCACGGCGAAGGGCGGCATTGTTGATCAGAAAATCGATTCGGCCGAAGTACTTAAGGGCAGCATCGGCGAGCGCGACAGAAGTCTTCTCATCGCCCACATCGCCGAGAACGGCAGCTGCCTTGCCGCCAGCCGTTTCAATCTCTCGGACAACGCCATCAGCTTCAGCCTCGTTCGATCGGACATTAATGACGACAGCGGCCCCGGCCTGTGCGAGCGCTAACGCGATTGCGCGGCCGATATTGCGGCCGGCGCCGGTAACAACAGCGACTTTGGCGGTGAGCTCCTTGTTATCGGCCATGATTCCAGATTACCCCCGTAAGAACGCCAGATCGATTTTCCCGACATAAAGTTTCGCTAATTGTCTAAGCGCCCCAGCGGGGCGTTTACCGTCCCAACCGCCATGGCGGACGTTCAGCGTAAATTTTTCTTCGATATCGGCACGCGTGAGCGGTTCGTGCGCCCCGCCGCGGAAATGCGGTTGGCGTTCTTCGACGACGCGGCCGTCATTGAGCACCGCACGGATGTGGCCAGTGAAATTGTTGGGATATGGATTGTCCGGATCGATCACGTAACGGACTTTCGACGACAGTGCGAGCACGGCCTTGTCGCGCACTGCGGCTTCCGTGAAGGCTTCAAGCCCAACTCCGCCGTGTACGAACCCAGTGGCGAGCAGAAATGGGGTGGAGAATTTCGCCGCATAGCCATTCGGGGGCCGCTGCTTATCGGCGAGCGGCTCCCACAGGCGATGGACGGTCCCTTCGCCGACTTCGCAGATCAGTTCTTTTACATCGTCAGGTTTAATACCGCGCGCGGCCAACCGCTTCGCACAGTCAATATAAGGGTGCGCCATCGTCCCGCACGGATAGGGTTTGAATGCCAGCGTCTCGGTCACCCAGCGCTTGCCGAAGTCGCCAGTGAGTGCATCAAAGTCGCCTTGCGTCGTGTGTGCGAAACCGTGGAACAGCCCGTGCACGCCTTCAAAAACCGTGCGGGGGCCAAGGAAGCCAGCACGTGCAAGGAGCGCGGCGCGAATGCCGGACTGTGCGGCCCATCCTGGATGCAACCGCTTTGTCCACGCGCCCTCAGCCAGATACTCGATGATGCCGCCGGCAAAGCTCGCCGCATTGCCGAGCGCATCGACAATCTGTTTGGCGTTGAGACCTAAGGCAGCGCCGACCCCGGCCGCTGCCCCCATGACGCCGAAAATAGCGGTCGGATGGAAGCCTGCCTTGTGCACGGCCTTCGGCGCCACGGTGCTAAGACGACACATAACTTCTGTGCCAACCGCTATGCCCAGAACCGCAGCACCACCGTCCGGCCTGTGGCGTTCGCAGGCCGCCAGTACGGCCGGGATAATGACCGCGCCCGCATGAACCGGGCCGCCTTCGAACGTGTCGTCGAAATCCTCCCCATGCGCAGCAGTGCCATTGATAAACGCAGCGCTGGCGGTGCTGAACGTGTGTGCATGACCAATCGCGGTGCAGGGACCTTCGTCGTCACACCCGGCAAGCGCGCTTTTGATGTAATCCTCGTTACGGGCGGTAACGCAGAGTCCTGCTACATCAATCAGCAGATCCTCGCACTTCTGGCGTACCGCCGGCGGCAGCCTGTCAGCGCGAAGCGCGACGACATGTCCAGCGAGGATCTCGGCGACTGCGGTGGCAGGAAGCTTTGCTGTCATGGACATCAAGTGCGGAAGCGCACGTTGCCGAAGCCGGGAATCCGATTGACGGCAATCACCACCGCAAAGGTGATCAGCAACATGCCGAGCCCGATCACCGAGATAGCGCCGAGATCGCCGCTTTCGTTGAGATCGTAGATCAGCACCGAGACCACTTTGGTTTCCGAGGTGAACAGGATGATCGCTGCCGACAATTCACGCATCACGCCGACAAAAACGAAACACCAGGTTGCGATCACACCAGTGCGTAGCAGTGGCGCGGTAATCTGCCACAGCGAACGCAGCCGCGTGGCGCCGAGAATGCGGCTCGCGTCCTCCAGCTCCGGATGGATCGTGCGGAACGCCGCCTGCAGTTGCTGATAGGCCGACGGTAGCGCGATGGTAACGAACGCAATCAGCAGGATCCACAAGGTGCCATAGAGAACGAATGGCGGCCGCGTATAGCTCAGAAATAGACCTACCCCGAGCACGATACCTGGAATGGCGATCGGTGCAGTGGCGAGGAAGCCGAGGACGCGCCAGCCGGCAACCGCCTGGCGCGCGGTGACGTAAGCGATAACCAGCGCAATCGTTGTGCCGATTGTAGCGGTCGCTGTGCCGAGGATGACGGTATTTTTTAGCGCGAGCGATGCCGCCGACAATTCGAACAAAACGAAGTTGATGTTCTGGAGCGTGAAGTTATGGATGGTCAACAAGGTGCTCGCGACCGGCGAGAAAGCCGCATTGAATAGAGCGGCGTAAGGTAAAAACACCGGGTTGAGCAACACGACCAGGCACAACGCGAAAGCCGGCCAGCGCCAGCGGTGCAGCGGGATCAATCGTGGCGCGCCATATTTCCCGCCCACGACCGAATAGCCTCGGCGGCCAAGAATCATATTCTCGGCGCGCAGAAGGACGACGGTCAACACGAGGAGCGGAAGCGAGGCGGCTGCGGCTAGCTCGGGCTTAGGCGGAAACTGGAACAGACTCCAAATTTTTGTGGTCATGGTGTGGAACCCGGCCGGTAATGCCAGAATTGCAGGCGAGCCAAACAATGTCATCGCCTGCAGGAAGGCGACCAACGCACCGGCGAGCAATGCAGGAAGCACCAGCGGAATGGTGATGCGTCGTGCCGTGTACCAACGCCCCCCGCCGAGAATTGATGAAGCATCCTCGAGCTCACCCGGTGTGCGATCGAGCGAATTGGCGACCAGCACGAACACATACGGAAACGTGTAACAGGAGATCACGAAGATGATGCCGGGCAACGTGTAAATGTTGAACAGATGCTCGTCCAACGCCATGCCAAACCACTCGCGCGCGAGCTTGTTCAACAGTCCGCTGTTGGGCGCCGCCAGTAGCTCCCACGCGATCGCGCCAAGAAACGGCGGTGTTACAAACGACGCTGTCACCAGTGCACGGATCACTCCGCCGTACGGTAGGTCGGTGCGCGCGACCAGCCACCCCATCGGCGCTGCCACCGCACAGCAGATAAAGGCAGATGAAGTCGCGAGGATAAAGGTGGTGATAAGCGGATCGATAAACGACGATTCGGTGAACAGTCGATAAAAATTGGCAAGTGTGAAAGCACCTTTGGCGTCGGTCAGGCTGTAGAGCAGCAGCCACGACATCGGCAGTACGATCAGCGCGCACAAAATAACGGCAAACGAATAGAGCACCGGCTTCGAGAGGTCGACCCCGAAGCGGCGTTCCGAGTGCGCGGGCAAGGCGATGGTCATGGCCCCAGATTTCACTTTGGACGCGGCAGGTCACGCGGCCGCGTCCGACTGTCGTAACGGTTCAATTAGACGTGGAAGATCTTGACGTAATGCTGCTTGATCTCGTCGCTCATCTTTTCGACCGCAGCGGGGTCATCCTTCATCACCTTGATGTCCTTGAATGGCGTGCGGCCGGGCTTTTCCTTGGTTTGCGGATGCATGGACCGCAAGCCCCCGACATCGATGATCAGCTGTTGGCATTCCGGAGTGAAACTGTAAGCCGTAAACAACTTGGCAGCGTTCGGATTTGGGGCGGCTTTGAACATGCCGGTCGGGCCGACGATCAACGGGGAGCCTTCGGTGGCATAGACCGGCGCAACCGGTCCACCCTTCTCGCTAATTTGGAAGATATTGTACTC
>DATFVF010000144.1:0-14056 GCA_035260465.1 Pseudolabrys sp. | reverse complement strand
TGAAGGAGCGCCACGATATTATCGTCAGGTTCATGCGCGCATATCGCGAAACGCTCGACTGGATGTACTCAGATCGGTTGGCGGTGAAATATTATTCCGAACATATGCAGATGCCCGAAAGCCTGGTCGAATTGCAGCGCGATGAATTCAATCCGAAATCGGCAATGAACCCGGACAAATTGTCCGATGTCGACCTGGTGATGCAAGACGCGATCGCCGGAAACTTTCTGGAAAAGCCGCTTACTCCGGAACAGCTCGCGGAGTTCATCCAGATCCCGCCGCGCTAGCAGCAAAGTGACCTCGCATGCTCGCGTGAGGCCTTGTTTGTTCTAGCGCCATCCTCGTTCTGTTTGTTCAAAAAAAAGCCACCCCGCGATTGTTGCTTTCCTTGCGGCCTGGTCGACCTCCACCAAATAATTATGCAACTCGGGACAAAGATTCGTCCGGCAACGCAGTTTATCGTCGGAGTAATTCAACACAGCTGAAAACCGCATTTCGTACATTTTGCGGCCTTTGCTCTCAACGCTGCGGCTATCGAGCTTGTCCAATGAGGCGATCGAGTACGGTGTCAGAAATGCCGAATTGAGCAATCGTTCGATTTTTGCCCGCACTTCATCTGCGGAAGGTTCGCAGCTATCTCCGGGGCCGCAGACGGCATGGCCAGGGGACAAAAGCGCCAAAGTCATAAAGCTGATGACGATTGCCGATCGCAAAAACACCGCGTCAGTCCATCGCAATGCGTGTGCCGGTAGCCCCATTCAGGAGCCGCTTGAGATGGAAGCTGGCAAGTGGATCGCTTGGCTGATCACCGACATACGCCGCAAAAGCAGCCATTGCACCCGGATCGCCCTTTTCAAGTTTGGCGAAAGCTTCCAAATAGCTCTTCGTTTTTGGATCCTTGAACCGTTTTTCACTCAAAGGCTCGAAGGCGCGTAGCGCTTCGGATTTGCCTCGCAGGACGAGGTCTCCCACGGGACGCCCATAGAATGCGTCGATTTTCGAAGCGAGGTGGGCGCTCACACAAATGCGAGTGCCAAGTTGCTTGTTGACCGACTCCAGTCTCGCCGCGACATTGATCGTATCGCCATAGGCAGTGTAGTCAAAAAACCGCTCACCACCAAAATTGCCGACGATGGCCGGTCCAGCATGCGCACCAATCCGTGTGACACCGAGTGTAATTCCCTCTTGGTGGCAGTGGCCGCGAAACTCTTGGGCATAGTCGTCCAGAGCCTGCGCGCAAGTGATAGCCCGAGCAGCATGATCTGCCTGTTCTCCAGGCGCTCCAAACAGAACGTGCAAGGCGTCGCCGACAATTTTTGCAACCGTGCCATCGTGCGCGAACACGATATTGGTCATGCCCGTCAAATACGTATTGAGAAGTGGCCCCAGCACGCTCGGTTCCAGCGTCTCCACGAGCGCGGTGAAGCTCGCGATATCGGTGAACAGACTCGCAATCTCCCGGCGCTGTCCCGCAAGATCGATCGAGCCCGTGTCAGTCGCTAGCTGCTGGGCGAGGTTCGGCGAGAAGTAACGTGAAAGCGAGGCATAGGCGCGCTCGGCTGTTGCCTGTCGTCGCTCTGCATCCCGCAAGAATTCAATGTGCCGAATAGTCTTGGCGATGGTGGTTTCAAGATCCAGGAAATCGATCGGTTTTGTCACAAAATCAAATGCGCCGCCGTTCATAGCGGTGCGGATGTTGCTCATGTCGCCGTAAGCCGAAACGATAATGGTGGACACCTTCTTCTCACGCTCTTGTAGCTTTTTCAGCAGCGAGAGGCCGTCCATCCGCGGCATATTGATGTCGGTGACAACTAAATCGATGTCGCCGTTTGCCTTAAGCGCTTCCAGCGCCTCGACACCATCGTGCGCGAACAGAAATGTGACGGCGTCATCGCGAATTTGACGACGAAACTTCTGGAGAACAAGGGTCTCCAGGTCTGGCTCGTCGTCAACGACCAGTATCAGCGTGGTCATGCTGCCCGCTCAATGCGCGTATCGATCTCGCCTCGTAACACCCCAAAATCGATCGGCTTGGTAAGAAGCGCCTCAGCCCCACCCTCCAAGGCCCTGCGTTTGGTTTCTGCATCGCCATAGGCGGTGATCATGATGATCGGGACGTCCGGCCGCGCTGCTTTGGCCTGGGGCAACATTTCAAGCCCGGTCATGCCGGGCATGTTGATGTCGGACAGAATGAGAATAAGCGAGGCGGTTCGCGCGTCGCTGATGCACTGCAGCCCGGCAAGCGCAGATTGGGCAAACTCCATGGTGAACCGGCCAGCGCGGAGATCGTGGCGGAATTGCTGACGAAACAGCATTTCGACATCCGGTTCATCATCGACCACTAATATGAGAACACTCACGACCGCCCTCCCGGTTTGGTATTGGATGCCGCTGTGCGCGGTAGAACAATCCTGAACTCTGTGAACTCGCCGGGCCTGGTTTCGACTTCAATCGAGCCGGCATGTTGCTTGACGATGATATCGTGACTGATGGAGAGACCAAGGCCAGTACCCTCTCCGGCGGGTTTGGTCGTGAAAAAGGGATTGAACATTTTTTCTTTTACCTCGTTGGGAATGCCAGTGCCGTTGTCGCGTATCCTGATCTCGACGCGGTCCCCGAGATTTTTGGTCGCCGCTATCAAAGTGGGCTCGAAACTGTCGTCGGTCGCTTGTCCCAAGCGCTTCGTCGCTGCATAGAAACCATTTGAAATCAAATTGAGCAGAACCCGCGTGATCTCTTGCGGAAACAAGTCGACTTCGCCGGTCGTCGGGTCAAAGGACTTCTCCAACGTGATGTTGAAGCCCGGTTTTTCCGCTCGTGCACCGTGATAGGCAAGATTGAGGCTCTCTTCCACCACGGCATTGATATCGACCGGACGGTGTTCGCCTGAGCCTGAACGTGAATGCATCAGCATATTCTTGACGATTGAATCCGCACGCTTGCCGTGCTGGACGATCTTTTCGAGATTGCTTCGCAGTATATCGGCCAACTCATTGACCTCGGTCAGTGCTTTCTGGTCAACCGCCATTCCCTTCAGGAGGCCCTGCAATTCATCAATCAATTCGGTAGATACCGACGAAAAATTGTTGACGAAATTGAGCGGGTTCTTGATCTCATGCGCGATGCCCGCGGTTAGTTGGCCAAGCGAGGCGAGTTTTTCCGTCTGAACCAGCCGGTCCTGTGCGGTTTGCAGATCTTCCAGGGAGATGGTGAGCTCGCGCGTTCGCGCCTCAACGCTTTCGAACAGCCGGACATTCTCGATCGCAATTGCTGCCTGGTCGGAAAAGGTTGTGACAAGTTCGATTTGCTTGTCCGTGAAAGGGCGCACATCCTTGCGCGTCAGAGCCAGGACGCCAATCGCCACGCCCTCCCGCAGCATCGGAACGCCAAGAGCGGTGCGAAAATCTCCTAATTTTATTGCCTCATTAAACGTGTAGTCCGGGTCGGTCCGCACATCGGGAATATGAACAATTTGGCCATCGACGAGCGCCCGTCCGGTCACCGAGCCGCGGTTAACTTGAACGGGCAGATTTTTTATGAGTTCGATAAACTCACCGGAGAAGCCGTGCGCGGCCGCACGAAAGAAAACGCCATCGGCTTGGCGCGTGATCGTTCCCTGATCGGCATCGCAAAGCCGGGCTGCCGATTCAATCAGCGTGTCGAGCACCGTCTGGAGATCAAAGGTCGAGCGACTGATGACCTTGAGGACGTCGGCGGTGGCGGTCTGTTGTTGGAGAGATTCGCGCAGCTCGTTCAGCAGCCGCGTATTTTCGATAGCGATGACGGCCTGGGCGGCGAAGTTCTTGATCAGCTCGATCTGCTTGTCGGAGAATGGCAGAACTTCTTGTCGGTAAATGGCGAAAGCGCCGACCACCTCTTGGTCCTTTAACATTGGAACGACAAGCAGTGTGCGAACCTGACCGAGGTCGACGCCGGCCCTGGCCACCGGTTCCCCTTCGAGGTAGGCCGGGTCCATTCGGAGATCCTCGATATGAACCGCGAGGTGGGTACTTGCGGCCCGGGCGAGGGGAAGGCTTGGGCCGGGATACACGATGGTGCCCGGTTGAAGTTGGTCACGGTATTTGGCCGGGACGCCATGGCTCGCCGCCACTTGGAAGCCGCCGTCTTTGCAAAGCCACAGATTGCCGAATTTAGCGCCGCAGATGCGCAAGGCATTCTCAAGAATTGCCTGGAAGACCGGCTCAAGCTCGCCGGGCGAGCTCGAGATGACGCGTAGCACCTCGGATGTCGCCGCCTGCTGTTCCAGGGATTGGGAAAGCTCGCGTGCCAGCTGTGCGAGCTTTTTGTTCGATCCCGCACTGGCGAAATTGGGACGACGAGCAACCTTGCGCGCACTGGGGCGCCTGGATCCGGCGGTCGCTGGGCGTCGCTTTTTCATTGATGCGCAGGCTGCTGCGCAAACACTGCGCGCAGAGATGCAACGGACGCCCCGTTCAGCAGCCCGAGAAAATCTTGCAGTCCCATGGCTCCGCCCCCCGGCTGGAAAGGCATCGTACGCGTTTGAACTAGACCTCTGGAAGGGCCTTGCAGCGGTTCTTGGAGGGGGATTTGGCTCGCCGACCACTACATTGCGCAAGACGGCTCGTCATCAGGGTGCTGCAGGCCCTCAACATGTCCGAAATCCGGGTGCCGGGCCCGCGATAGGCGGTACGTGCGCTTTGACCACACGTAGTGCGCCCACGACTCGGCCAAACCTCATCAATCTTTAGTCGACTTATCTGCGATCTGGTCGCAGCAGTTCAATCGTATGGGCGGTAAATTCTGATCCATGACCAAGCGCCTGGCGGACGTCATCATGGACGTATTGGACGAGTTGGGGGCAACTGAGACCTATCCCTTACACGGGTCGGTATTTCACCTGATCGTCAAAAAGCGTTGGAAGCGCCTTGGAAACAAATTCGACTTGACGAAAGATTTTCGTCAAACAATCAATGCAGAGCTGCAGCGCTTTGGCCCGAAATCGAAAGAATGGCGGCCTAAGCTATTTAGAATGCATGGTGGCGGGTATTGGTCTGTTCGAAACGATGCTTCGCGCGGCCTCGAACAGCAATGGCGTAAAGAAGTCGCAGAGCTCTGGATTTCGATCCACACTTAACCCCGCTGAGTGCCACAAGCACACGTGTCATTCATGGCTAGCGGGGCCGATATCTGCGATCGTCTCACCAGCAGTCGGACGTAAACTCCTGTCGTTTACGATGCATCGCGATTGACACGTTTTGAATCCGGCCGATAGCATCGGCAACGGCTGATACCGTTGTACTGGATCGCGATACGGGGAGTTATGATGTCAGTCAATGTCGAAAAGACGACCTTGGCTCGGCATGCGTCGCGCAACGTGCGCATTCGCGAACACCGAATTCCGAGCATCAACAGCGCGCCCTACATCTGCGTCGAAGGACCGGATCGCAATCTATGGTTCTGCGAAAGCGGCACCGCGAAGATCGGGCGCTTCGATCCAGGCAGCGCGGCGTTCGCTGAATTTTCCCTGCCAACCGCTGGTGCCATGCCGATTGGCATCGCGCTCGGCGGCGACGGCAATCTCTGGTTTGCACAGAAACGTGCCAACAAGATCGGGCGGATGACTTCAGGCGGTGCTTTGGCGGAGTTCACGGTACCCACGGAGAACGCCGGGCCAGACGGGATCGCGCTCGGGCCGGATGGCAATGTCTGGTTTTCAGAAACGGACGTGAGCCAGATCGGCCGTATCACCCCAGATGGGACAATCACCGAATTCAAGATTGGCATCACCCCCGGCAGCAAGCCGCTGTCGATCGTTGTGCGCGACGGCGCGCTATGGTTCAGCGAGGCAGCCGCCAACCGCCTCGGCCGCATCAGCGTAGACGGCACCGTGAGTGAATTTGACATCCCGAGCCACGACAGCCAGCCGCGCGCTATGGTCACCCATCCTGATGGTAACATTTGGTTCGTTGAAACCGGCGCCAATGCTCTCGGCCGTCTCGCTCGCGATGGAACATTTCAGGAGTTCGTATTCCCGACTCCAAACGCGTCCTTACGCGGTGTAGCCGTCGGCGCCGATGGCAATCTGTGGTGTACCGAAAACTTCGCCAACAAGATCGGCCACATGGCGCCCGATGGAACGCTGATCGGCGAATACGACATCCCGACGCCGGCGAGTGGCGCCCGCTGCATTGCTCCGATGTCGAACGGGCGACTTTATTTCACGCAATACGACGCCGGCCTGATCGGGGAAATCGTTCTCGAACCGTAAAAATGGTGGGAGACACAGGTGGCTGTCGAGCGGATCAATTATCAAGCAGGCAAAACCGCCTGCACCGGCGCGCTCGTTTATGACGATCACGTCAGCGGGCCGCGGCCGCTGCTGCTGATGTCGCCGAACTGGCTCGGCGTGAGTGACGATTCGGTCAAGCGCGCCGTAACGATCGCCGCCAGCAAATATGTGATCTTCGTCGCCGACATGTATGGCGGCGGCAAAATTCTCGCTGGTCCACCGGAAGCGGGGCCTCTTGCCAACGCATTGCGTGCCGATGCGCTCGAACGGCGGCGGCGCATCGCTGCCGCGCTCGATGCCCTGCGCAGCGAAAGCGCCAAGCGCAAGATTGGTGACCTCAAGCGCCAAGCCGCGGTCGGATTCTGTTTTGGCGGCGGCAATGTTCTTGAACTCGCGCGCACCGGCGCCGACCTGCAAGCGGTCATCTGCCTTCATGGCGATCTGTTGACATCCCTTCCCGCCAAGCCCGGTGACGTCAAAGCCGCCATTTGCGTGATGCACGGCGCAAAAGACCCGGTGGTGCCAAAGCACGACCGCGATGTTTTCGAGGCCGAAATGGAAGCCGCGGGCGCGAAATGGCAGATGTCGATCTTCGGCGGCCTGCTGCATTCGTTCTGCGAGGTCGAATCCGACGTGCCCGGGATCGCTTGCTTCGACCCAGGGGCTGCCATGCAGTGCTATCGCATGATCGATGACTTCGCGACTGCTGCATTCGACGGAAAGCTATAAGCGCGACAAATCGGGGAAGGAAACAGTCATGAAAAAAATCGGACGCACCGTTTTCGGCTTTGTCGTCGCGTGTTGCGCGGCATCGGCGCAAGCGCAAACTTATCCGGACCGGCCGATCCGGTTGATTGTCTCGATCGCCGCCGGCAGCGTCACCGACGTCATCATGCGCAAAGCCGCTGCCGAATTGCAGCCGCGTCTCGGCCAGCCATTGATTATCGAAAACCGCGGCGGCGCCAGCGGTATCGTCGCAGCCCAAGCCTGCGCGCAAGCCAAGCCCGACGGCTATACCCTGTGCGTGATCTATCACAGCACGATGTCCTACAATCCCCTGCTGTTTGACAACCTGCCCTATGATCCGGACCGCGATTTAGTGCCGGTCACGCGGCTGTTCTTTCTCAATGAAGGACTTTTCGTGTCGACGGCGCTCGGTGTCAATTCTGTTGCCGAGCTCAAGGCGTTCGCGCAGGCCAAGCCCGATAAGCTCAACTATGCCACGCTCGGCGACGGTTCGTTTCCTGACCTGTTCCTGAAATGGCTCAACAATCGGTGGGGCACAAAAATTGTCGGCGTGCCGTACAAGGGCGGCGGGCCAGCCGCGCAAGCGCTTGCGGCTGACCAGGTTCAGATGACGCGCTTTGGTATTGGAAATTTCCTTGGACTGATCCAAGCCGGCACTGTGAAGGCGCTTGCGGTCTCGTCCGAAAAGCGCTCGCAGTTGCTGCCCGATGTCCCAACTTTGGTGGAGGCCGGTCTTGATGGGTATCCCGGCCAAGGCTGGTGGGGTCTTGCTGCGCCAAAAGATACACCGCCTGCGCTCGTCAACAAGATCAACGGCGAATTCGTCAAATTGTTCAGCGACGCGAGTTTCATCGACTACCTGAACCACCAGGCTGTTGTGTCGGCGCCGACCACGCCGGCCGGATTTGCCGCATTTCTGCAAGAAGATCGCAAAGCGGCGGAGTCGCTGATCAAGATCGCGAACAGCAAACGCGAGGAGTACAAACCGCAATAACCGCCGCGGTTCATTGATTACCGCGCGAATTGGAACAAACGATTGGGAGTATCCCAGAAAAGCTTGCGCCGGTCGTTCGCGCTTGGAAACAACTGACCGGCCAACTCAACCAGCGGCCCATAATCCTGCCGTGCCGGCGCGCGAAGATATGGCCAATCCGACGCCCACATGCAGTGATCGAGCGTAAACGCATCGGCGATTGCCCGGACAAACGGCCAGCAATCCTCAAACGGATAAGGCAACTTGGCAAACTTCGCGTAGCCGGAAATCTTTATGCTGACTCGTCGTGTCTTTGCTAACCGCAACATAGCTGCAAAAGCCGGCTGGCTAAGGCCCGCCAGCGGCGTCGGCCGCCCGGTATGGTCGATCAAGACCTTTACGGGAATCCTTTCGATCCACGGCTCGTACATCAGGAACTGATCATTTTCGACCTGGAGATCTAAAAACATATCGAGATCCGCGAGCCGCTTCATCAAGCCGTCGGCGTCCTTGTAGTAGTCATTGCCGTGGAATGTCGGATTGACCGCCGCGCCGACGATGCCTTGCGCCTGGAATTCTTTCAGCGTTGCGACGTCGGCTTCCAGATCGACGATTGCGATACCCTTGAAACGGCCCCCGCCTTTCGCGATCGCGTCCAGCATGCAGGAATTATCACTTCCGTATCCGGAGTTTGGCTGCACCAAGAGTGCATGCTTCACGCCATAGCTCTTCATCACCTGAAGAAATTGCGCTGTGGTGCCGATTTCCTGGCCGGCAGGCTGATAGACGACGTCTTTGCTATACGGAAAATTTGCCGGATCAATCACATGTGCGTGGCAGTCGATCTTCGGCTCGTCGAAAATATTCATCGGGCCTATACCAGCGCCCGCGTGCAGTCGTCGAACAATTCATCGACCGAAAACATTCGCGGAATCAGCTTCTGGCGAAAGCTGTAGTCGATAATGATCTCGAGAGAACGGCGGTTGGCCTCAACCCCAAAACGCCACGGGTCGAACACGCTGTTGTCCGGCGGCGGATTTACCGCGCGCCGACTGTCGCGCAACATGCGGTAAATCTCCTGCACCACATCGGGACGGGATTTTGAAATTGTGTCCCGAACCACCATCATGTGATTGATCGGCACGCCGCCGTGCGTCTGCGCCCATTTGCGCGCCGCCGCATCGGCTTCCGGGATAAGCGGTGCCAGCCGTGGATCGGGCAGTTTGTCGCCGACAATGGCGGCATCGAGTTCGCCGTCGAGAAGCATCTGCGTCAACCCTTTACTCTCGGGCGCACGCGACACAAATTCTGGATCCTTGTATTCTGCGAGATGTGGATCCTCGAACGTCACCCAGTGGATTTTTGCGGGATCGACGCCGTAATCGTCTGCAAGAAAGCCACGCACCCAAGCGCCCGTCGTCTGCGTATAGGCACGCACGCCAACGCGTTTGCCCGTGAGCTCGGAAGCATTCAAAGGCTCGCGCTGCGGATTGTATGCGATGGTGTGGTGCTGGCCGCGCCCGAGCACTGTGGCCGGGATGAGCGTATAGGGCTTGCCGTAAGCCTTCGCCTGCAAAAAAGTCACGATCGCCAATTCGCCAACATCAAATTTCGCCTCGCGCACCAACGGCTTGAACGCCGTGTTCGACACTTTCACGTCGGCGAATTCAAAGTCGACGACGTTGGAAGGGACCTCGCCGTTCTTGAGCGCCATGGTGTTCGGATAGTTCCCGAGCAGGGTGTATAATTTTGTTTTTTCGACGGTCGTCGACGTCATTGGTTGTCTCCTCAGTCCCCCAGCGCCGGGTAGAGCGCCTGCGCCGTTTTGGCAAAGATCCATTCCCGATCGGCGTTCGGCAAGCTGGCAAGAGATTCGCGTGCCACGGCCAGGAGTTCCGGCAGGCTGCCCTCGCTGGACGGATAGTTCGACCCCCATGCCAGCCGCGACGCGCCGAACTCGGAAACGAGGCGCGGAAAAAACGTTTCGGACGTCGCCTGGCCGCGACGGGATTCGGCGAAAATGCGCGGCGTGAGCTTGAGGTAGACATTGGGGTAGCGCGCGAGGCCGAACAGGCTGGCGGCGGCATTGTACGGCGGTCCGTCCTCCAGCACCGGCCGTGCGCCATGGTCGAGAATAATCCGTACCTTCTGGAAACGCTCGGCCATGCGGGCCGCTTGCGGTATCGCCTTGGCCGACATTTGCAGGCAGACCGAAAGGCCAAGGTCACCCGCGCAAGCCCAGGCGGGATATGACTTCGGATCGTCGAGCCAGTTCGCCTGCTCGGACATTGTGCTGCCAAAGGTGAATAGCCGCATGCCCGTTAAGCCCTTGCCTCGCCAGTGGCGCATACGTTCCGGGGCATCGGGTGCCAGCACATCAACCGAGAACACGCCGGTGAGGCGCTTCGGATAAGCAGCCACGGCGTCGGCCACATAGGAGTTGTCGTGGCCGTAGCAAGTCGAGGCTTGCACGACCGCCGCCTTTTGCACGTTGGCCGCATCCATGGCGGCAACCAGCTGTTCCAGCGCGACGGGCCGCGTGCGCGACCAGTCGGATTGGTGGCCGCCTAGCGGCGCCAAAGGATAGCGCGCGGCGTCGCTAGCGATGATGTGTGGGTGGATGTCAATCGTAGTCATGGCGCGCGGGCGTCCGGCATCGACGGGAGGTGGCGCTCCCCGCAACCCGGGAGCGACCGTCTTCCGTAGAGCAACGGGTCGTTACCGTAAAGCGGCATCGTCGTATGCTCCAACCACATTGTCAGGCGCGTCACGTCTTTCTATTGTCCGCGCCCGTCACATTTCGCCAGGAAAAACATGCTACCCATTGTCAATCTCGCAACCAGTCCCTTCATGAGATGCGCAACATCGGTTGCCTGCGGAATGTCGCTTGCGCTAAGCGTCGCGATAACTTCCGCGCCGGTACGAGCCGACACCTACCCGTCGAAACCGGTCCGCATCATTGTGCCTTACGGCCCCGGTGGCATCGCCGACGTGACCATGCGGCTGGTTGCCCAGAATCTCAGCCAGCATTTCGGCCAGCAGTTCTTTATCGAAAACCGGCCGGGCGCCGGGGGTGTTGTTGGCATGCAGGCGGCCCGGGAAGCGCCGGCCGACGGATACACGCTTGTCATGGTCGGCGGCGGTCTCACCATCGCCAAGGCGCTGTTCAAGGCCCTGCCCTACAATATCGAGACCGATTTCACGCCGATTTCGACCACTGCATCTTACGGCCTCGTGATTACGACCAAAGCCGGCTCTTCGTACAAGACGATCAAAGACGTGATCGCCGCCGCTAAAGCCCATCCCGGCACACTGAACTTCGGCACAATCAACGCCGGCAGTGCGCAGAATCTTTCTGCCGAGCTGTTCCGCAATGTCGCCGGGCTTGATGTAACGATCGTTCCATACAAGACGACGCCAGATCTGGCGAACGCCGTTTTGCGCGGCGATGTCGACGTTGCGTTCGAATACTACGTCGGATTCCAATCGCCAATCATCAACGGCCAGATGACCGTGCTTGCCACCACCGGACACGAACGTGCGAACAACCTGCCAAACACTCCAACGGTGGCCGAAAGTGGCTTGGCCGAATACGACGTGACAAGCTGGAATGGGCTCGCCGCACCCAAGGAAACTCCCGTCGAAATTGTCGCATTGCTCAACCGCGCCGTGGATAACGCGCTGAAGTCGCCCGAAGTGCAAAAGTTCTCAAACGAGGCCGGCATGGACGCGCACAGCATGTCATCCGGCGATTTGCGAAGCCGCATCAAGAGCGACGTCGCTAAATGGTCGCAGGTGATCGAAAAGGCAGGAATCAAGAAACGATAGATGAAATCAACCTGGGTCCTGATCAAATGTCGTCAGCAATCGAATGGGCGGAAATCGCGAGAGAAATCAGACGATAAGGCCGCCCCCATCGAGATACACGATCGATCCCGTAGCGAAACCGACCGTTATGAAGGTGAGGATTTGCCGCGCGATATCTTCGCCCGTGCCGACGCGACCGACCGGCAGTGCGGCGGCGGCTTTGGCGAGCATCTCGCGCCGCGCGGCTTCCGGCATGGCGGCGCGGATGGGCGTGTCGATGATGCCAGGCGAGACGCAATTCACGCGGACGGGAGCGAGTTCCAGCGCAAGCGAACGCGTCAGCGACTCGAGCGCGCCATTGGCGACCCCGACGATCGCAGAGTTCGGGCGCGGCCGCACGCTCAGAAAGCCAGACACAAAGGTGAGCGAACCGCCAACGCGGAACTCGGCCGCACGCGCGACGCGCCAGGCACCCCAGAACTTTCCTTCCATGGTCGCGCGTACATCGTCCATCGACACGGTTTTGAACGGGCCGGTGCGAAGCTGAGCAGCGGTCACAACCACATGATCGACCGGTCCGCAGGTCCGGAAAAGATTGGCGACGCTGTCGTCGTTGGTGACGTCGGTCTGGATCGCGGTCGCACTCAGTTTGTTCGCGACCACCTTCAGCCGTTCGGCGCTGCGGGAAGCAATCACCACGTGGGCGCCTTCGCTCTTGACGAGTTCGGCGGTCGCCAATCCGATGCCGGACGAACCTCCGACCACAACGACCTTCTTGCCTTCAAGCTGCATGCTCATTCCTCCGGTTGTGCGGCAGCGAGTATACGATGGCTGCGTCCATGTGAGTGCCAAAGTAGCTCTTCGATACGACTTTAGCGGCCGCAAAAGCAGACTCATCAGAAATAAGAAAGGCCGCCCGATGGTACCGACACCCGCGCCTGGCTTTATACGATCCTCACCAATTTGAACCGCAATCGCCTGCGGGCACTGGCGCGAAGGCCATCGCTCCTGCCTATCCAGGACGATGATGCTTCGGACTTTGCCGGCCCGGAACTTGGAAGCCGCGACATCGCACGCGCATTGGCCACGCTTGCGGAAGATCAACGCAGCACGTTGCTATTGGTCGTGCTCGAGGGATTGACATATCGCGAGGTTGCCGAGGTACAAGCCGTTCCGATTGGAACTGTAACGTCGCGTCTGGCGCGTGCGCGCGCAGATCAAGACTTATCTCGATGGCGAGCGCCCGGCTCTCTATGGCGAGCGCCCGGCGCTGCGCCGCGTAAAATGAAGAACACGGCGAACCCATGAGAGATGCAGCATTCCCGCGTCGAGACCTCCACGAACCTAAAGGATCACCGATGAACCCCCGTTTGAGAAATTCACTGTTCGCTGTCTCGCTTGCCGGCTCATTACTGGCTCCGGCGCAAGCGTTTGCTCAAGTGCCTGCGCCGATCGCAATGTCGGGCGAGACAACCATCGCCACTTTCCATGCCGAAGGTGCGCAACTTTACCAGTGCAAACCCGATCCAGCGCACAACCTCGTCTGGCAGTTTCGGGAGCCGATTGCGGCGCTAATCCTAGATGGCAAAACCATCGGAACTCACTATGCGGGACCAAATTGGCAGCACTTCGATGGAAGTGGAGTGCGCGCCAAGACGGCAAGCTCAGTGCCGGGCACGACGCCTGACGACGTACCGTGGCTCAAACTGGAGGTTACGGAGCAGCGCGGCAATGGGATCTTATCACACGCATCGATCGTCCAGCGCATCAACACCAAAGGCGGCGCGACGCAAGGGCCCTGTGAAACCGCAGGTGAATATCGCAGTGTGCCGTATTCCGCAGACTACGTGTTCCTGCGCAAGGATCACTGAAGCGCTCCGGACTATAAGGCAAAAACACGCGGGAGATCAGACCTGGTGGCTGACAACGTAGGATTCGAACTTCTAAATTCGGTTTTCAAGGAAGCCCATTGAAATCTCGTTTTGGGCGACGCTGCTGCGCGGATTCTTACATATCGACCGTCACCCATAAGCGACTGGCATCGCAATTACGCAGTCGACCTCGTGTTGGAGGCCCTTCGACGCGAATTTTCTGGATATTGCTGAATCGTTATTGCATTGCGGTATAAAAAATGTTGCAATGCGAAAGCTGGGAGTTCGAGAGGCTAAAAATGGCTTCTGCGAAATTCTTGAGAAGACAGTCTGAAAGGTGTGGCGACCTAGCAAGGCGGACACACGACGAAGACAGTCGGCAAAGGT
>DATFVF010000143.1:0-5856 GCA_035260465.1 Pseudolabrys sp. | reverse complement strand
CGTGGGATGGTGCGCTTGATCGTGTGGCGGACCGGTTTGCCCACACCATCGCGACGCATGGACCCGATGCGGTTGCCTTCTATATTTCCGGCCAGCTGCTGACAGAAGACTATTACGTTGCGAACAAGCTGATGAAGGGGTTCATCGGCTCGGCGAATGTCGACACCAATTCGCGGCTTTGCATGGCGTCGTCGGTGGCGGGCCACCGCCGCGCCTTCGGTGCGGACACCGTGCCTGGCACCTACGAGGACCTCGATCTCGCGGACCTCATTATTCTGGTCGGTTCCAATGCGGCGTGGTGCCATCCGGTGCTGTATCAGCGGATGGTCGCCAACAAACGTACGCGTGGCGCAAAAATTGTCGTGATCGATCCCCGCCGGACGGCGACAGCGGAAGATGCCGATCTGTTTTTGCCGGTCGAGCCGGGTATGGACACGGCGCTATTTGCCGGGCTGCTGGTGCACCTCGCCGATACGCACGCACTCGACTACGGTTATATCGATGCCCACACCTCGGGGTTTACTGAGGCGCTGGTGCGCGCGCGCGAGATCGTACCCGACGCGCCGGCGACAGCAGCTGCGGCCGGGCTTTCCGAACCGGATGTCATGCAATTCTTTGAAATGTTTTGTGCGACGACGAATGTTGTCACCTGTTTTTCGCAAGGGGTGAACCAGTCGGCACAAGGCACCGATAAGGTTACCAGCATCATCAACTGTCATCTTGCCACTGGCCGCATCGGCAGGCCGGGCATGGGACCGTTCTCGCTCACAGGACAACCCAACGCCATGGGCGGACGTGAGGTCGGCGGGCTCGCCAATCAGTTGGCCGCGCACATGGGCTTTGCGCCGGAAGAAATCGATCGCGTCGGCCGTTTCTGGGGCGCCTCGAATATGGCAAGGCGCGAGGGCCTCAAAGCGGTGCAAATGTTCGAGGCGATCGAACGCGGCAAGATCAAGGCCCTCTGGGTGATGGCGACCAATCCGGCGGTGTCGCTGCCGCGCGCTCGCGCCGTGCGCGAGGCGCTTGCGAAGCTCGACGTGTTCGTCGTTTCGGACAACGTGATTTCCAATGACACCATCAGTGCCGGCGCGCAGATCTTGCTGCCTGCGGCCGCCTGGGGTGAGAAGGATGGCAGTGTCACCAATTCCGAGCGGCGCATCTCGCGCCAACGGCAGTTTCTGCCGTTGCCCGGTGAAGCGCAGCCCGACTGGTGGATCGTTACGCAGGTCGCGCGCCGAATGGGCCACGGCGACGCCTTCAAGTACGAATCGGCGGCCGATATATTTCGCGAGCACGCCGCGTTGTCGGCGTTCGAGAATGCCGGCGCGCGGGATTTCGATATTGGCGCACTCGCGCAGCTTGACGACGAAACCTTCAACGCACTCGACCCTTTCCAATGGCCGGCGCGCAGCGGTGAAGGGTGCAGCCAAGCACGCTTCTTCGCAGATGGCCAATTCTTCACGCCTGATCGCAAGGCGCGGCTGATTGTGCCCGACAGGCCGGTGCTGCGCGCGGCGGTCTCCGAATCGTTCCCGTTCCGGCTCAACACCGGTCGCGTGCGCGATCAGTGGCACACCATGACGCGCTCGGGTCTGAGTCCACGATTGGCCAATCATACGATGGAGCCTTTCGTCGAGATCCATCCGGACGATGCGGCAGCGGCCGGGCTCCGCGATGGCGGCTTTGCGCGAGTCCGCTCGCGCTACGGCGCCTGCGTGCTGAAGGTCGTCGTCACGGGCAGCCAGCGGCGCGGCTCGCTGTTCGCGCCAATCCATTGGAGCGACGTGACCGCATCCTGCGCGCGCGTTGGCGAACTGGTGACGCCGGCGAACGATTTCTATTCCGGCCAGCCGGAGGCAAAGGCGACGCCGGCGGCGATCGAACCAATTGCGTTCGCTTACCGGGGCTTTGCTCTCACGCGCGCGCCGCTGGCGCTGCCTGAGGAGACTTGGTGGGCGCGGGCGGCGGTTGCGAATGGCGTCGGTACGTTACTCGCGAGCAATGACGAGCCAGCCGCCTGGCGCGCGCGCCTCGCGACTTTGTTTGGGGCGGCAGAACTGGCCGAATATCTGGATGAGCTGCGGGGAATCTATCGCGTTGCGGTCTTTGACGAAGGACGGTTGGCTGGCTGCCTGTTTCTCGGCAAGGCCGAGGCGGCACCGCGGTGGGACGCGGTCAAGGCGCTATTCGAGAGCGAGACGCTGGGCGAGTTGCAGCGGCGCGCCGTGTTGTCAGGCAAGTCGACCAGCGGTATTGCCGATCCTGGGCCTGTCATCTGTGCCTGTTTCGGTGTCGGCCTCAATGTGATCCGGACGGCGCTTGCAAGCGGCGCGGCGGCGAGCGTAGAAGACATCGGCGTCGCGCTCCGCGCGGGCACGAATTGCGGTTCATGCCTGCCGGAACTTAAGAGGATTGTGATTCATGGACGTGTCGCGCAAACCGCTTGATGCAAAGCCGCCGCGGATAGGCGCCCTTGCCCGGCTTCCCGTGTTTCTTGCGCTCGACGGCAAGCGCGCCGCGGTGGCGGGCGGGAGCTCTGCAGCGGCCTGGAAAGCGGAGCTCTTGTCGGCGTCGGGCGCGCATGTGGATGTCTATGCGGTGGATGCCTGCGATGAACTGCTTCAGTTGGCCGCAGGTCCGCCGCGCGGCGTGATCGTTCTTCATCGTCGGCCTTGGACATCTGAAGATCTTCAGGGTGCCGCGGTCGCCATTGGCGCTTTCGAAGATGACGCTGGCGCTGCGCAATTTGCTGCATGCGCGCGGGCGTGTGGTGTCCCGGTCAATGTGATCGACAAGCCGGCATTTTGCGATTTTGCTTTCGGGGCTATCGTCAATCGCTCACCGTTGGTGATCGGAATTTCGACCGACGGTGCGGCGCCGGTGTTCGCGCAGGCAATCCGCGCGAAACTCGAAGCTTTGCTGCCGAATGGCTTTGCGAACTGGGCTGCTGCCGCTGCGCGCTGGCGCAGCGCGGTGAAAGCATCTGGCCTGTCGTTTTCAGGACGACGCAAGTTCTGGCAATTGTTCACGGCCCATGCTGTCACCAATCCGGAGCACGAACCGGCCGCGAAAGATTTCGACCGTTTCATTGCCGAGGTGAAGGGACTTGGGACGGCAGTCGAAAATGGCTCCGTGACGCTCGTTGGCGCCGGACCAGGCGACCCGGAGCTACTGACCTTGCGTGCGGTACGCGCATTGCAATCGGCAGACGTGATCCTGTTCGACGATCTGGTTTCCACCGATGTGCTTGACTTCGCACGCCGCGAAGCGAGGAAAATGCTCGTGGGCAAGACCGGATTCGGCCCGTCGTGCAAGCAAGAAGACATCAATGCCTTGATGGTGGGTCTTGCCAAGCAAGGCAAGCGCGTTGTCCGCCTAAAGGGCGGCGACCCTCTGATTTTTGGCCGAGCCGCCGAAGAGATAGACGCTTGCCGAGCGGCGAATATCCCCGTTGATACGGTGCCCGGCATCACTGCCGCGCAGGGTGCCGCCGCCAAGCTCGGCCTTCCACTGACCGACCGCAAACGCGCTCGGCGCCTGCAATACGTCACGGGCCATGCCAAAAACGGCACGTTGCCTGGCGATCTCGACTGGCAGAGTCTTGCCGATCCAAGAACGACGACGGCGATCTACATGCCCACGCGCACGCTCGCTGGGCTGGTAGAAAAAGCTGTCGCGGAAGGCCTTGATCCGCAGACGCCGGCGCTGGCGATTGCCCGCGCCACGCGCCCCGATCAGGCCGTCGTCACGGCGCCGATCGGCGAACTTCCCTTGCGGCTTTCACAAGCGGCCTTGCCCGGGCCCGTCCTGGTGATGATTGGCCGTGTGTTCGATCAACACAGCGCCGTTCAAGCAAGTGCGGCACCGGTCGACCAGAAAGCTGGCTGACGCAAGCGCAAATTACCGCACGTTGTAGCGGATCGGCACTGAGATCGGAATTTGATTTCCGGTGACCTCCGGTGGTGGCGGCGGCAGGGGCGCCGCTCGCGCAACCAGTGCCAGCGTTGCCTGGTCAAGCAAGCTCGAGCCGGAGCTTCGTGCGATGTGGGCATTGTGAACGCCGCCGCTGCGGTCGACGCTGAAAGCGAGTTGCGCAATGCCCTGCTCGCCGTGCGACTGCGCTTCGGGCGGATAGCGTTTGTTGCGTTCGAGTTGTGCAACAAGTTGCGATTTCCAGTTCGGCAGCGCATTGGGATTTTGCGAGTTAGCCCCCGGCGTCGGTGCTGCGGCCCGCTCCGATTTGGTGTCGGCCGAACTCGGAGCGCTGGCGAGGCTCGCATGCTTCTGTTTGGGCTTTTTTTCGCGTGGCTTTTCGACGACTTTTGGAAGGACGACGGCCTGCAACGGTTCGGCTTTCGGATCCGCCGGGAGTTCCTGCTTCTTTTCGACGGGCTTTTCGGGCTCAGGCTCCGGTTCGGCGTCTTGTTGCTGTGGTCCCGGCGGTAATTCGTTTGGCGTGGTCTCGGGCGCGACAGGGAGTGCCGCGAGCTCGATCGTAATCACCGGTGCATTTGCGACCAGATCGCTGTCATCGTTCCAGCGCGCCATCAGGGCAGCTGCGCCGGCGACGTGAAAGGCGACCGCAAGCGCGAAACAGACGGTCCAGCGCACACTTTCGGGCCAGCGTCGTGTCGCCGCTGTGTCTCCCATCGTTCTCATGGCTTGTCCGCTTCAAGCCCGACCAGCGCCACATGCAAATAGCCGGCATTGCGCAATTCGTTCATCAGGCTCATCAGCTCCCCGTACGGCACGGTTTTGTCGGCCCGGAGGAATACCCGCTGCTGTTTGTCGTTCGAGGTCGCCTGATCGAGCGCGCTAGCGAGAGCGCTACGTTTGATTGGGCTTTCTTCGAGCGAAACGCTCAAATCAGACTTCAATGTGAGAAACAACGGCTTGTCGGGTCGCGGCATGTGTTCCGCGTTCGCTGTCGGCAAGTCGACCGAGATGTCCACGGTCGCCAGCGGCGCCGCAATCATGAAAATGATCAGGAGCACCAAAATCACGTCAATAAACGGCGTGACGTTGATCTCGTGGATCTCGCTTAAGGTTTCCTCACCGTGATCGAGGCGTACACTCATCTGATCTTACTCAGCTGCTGCGACAGAACGGCGGCGGTCCGCGGGACGATGCTCGAAAGCACCGCGGTCGAGGTCACGGCTAACGATGCGCAGAAGTTCGGCGGCGGCATCGGCGTGTAGCGCGCGATAACCGGCGATCCATCGCGAAAACAAATTGTACATCACCACCGCCGGGATCGCCGCCACCAATCCAAGGGCGGTGGCGAGAAGCGCTTCGGCGATGCCGGGCGCAACGACAGCGAGATTGGTAGTGTGCTGCTTCGATATCCCGATGAAGCTGTTCATGATGCCCCACACGGTACCAAACAGCCCAACAAACGGTGCGGTAGCGCCAATGGTGGCGAGGAGGCCCGTCCCACGGATCATTTGGCGGCCGGCCGCGGCCTCGATGCGTTCGAAACGCGAGGCGATGCGTTCCTTCACGCCGGTTGCAGACATCCCGTCGGCAGACAGGCGCAATTCGGAATCGGCGGCCTGTATCAGTTCCACCACGCTGCCGCCGCGCCCTTTCGGAATCGTAGCGGCATCGTTCCAGGAGCGCGCTACAGCCAACGCTGCGATCGCCTCACGCATATTTCGTCGCGCACGCATCAACTCGATTGCTTTGGCAAACCAGATTGTCCAGGTCAGCACTGACGCGAACACGAGGCCGACCATCACCGCTTTCACGACAATATCCGCCGCCATGAACATGCCCCACGGCGACAAGTCGCGCGGCAACGTAAGTAGCGCGCCGGAAGCCGGCGTCGGGTCTTGCGCCAAGGCAACGGCGGGCAAC
>DATFVF010000142.1:0-11270 GCA_035260465.1 Pseudolabrys sp. | reverse complement strand
AACAATCGCTCCACACTCTGGTCGATATCCTGATCGATGCGGCTCAAAACCGCGTCGAGCGTTTTCATACTGGGCTCCTTGCGGCTGGAAGCTAGCAATGCGGGTTAGCGCTGAAAAGCACCATCAATGCAGGGTTGGCTTGTCAAAAGCGGACGGATTTGATGCGACCACACGTTGCATGCCGGCCGTGGAGCGCTGGAAGCGCCGAACACCGCGGCGACCCTGGAGCACTGCACCTATGCGGCGGTAGAGCAAGCGCGGCGGAATCGTCGCAGAGACGGCCGCTCTATAGCCACAGCGGCGCGCCATCCGGCGCAGATGGGGCGTGACCACCGGCGCCACGATGAGGGCGGGGATGCCGCGAAATAGTCCGGGCGCGTCGCTTTCCGCCGTCGGTCTGTCATCCGGGGCTGTAAGATCAATCGCTACCAGGCAAGCGTCGGCGTTGCCTACCCGACACAATCGTCGCGCCTCCTCGAGATCCTTGACAGCCGTGACCTGCGCTACGTCCATGCGCCGCAAGCGCGCTGTCAAATCATGACCACGATTGCTGTCGGCAACTACGACGATATGCGATCTCCTGATAGATTTCATCAACGCAATCCTTTGTGACTCAACGCGACTTTGTCCTTCTGATTTTTCCGACATTAGACCGACTGGATACACGACCCAAAGCCGATCGGTCGGTATATCCTTCTTCTTTCAGGATTTTTTAAGCATATACCGCCCGATGGGCCAACCAAATGGCAAATTCCTGATGGTAAAACCACGGATGTCGACCAAAAGGGCGCGATAGGCCCGACGGGTTGCCGCACCACTTATGGTTTCGGCTTGGTCGGCGGCCAGACCGCCGGTCGTAGATCGGTCCTGTCGAGAGTCACGCGCCGCGCTCAAATTTGCTTAGTGTGATTCATTTCACTTGACACGGCGCGGGCAATAGTTGCGATGCATCGTCCATCAATTATAAATGCGACTGCACACCGCTTGTCATCGACGAAATCGGCGTTCAATATAACAGCAATTCCGCCACGAGTGCGGGGCGTGCGGGGGCGTGAGGGGATCATGGATGAGCTGGTCGGGCGTCTCGTCGCCAAGGTTGGCGTCGAACCGGGTGCCGCGGAAAAAGCGGTCGGGATTATTCTTGAATTCCTGCGCAAGGAAGGGCCGACCGATAAGGTCCGGGCTCTCATCGACAAACTTCCCGGGGCGGATGCCCTCCTAGCAAAACAGTCCGACGCTGGCGGCGGCATGTTTTCCCTGGGTGGCATCATGGGTGCAGGGACAAAAATGATGGCTGCGGGTCTGAGCATGGGACAAGTACAAAGCGTCACTCGAGAAACCATATCTTACGCCAGGGAAAAGATCGGCGACGATGCAGTTGGAGAAATCGTCGGAGCGATCCCCGGATTGAGTCAGTTTATTTGAACCGTTTTTCGTCGTAGCCAAACATAATAAAAGGCGGAGGAGGCGCGGATGTCTTATCCCATTACCGATATCGAGGGGATCGATGGCGATATCGTCATTGTCCTCAAATCGGCTGGGATTAGATCCACAGATCGCCTGCTTGAAGCTGCCCGCACTGTGAAAGGACGCAAGCTTCTCTCCGAGAAAACTGGCTTCGATGAGAAGCGTTTGTTGTGCTGGGCCAACGTCGCCGACCGCATGCGCATAAAAGGCATCAGCAAGGAATACGCCGAACTGTTGCAGGCCGCCGGCGTCGATACCGTAAAGGAACTCAAGTACCGAAATCCCCTCAATCTCGCCAAGGCGATGGCCGACGCCAACAAGAAGCGCAAGCTGGTGCGCCTGCTGCCGTCCGAAAAAGTGGTCAAGCGTTGGATCGAGAACGCCAAGCTATTGCCATTGAAGATCACATATTGAGTCCTCGACACCTGCTTGACAGTCCCTCGCTCACCGCGCAAAGCGACCGGCATGGGAAGCGTCCGCATCCTCGATAAAGCCACCGGAAAGGCGTCCGTTCAGACGCCGAACGCCCTTTCCGCGCTGTTATCGCTTGGCCGCCCACTGGTTATGGGCATCCTCAATGTGACCCCCGATTCTTTTTCCGACGGCGGCCGGTTCCTTGATCCGTCCGTTGCCATCGCCCACGCCACGGAAATGGCTGACGCTGGTGCCGATATTCTCGATATCGGTGCTGAATCGACCCGTCCCTATGGTGGCGCAGTTCCAGTGCCGGAGGATGATGAAAAGGCGCGGCTGGGGCCGGTTTTGCCCGCGGCAGTCAAACTGGGCGTGCCGGTGTCGATCGACACGATAAAAGCAACAATTGCAGCTTGGGCGATCGACCAGGGCGTATGCATCGTCAACGACGTGTGGGGCCTGCAACGTGATCCCGATATGGCGCCTCTGATCGCTAGACGCGGCGTACCCGTGATCGTGATGCACAACCGTGATGCTGCCGACGCTTCGATCGACATCATTGCCGACGTAGCCGCTTTCTTTTCCCGCTCGCTGGAAATTGCAACGCGCGCGGGCATCGCGCGCAATAACATAATACTCGACCCCGGGATCGGCTTTGGCAAAACCGCCGAACAGAGTATTGCCTGCATCGCCCGGCTTGCCGAATTCAAGCACTTCAATCTGCCACTTCTGGTCGGCGCATCCCGCAAGCGTTTCATCAACACAGTGGCACCATCTCATCCGCGTGAGCGCATTGGTGGCTCGATTTCCGCCCATTTGCTGGCGGTCGAAGAGGGCGCAATGATCGTGCGCGCACACGACGTCAAAGAGACCGTGCAAGCGCTACGGGTCGCAGCCGCAATCGAGGCAGCACGATGAGCGACCGAATCTTCATCAAGGGACTTACGCTTCACGCCTATCATGGCGTGATGGTCCATGAGGCCAAGGTAGGGCAAAGCTTCACCATCGATCTCGACCTTGAGATCGACCTCAATGCCGCTGCGCGCTCCGACAAGGTTGTGGACACCGTTTCGTATGACAAAGTCGTCGATTGCGCGAGCGACGCATTTTCCGCGCAGCGCTTTCGCTTGATAGAGGCCGCGGCCGGGCGAGTGGCGGACGCAGTCCTTGGAGCGTTCCCGCGCGTGCGTTCAGTACGGGTCACAATACATAAACCTCACGCTCCGATTGCCGCCACCTTCAGCGATGTTGGCGTGACGCTGGTGCGGAGCCGTCATGGCTGAGGCGCTGCTCGCGCTGGGCGGCAACGTCGGAAACAGCCGGGCCATTCTCGACCGCGCCATCGGCCTGCTCTGCGATGGCAAAGATGTGCGCCTCACGGCGCGTTCGGCTGACTACCGCACTCCCCCTTGGGGCTTTAAATACCAACCGTATTTCGTCAACCTCGCGATCGCGGTCGAAACAACCCTCAGCCCCTATGAACTTCTGGCGCGCGCGCAAGAAATCGAACTGCGGCTCGGCCGAGATCGTGCTCATGAAAAGCGCTACGGGCCACGGACTGCCGATATCGATATCATCGCGTATGATGATTTGACGCTGAACGGCTCAAATCTGACCCTGCCGCATCCGCGTCTGTTCGAGCGCGCTTTCGTGTTGGTGCCGCTGGCCGAAATCGCAGGAGACCGGGTTATTGCCGGTCGCCGCGTGGATGAAGCTGCCACGGCGCTCGACGCCGGCGGAATTTACCGCCTGCCCTAGTAGAGCTGCCGGACAGGTATGCAATTTGCTTCAACTCATTGGCCGGATGATGCCGACTATGCCATTTTGCCCGTATGACCGACGATTTACCCCTCGCCGCTGAATTCCCGCCAACGAGCGAAGCGGAATGGCGAAAGCTGGTCGAGGCGGCGCTCAAAGGCGCGGCATTCGAGAAGCGGCTGGTGAGCCAGACCTCTGACGGGCTCCGCATTGAGCCGCTTTACGCCCGCGCGACCGGGCTAAAGCCCGTCGCTGGCCGAGCGCCAGGCGCGGCCTGGACCTTGACACAGCGCGTCGACCACCCCGATCCGGCGGCGGCGAACACGCAGGCGCTGCAGGATCTCGAGAACGGTGCTACCGGGATCACGCTTGTTATGGCCGGCTCGGTTAACGCCAATGGCTATGGGCTCGAAGCGTCAACCGCAACGCTGGCGCGGGTGCTCGACGGCGTCGTTCTCGATGCCGGCATCACCATCGACTTCAATTTGAGCGCCGCGACGCGCAGCGCTGTCCAGCATTTCGCTACGTTGGTGAAAAGCCGCGAGCTCGAGCCAGCATCTGTAGATATGCGCGCCAGCATAAATCCAATCGGCGGCTTTGCCGCATCGGGTACAAGCCCGCAGACATGGGACATTCTGTCGAAAAGCTTCGCCACCATGATCAGTGAATTGGCGTCGCGGGGTTTCCGTGGACCATTCGCGGTCGCTGACGGCCGCATCATTCACAATGCTGGCGGCTCAGAGGCACAAGAACTTTCTTTTGCCATCGCAAGTGCGGTCGAGTACCTGCGTGCGCTTGAAGGTAGCGGAGTCGCGCTCGATGCCGCCGCCGCCATGATCTATTTCCGGCTATCGGCCGATGCTGATGAATTTCTCACCATCGCCAAATTCCGCGCCTTGCGAAAACTTTGGACGCGTGTCCAAGACGCCTGTGGCCTCACGCCGAAACCGGCTTACGTCGCGGCGGAAACCGCCTGGCGGATGATGACCAAGCGCGACCCTTATGCGAATATGCTGCGCACGACCATCGCGATCGCCGCTGCCGGCATCGGCGGCGCCGACAGCATCAGCGCGCTGCCGCACACCGCCGCACTCGGTCTACCGGATGCCTTCGCGCGACGGGTCGCACGCAACACGCAGCTCATCCTCCTCGAGGAATCGAATCTGGCAAAAGTCGCCGACCCGGCCGCGGGTTCTGGTGCTATCGAGGAACTCACCGGTAGACTCTGTGCAACCGCGTGGGCTCAGCTTCAGGATATCGAAGCCGCGGGTGGTGCATGGGCAGCGTTGCAAGGCGGCCTTATCCAGAGCAAAGTTGCGGCAGTTCGTGCCGAGCGTCAGCGGGCCGTTGCTCGACGTAAAGACGTGATTACCGGAACGAGCGACTATCCAGATCTTAACGAGGCGCCAGCAGCAGTGCTCGATGTCGCCAAGGTAAGCACCCCGAAAGAGAGCGCTACTGCGATCATCGCCGAAGCACTGCCCCGGATCCGCCTCGCCGTACCTTTCGAAGCTTTGCGCGAGGCAAGTGACCGCGTGCTGGCGACAACGGGCGCACGGCCGAAGGTATTCCTCGCCAATCTCGGGAAGCCATCCGATTTCACCGCTCGCGCAACGTTTGCCAAGAACTTCTACGAAGCAGGCGGTCTCGCGGCCGTGACGAGCGAGGGCTTTAAGGACAAGGCCGCAATGATAGCTGCCTTTAAGGAATCCGGCGCAAAGCTCGCCTGTTTGTGCTCTTCGGACAAAACTTATGAGAGCGAGGCGACCGAAGCCGCAAAGTCGCTGGCCGCCGCCGGGGCGATTGTTCACCTCGCCGGAAGGCCCGGCGAGAACGAGGCAAACTGGCGCGAGGCGGGCGTGAAAAGCTTCATTTATGTTGGCTGCGACGTGCTTTCGACCTTGCAGGCTGCACATGATAACTTAGGCCTCAAATGAGTCAGGTTCCCAATTTCGCGAAGGTCGATTTCGCTGACACCGCCGTGCCGGGCGGCCCGGCTTCGGTCGCGCCTTGGATCACGCCCGAAGGCATCGCGGTAAAGCCGGTCTATGACGAGCGGGACCTCGCGGGGCTGGATTTCCTGAACACGTATCCTGGCAAGGCACCGTATTTGCGCGGCCCCTACCCCGCGATGTACGCCGCGCAACCCTGGACCATCCGACAGTATGCCGGGTTCTCTACGGCCGAAGACTCCAATGCCTTCTACCGGCGCAACCTCGCCGCGGGTCAAAAGGGCCTCTCCATCGCATTCGATCTCGCTACGCATCGCGGCTACGACAGCGACCATCCGCGCGTGTCGGGCGACGTCGGCATGGCCGGTGTCGCCATCGACTCGATCTACGATATGCGCACGCTGTTTTCCGGTATCCCGCTCGACCAGATGAGCGTGTCGATGACCATGAACGGCGCGGTGCTTCCGGTCCTCGCGCTCTACATCGTAGCTGCCGAAGAACAAGGCGTGCCGCATGCGAAATTGTCGGGCACGATCCAGAACGACATTCTCAAAGAATTTATGGTGCGTAATACTTACATCTACCCGCCCGGACCAAGTCTGCGCATCATTTCCGATATTTTCGCCTACACGTCCGCCGAAATGCCGAAATTCAATTCGATTTCGGTCAGCGGCTATCACATGCAGGAGGCCGGTGCGACGCAGGATCTCGAGCTCGCTTATACGCTCGCCGATGGTGTTGAGTACGTGCGCGCTGGATTAAAGGCTGGCCTGACTGTCGATCAATTCGCCCCACGCGTTTCATTCTTCTGGGCGATCGGAATGAATTATTTCATGGAGATTGCCAAGCTTCGCGCGGCTCGCATGCTGTGGTCGAAGCTGATGAAGCCGTTCAAGCCGGAAGACCCGCGCTCGCTGTCCTTGCGCACCCACAGCCAAACGTCGGGCTGGTCCTTGGCGGCGCAAGATGTGTTCAACAATGTTTCTCGCACGATGATCGAAGCGATGGCCGCAACTCAAGGCCAGACCCAGTCGTTGCATACCAATGCGCTCGACGAGGCACTCGCACTGCCGACTGATTTCTCCGCGCGCATCGCCCGCAATACGCAGATCGTGCTCCAACAGGAGGCAGGCGCCACCCGGGTCGTCGATCCATGGGGTGGGTCTTACTATGTCGAGCGGCTGACCTACGAGCTTGCGCGCAAAGCCTGGGGGCATATTGAAGAAGTTGAAGGTTTGGGCGGCATGGCCAAGGCAATCGAGGCCGGCATTCCCAAATTGCGCATCGAAGAAGCTGCCGCCAAAACACAGGCGCGCATCGATGCCGGCGCGCAGTCGGTCATCGGCGTCAACAAATATCCCCCGACTGAAGAAGAATCGATCGAGGTCCTCAAGATAGACAATTCGGCGGTGCGGCAGACACAGCTCGACAAGCTTGCCCGTCTTAAAGCCGAGCGCGACCCCGGCGCACTGCAAGAGGCGCTCGACGCGCTTACGCGCGCCGCCGATCGCGGCAACGGCAATCTATTGGAGCTCGCCATCGAGGCCGCTCGGGCCAGAGCGACCGTGGGGGAAATCTCATCGGCGCTGGAAAAGGTGTTCGGTCGGCATAGAGCTGAGATCAAATCGATCACAGGAGTTTACAAGCGGGAGGTCGGCATGACCGGTGCCGTCGAACGTATGCGCACTGCCGTCGAAACATTCGAAGTGGCGGAAGGTCGCCGTCCTCGTCTGTTGGTCGCCAAAATCGGTCAGGACGGCCACGACCGTGGACAGAAGGTTATCGCGTCTGCTTTTGCGGATCTTGGCTTCGACGTCGACATCGGCCCTCTGTTCGCAACGCCCGCCGAGGCAGCGCGCCAGGCGGTCGAAAATGACGTCCATATCCTCGGCGTTTCGTCGCTCGCCGCCGCACATTTGACACTCGTGCCCGAGCTCAAAGCCGAGCTTGCGAAGCAAGGCCGCGACGACATCATGATCGTGGTCGGAGGTGTGGTGCCGCCGCAAGACTACGATGCCCTCATGAAGGCCGGTGCGGAAGCAATCTTCCCGCCCGGCACGGTCATCGCCGAAGCTGCCGAAAAGCTGCTCAAGGCGCTCAGCAAACGGCTCGGACACGGTAAAGAGGCCGCTGAGTGAGCCGGCTGACGATCCGCGCAGCGACCGCTGCATTTCTCACACTGTTACTATCAGGGTGCATCGATTCCTCCGGCCCGGTCTTGCGGGACGTGCAACCACTGTTCGGCGAGAACTTGCGGCTTCAATTCTACACGCTGAGTAAGGGCTTCGCGGATGAGCCGGAACAAGCAACGTTCAAATGGGACGGTGCGCGATACGCTCATGTCGGCGGCGGCATGAACGATGTCACAGCCTTTACGGCGCATCGGTTGCAGGCCGGGGCCTATATTATCCAGAGCGAGGCGGCGAAGCGCCCGCGTATATACGAATATGCAGTCGCGCAAAAATTGACCGACGGTGTCTTTCAGGTCATCGCTATTGATGAAGACGATGCCGGCGCGTCGACCCGCGCAGCCTATTGCAAGCACGTGGAAGAATCCCATTGCCGGATCGAAACGCTCAGGCAATTGTTCGCCTTCGCGCGCGCTACCGCCGCACGACGCAAGGGTGAAGGCAGCCTCGTGCTTCGCCTTGCCGACAGCGTTCCAGAACCGCCGCGTCAGGGAAATTGATGGCTTCGCGCAACCTGCCGCCTTCCAATCTCGCCCGCGGTATCCGCTCAAGCGACCGCGCGACCCTCGCGCGCGCTATAACCCTGATCGAGAGTAAACGCGCCGACCACCGCACGACCGCTCATCATCTGGTACAGGAGTTGCTCCCGCTGACCGGCAAGGCCGTGCGGCTTGGCATTACCGGTGCGCCCGGGGTTGGCAAATCCACGACAATCGATGTGCTTGGCACCTACCTCACCGGCAAGGGCCACAAGGTCGCGGTGCTCGCCGTCGACCCGTCTTCAACCCGCACCGGCGGCTCCATCCTTGGAGACAAGACGCGCATGGCGCAGCTCGCCAGCGACCCTAATGCCTTTGTCCGGCCCTCGCCTTCTTCCGGCACGCTGGGTGGTGTTGCCGCCAAAACGCGCGAGACCATGCTGGTCTGCGAGGCCGCCGGCTATGACGTGGTGATGGTAGAAACCGTTGGCATCGGCCAGTCGGAAACCGCGGTCGCCGACATGACCGACTTCTTTCTGGTGCTGATGCTGTCGGGCGCAGGCGATGAACTGCAGGGGCTGAAGAAAGGCATTGTCGAACTCGCGGATATGATCGCGGTCAACAAAGCGGATGGCGACAATGTCGCGCGCGCCAAACTCGCCGCGGCCGAATATCGCGCGGCACTCAACATCCTTACACCGCAATCTGCGACGTGGCCGCCGCCAGTGGTTACCTATTCGGCGCTCAGTAACAATGGCGTCGCGGAGTTGTGGACGCGGGTACTGGAGCACAAAGAAAAAATGACCGCGTCAGGCGAGTTGACCGTGCGGCGGCGCGAGCAGCAAGTGAAATGGATGTGGGCCATGCTGGAAGAGCGGCTGACCGCACGGCTGCGCAATGACGCATCGGTCCGCACGAAATTGCGGCAGGCAGAGGCTTCCGTGGCGGCCGGCAAACTCGCGCCGACACTGGCGGTCGAAGAAATCGCGAAACTGCTTGGTGTCTAAATGGCCATTACTGCACTCATTACAGGTTTCGGACCATTTCCTGGCGCGCCCTTTAATCCAACCGGCCCATTGGTGGGTCGTCTCGCGCGTCTGCGTCGGCCGGGGTTGGCTGACGTGAAGATCATTCCATACGTCTTTCCGACCAGTTATGCGGCGGTGGATCGCGAGCTGCCGAAGCTCATCGCCAAATACAAACCGGACATGGTGCTTATGTTTGGGCTCGCGCCGCGCGCCCGCACCGTGCGCGTCGAGACACGAGCGCGCAATGCCCTCGCGTTATTGCCCGATATCTCCGGTCGGTCCTTAGGCCGAAGCGTGATTGCGCCCGGTGCACCCTCGGCAATGTCGCTACTGACACCGGCACGCCACCTGCTGGCGGCTTTTCGGACCGCGCACGTGCCCACGACGCTGTCGCGCGACGCCGGCCGATATCTTTGTAATTTTTTGTGCTGGCGTGCCATCGAAGCCGCGCGGCGGAATGGGCCGCACGTGGTCGCGTTCGTGCATGTGCCTCCAGTTCCACGCACCACGCGCCGGCTGACGAAATACCGGAAGCCGCGCCTTGCAGATCTGACACGCGCTGGAAGCGCCGTGCTTATCGCGCTCGCTGCGGCAGCACGCCGTTAACCTCCGCGGCGCATAATGCGCATCATGCCGATGAACCGCCGCCATCTGCTTGTGGGTACTTTCACAAGCGCCACCGCGCTTGTCGCACCGCTGTCGATGTACGGCGTCGATGCCGCCCAATTTGGCGTGCGGCCCGGTGCACCAGACGACCAGAGCCGCGCGCTGCAACGGGCAATCGACGAGGCCACTCGCACGCGCGCACCGTTGATGCTCGCTCCGGGAGTTTATCGTGCCGGCGGCCTGGCCCTGCCTGCGGGGGCGCAGCTTATCGGTGTACGGGGCGCCACCCGATTGGTGCTCACAAACGGACCGTCGCTGCTGTCTGCGGAAGGCAGCGACACCATTACCGTTTCCGGAGTTACTTTCGATGGCTCCCGCCAACCGTCGCCACCCAACCGCGGTCTTCTGCATCTCACGGAGACCAAAAACGTTCGCATTGCTGATTGCACTTTCGACAATCCAGGTGGCAACGGCATCACGCTCGAGCGCTGCAGCGGACACGTGACGGCCAATACGATTACCGGTGCGCTCGACAATGCCTTGTTTTGCATCGACAACAGCGGCCTTGTCATTACAGCCAACACTATTCGCGAGTCGGGCAACGGCGGCATCCGCGTGTGGCAGAGCGTGAAGCGCCACGATGGCAGCCTGATCGCGGACAATACAATCGACGACACGGCCGCCCGCGCTGGCGGCACCGGCGAGAATGGAAACGCCATCAATGTGTTTCGTGCAGCCAACGTGATCGTTCGCAATAACATGATCCGGCGTGCCGCATTCTCTGCCATTCGTGGGAATGCCGCTTCCAACATCCAGATCATCGGCAACAACTGTGCCGACCTAAAAGAGACCGCGATGTACGCCGAATTTGATTTTGAAGGCGCAATCGTCGCCGACAACATCATCGATACTGCAGAGAACGGCATCGCCGTCACTAACTTCAACAATGGCGGACGTCTCGCGACTGTCCACGGCAATCTGCTTCGCAATGTCGGCGTGCGACGACCCGATAATCCGCCCGAGGGCGCTGGCGTCGGCATTGGCGTGGAAGCAGACACAGCCGTCACGGGCAATGTCATCGAAGACGCGCCCAACGCCGGGATCCGCGCCGGCTGGGGGCCTTATCTGCGCAACGTCGCCATCACCGGCAACGTCGTTCGGAACGCCGGATACGGCATCGCTGTGTCGGTGGTGCGCGGCGCAGGTGACGCCAATATTTCGGGTAACGTCATCGCGGATGCCAGGCTCGGCGCCATTGTGGGCATGGAATGGACAAAGGCAGTGACTGGCGACCTCGCCAAAGACGGCGCCGAGCGCTTTCCGCAGCTGACGATCGCGAACAATCAGGCGCGCTAACCGCCACGTTTAGGCCGGAAA
>DATFVF010000141.1:0-25062 GCA_035260465.1 Pseudolabrys sp. | reverse complement strand
CACCTCGCCATCGAGCTCGAGCACGAGGCGCAGCACGCCGTGCGCCGCCGGATGCTGCGGCCCGAAATTGATCGTGAAGTTGCGCAGCGCCGTTTCGGCCATGTCAGCTCACCAATTCTGGTGCGGCCTTGGCCTTTTCCGCGACCTTGGCGTTGAACTTATCCCATGCGACGACCACACGTTCGTGGCGGCCTTCTCCAATCACATCCATGCCGTCATGCGCACGCACTTTGAAGATCACCTTGCGGCCACTCACCTCAATGCACTCGACATCGACTTTTACGGTAAAGCCAGCCGGTGTTGCCGCCGTGTGGCTAACATCCACGTGGGTGCCGAGGCTGCCTTCGCCGGCGTCGAGATGCTGATTGAGCAATTGCACGCAGGTCCATTCCATCAGCACGATCATGAAGCCCGTCGCGAACACTTTCGGCATCGCGGCAATTTCCGGCGATTCCGGATACGTGAACGGAACGGTCTTGTTCTCGGGCACCTTGTACGAAAACGAATGCTGGAGGCCGGGCTTGAGTGTCGGTTTCATGACGACACCTTTTTGTCGGGCTCGCCCGCTAGCTTGTTGCCCGCGCCGCCTTCGGCTTTCGCCTTTTCATCGCCCGGCAGCACATAGTTCGTGCCTTCCCAGGGCGAAAGGAAATCGAAGCTTCGGAATTCCTGCGCCAACGTTACCTTGTCATAAACGACGCGCTTCTGCTCGTCGTCGTAACGCACCTCGACGAAGCCGGTCAGCGGAAAATCCTTACGCAGCGGATGGCCCTCAAAACCGTAGTCGGTGAGAATCCGCCGCATATCCGGATGACCGGTGAACAGAACGCCGTAGAGGTCGTAAGTCTCGCGCTCGAACCAGTCAGCGCCGCGGAAAACATTAATGAGCGACGGCACTGGCGTCGTCTCATCGGTCACAACTTTCAGCCGCACACGCTGATTCAGCCGCGGCGAAAGGAAGTGATAGACGACGTCGAAGCGCTGTTCGCGCGATGGCCAATCGACGGCGGTGACGTCGATAATGTTGATGAACTGACAGGCCGGATCGTCGCGCAGGAAAGTGGCAACCTTGATAAGGTCCTCAGCTTTCGCGTTCACGGTTAATTCGTCACGCGCGACCGCGTAGCCGGCAACCGAAGCGCCGAGCGCGTTCTTGATCGTTTGCCCAAGCCTGTCGAGCGTGTCGTCCATATCGTAACTCCGCTCAACGCTCGATCGTGCCGGTACGGCGGATTTTTTTCTGCAACAACATCACGCCGTACAACAACGCCTCCGCTGTTGGCGGACAGCCAGGCACATAGATGTCGACCGGCACAATGCGATCGCAGCCACGCACCACTGAATACGAATAATGATAGTAGCCGCCGCCATTGGCACAGGACCCCATGGAAATGACGTATCGTGGCTCCGGCATCTGGTCATAGACCTTGCGCAGGGCCGGTGCCATTTTATTGGTCAGCGTTCCGGCAACAATCATAACGTCCGATTGACGTGGCGAGGCGCGCGGCGCGAAACCAAACCGTTCGGCATCATAGCGCGGCATCGACATTTGCATCATCTCGACGGCGCAGCAGGCGAGTCCGAATGTCATCCACATCAGCGAGCCGGTACGCGCCCAGGTGACAAGGTCGTCGGCAGCGGTGACCAGAAAGCCCTTGTCGGCAAGTTCGGCGTTCACGCCACGGAAAAAGACGTCATCCGCCCCGACCGGTTTTCCGGTGCGAGGGTCCAAGATTCCTTTCGGCGCGGGTGCGACGACGCTCATGGGCTCATCAATCCCATTCCAGCGCCCCCTTCTTCCACTCATATATGAAGCCGATGGTGAGAACACCAAGGAACACCATCATTGACCAGAACCCGAAAACTCCGATCTTGCGGAAGACGATCGCCCAGGGAAACAGGAAGCTCACCTCAAGGTCGAAGATAATGAAAAGAATGGCGACCAAATAGAAACGCACGTCGAATTTCACGCGTGCGTCGTCGAAGGCGTTGAACCCGCACTCGTAGGCCGAAAGCTTCTCCGGATCGGGTTGTTTATATGCGACGATGAAGGGGACGATCAGCAAGACGAGGCCGATGGCGAGTGCGACCGCGATGAACACGACCAGGGGCAGGTAGTCCAGCAGCAATGCGCTCATCGGAGACCTCAAAGCGTACAGCCTCGCTTTACCTGAAATACGTCCGCCTGGACTGCTCGGCGGTCAGAAAGGCGCCGGTTATCCCGCACAAATTGGCCGTTACTTGTTCGGAATAGCCTCAAAGACGGGAGCGGCCGAGCCTTAGCGCAGCGCACAAAGGGTGGCAAGCCGACATTGGGCGGCATCCGCGAGCGATCGGCGCCACAATTCACCTATGCGCCGGTGCGATTGACACGGACGCGAGCCGCCCTCGATATTCGCCGCGGACGGGCAACAAACATGTGGAATTAGGAAAAAGTGCATGGTTTTTTTGCGACATATAACAGCTGTGATCGCGCTGGCCGGTGTGCTTACAAACACGGCACCTCCAGCAAAAGCTGACGACTATCCCTCACGCCCGGTCAAAGTCATCGTTCCGTTCGGCGCCGGTGGTCCCACGGACGTTTACGCCCGCGCGATCGCCGAGGAGTTGCGCAAATCCCTGCGCCAAACGTTCGTCATGGAGAATCGGCCCGGCGCCGGCACCACCATCGGCACCGAGGTGGTCGCGAAATCGCCGCCCGACGGCTACACGCTTTTGATGGTGTCCGGCACACAGACCGTCAATGAGACCCTGTATAGCCACAAGCAATATCAGCTTATGCGCGACCTGGTGCCGATCGCTCCGCTGATCGACACGGATTTGGTGCTAGTCGTGCATCCGTCGGTACCAGCCAAGAACATTAGCGAACTCATTGCGCTGGCCCGCGCCAAGCCCGGCACCATCAATTACGGTTCCTCCGGTCCGGGCTCGAACTATCACATGGCCGGCGAACTTCTTAAGAACCTCACCGGGATCGATATCGTGCATGTGCCATACAAAGGCTCGACCGGCGCCCGCAATGACATCCTCGGCGGTCAAATCCAGATTTTGTTCGATTCGGTGCCAACGATGGCGCCGATGATCAAGGCGGGGCTGGTACGCGCGCTCGGTACAACCGGCAAGACCCGTTCGCCAACATTGCCGGACGTGCCGACGATTGCGGAAGCTGGTGTGCCAGAATTCAACGCCACGTTATGGGTCGGTTTCATGGCTCCGGCCGGCACTCCGCAATCCGTCGTGGACAAGCTCAGCCACGAGATCACCACCATCCTGGCGCGTCCCGACGTCAAAGACGCATGGGAGAAAACCGGCGCGACGCCAATCGTCATGACGCAGCCTGAATTCAAATCATTCATGGATGCCCAGATCACAAAATGGGCGAACGTGATCAAGGCCAACCACATTCCACCGATCAATTAGTAAACCTATTGGATGAGCAATGAACGAAATGATCAAACCTGCCGCAGCGGTTATAGGCGAGGAACATTGGACGGCCAAAGACGGCGGCGTAAAGCTGTTCCTGTTTGAGAAATACGCCGGCGATCCTGCCAAGAGCGTCGGTACGATCCTGTTCGTGCACGGCTCGTCGATGGCCTCTCAACCAACGTTTGACCTGCAGGTACCGGGGCGCGCTGATTCATCCGCGATGGATCACTTTGCCCGCCGCGGCTATGACTGCTGGTGCGTCGACATGGAGGGCTATGGACGCTCAACCAAGGATCGCGACAACAACGCGCCGATTTCGCAAGGCGCCGACGATTGCTACGCGGCCGCGCTCTACATCCAGAAATTGCGAGGCAAGCGGCCTTTCCTCGTCTACGGCATTTCCTCCGGCGCGCTGCGGGCCGCAATGCTTGCCGAACGGCACCCCGAAATCGTTGCAAGGCTCGCGCTCGACGCCATGGTGTGGACGGGCGAGGGCTCCCCTACCCTCGAGCAACGGCGCAAGAAATTACCGGAATTCATTGCCAAGAACCGCAGGCCGATCGACAAGGCCTTTATCCGTTCGGTGTTTGACCGCGACCATCCGGACACCGCCGAGCGCAAGGTGATTGACGCATTCGCGGATGCCGTCACCGCGCTCGATGATTCAGTGCCGACCGGGACCTATGTCGACATGTGTTCGAAATTGCCTGTGGTGAACCCGGAGAAAATTAAAGTGCCGACGCTGATTATGCGGGGCCAGCACGATGGTATTGCTTCAATGGAAGATCTGTTGAAGTTCTACGCGAAGCTCCCGAATCCCGACAAACAATTTGCGGTCATGCCGGGCATTTCACACGCGAGCTTCCAGCAGAAGAACTACATGCTCGTTTATCACATTCTGGCAAGCTTCTTCGCTCAGCCCCAGCCGGTGTACGTGGGTTGATCCCTCAGTTGTCATGGCCGGGCTCGTCCCGGGCATGACAAAATGCTACGCGTCCAACTTTTCCGCCAAGTCGGCCAAGTCTTTCGCGGCCATATCGACCGGCACCGTAGGCGCACGCTCGCCGGTGTCGGGCCCATGCTCGTCAGGCCGCGCAATGTGGCCGGTGCGCAAACCACACGCTGCAGCGGCAGCAAGGTCATTGCTGTGCGCCGCGACCATCATGCATTGCGCCGGATCGAGATCGAATGCTTCGCACGCCGCGAGATAAACGAGTGGCTTCGGCTTGTAGTCGCCGGCAATCTCCGCGCCGAGGATCGCATCCCAAGGAAATTTGTTGCGACGCGCGAGATGGGCCATCAACGATATGTTTCCGTTCGACACCGGTGCGAGCAAATATTTTGGCTTGAGGCGCGCGAGCGCCGGCGGGACGTCTGGCCAGGCGTCGAGCCTGTGCCAGGCGAGCGTCAGTTCGTTCAGTACTTCATCAGAGAGATCGTGCAGACCAAAACGCGGTATGAAGCGCTCGAGATTGCGCCGGTGCAGTCGATCAAGCTTGCAAAAGGGGATGCGCCCTGACCGGACCTCCTCCATCCCAGGCTGGTATTCAGCCCGCCAAGCGTCGGCAAAATCAGTCCAGTCGAGGTCATATCCGAGAGGCTGAAGGACACGCTTGCCTTCGCGGGCGACCCCGTTCCGCCAGTCGACCAGCGTCCCGAACACGTCGAAAAACATCGCCCGAACGGAGGTCATGGAGAGGTCCGTGGGGCCAATTTCCGGCCCGCAAACAAGCCGGTTTGGCCACCGAAAATCATGGCTAAGTCATTGATAAAATGGCGGGAGCGACGGGACTCGAACCCGCGGCCTCTGCCGTGACAGGGCAGCGCTCTAACCAACTGAGCTACGCCCCCGCGGGCGTGGGTTCGAGTTATAGACCGCCCTTTTGCAAGTCAAGGTAAAGGCTTCTTCACCCACCTAAATTGCGAAAAAGCCTTATTTACCTAGAAGAATCGATGGTCAGAGTGCCCCCGAATCGTCTATGCGGGCATTGCGTTTGGCGTTTCGCCAAACCGGCGGATTCAAGAGGAGGGTCCCACTGATGGCAATGGTTCCTGGAAAAGCTCCGACACCACCGACCGTCACGCTGAAACATCTTGCGGCCGCGCTCGCGGAAAGTCACGAGATGTCGAAGAAGCAGGCGGAGACCGTGCTCGGCGATCTCGTTGGCAATATCGTCAAGCATTTGAAGAAAGGCGAGCGCATCCGCATCGGCGGCCTCGGCATCCTTCAAGTGCGTAAGCGCGCCGCGCGCATTGGCCGCAATCCTGCGACCGGCGAACAAATTCAGATTAAGGCGAGCAAGAAGGTCGCTTTCCGCGCTTCCAAGGAATTGAAAGAATCGGTCTGACGACTTTCGGCCTGACCCTCCGGGGAATAACGGCAGACGTGGAGCGATAACGCCACGCCTGCCGTTTTGTTTTGATACTGATTTTGTGCTCGTGCGTCTTTTTTTTGGGCGATCGCCGGTAATCGCCACAAAACTCAGCCGGATTTGCCGAACCGGAGCGCCAATGGCGCAAAACTGGTGGGCGGTGACGGACTCGAACCGCCGACATCCTGCGTGTAAAGCAGGCGCTCTACCAACTGAGCTAACCGCCCTTCCCTGCAAATATCCCGTGATGCCCCAGCGATGCAAGCCGTGTGGACTTAAAACAGCACCGCACGGATACTGACGTGGTCGTCAGGTAAGGGTCTCGATAGATGTTATGGATTAAAGATTATTACCCGGTGTCGCCACGCCCGCGTTGGGGCTTCGATCTTCCGGCCCATCCCGGCATGACGCAGCAGCTCGAAAAGTCTCGCGCCAACTACGAAGCCAGCATCGACGACCTGAACCGCAATCGCGACGCACTGTACGCGATCCCCGACGCCCAGGTACCCGGCACGACAAATCCGTTCTGGAACAATATTTGGTTCAGCTGTCTCGACGGGGCCTCGCTCGTCAGCTTTATGCTGACGCGCTCCCCCAAATGCTACCTGGAAATCGGATCCGGCCATTCGACGCTATTTGCGCGTCACGCAATTACCTGGGGAAAGTTGTCGACGACAGTCGTCTCTATCGATCCCAAACCACGCGCAGAAATCGACGCACTGTGCGACCAAACGATTAGGCGGCCATTGGAGCAAGTTCCGCTCGATACGTTCGATCGCCTCGGTGCCGGGGATATCCTGTTCTTCGATGGCACGCACCGCGTTTTTACAAACTCCGACACGACAGCATTTTTTCTTGATGTAATCCCGCGGCTGCGTCCCGGCATACTGGTCCATATCCACGACATTTTTCTGCCTTGGGACTATCCGGCGGAATGGAACAATCGTTATTACTCAGAACAATATTTGCTCGGAGCCATGCTTCTTTGCGGCACCCCGCCATTCAAGGTCGTGCTCCCGAATTTCTTCGCCTGTAAAGACGAGCAGCTTGGTCCAAAGATCAAGGCCATCTTTGACGCAAAGCCGGATGGCAAAATTCCCTTCACCTACACCAACGAAGGGCGAACTCCGGCCGTTTCATTCTGGATCGAAACCATCTAGCTCCGGCCGAAGGGGCCACGAGCGCAAAAGTAAACCCGCCCCGGAATTGATCCGGGGCGGGTTTTTTCGGCTGGCCCGCTTAGTGCGCGGTTAAGCCAGAGCCGTCCTCGTCCACCGGAGGTTCTGAAGCGGCGGCTTCGGCGGCGAGCTTGGCGCTCGCCTCGTCCCACTCAATCGGCTTTGGCGGCCGAACGAGAGCACGGGCGAGCACTTCATCCATTCGGGTAACTGGAATGATCTCCAGTCCCTTTTTGATCGTTTCGGAGATTTCCACCAGATCCTTGGCGTTCTCCTCCGGGATCAGCACGGTTTTCATACCGCCACGTGCAGCAGCCAACAACTTCTCTTTCAGGCCACCGATCGGCAATACGCGCCCGCGCAAGGTGATCTCGCCGGTCATCGCGAGATCGCGGCGCACCGGTATACCGGTCATCACCGAGACGATGGCGGTGACCATGGCGACGCCCGCCGACGGCCCATCCTTCGGCGTCGCGCCTTCCGGCACGTGCACGTGGATGTCGCGTTTGTCGAACCACGGAGGCTCGATGCCGAAGGCAACCGCACGCGAGCGGACGTAAGACGCCGCTGCCGAGATCGACTCCTTCATCACGTCACGCAAATTGCCCGTGACAGTCATCCTGCCTTTGCCCGGCATCATCGCACCTTCGATGGTGAGCAATTCTCCGCCCACATCGGTCCAGGCCAATCCGGTGACCACACCAATGAGATCCTCCGCCTCGATCTCGCCGTAGCGGTATTTCGGCACGCCGAGGTAGTCGCCGAGGTTCGTCACCGTAACAGCAACGGTCTTTTTCTTCGACGTCATCAGCTCCTTTACCGCCTTGCGGATCAGAGTCGAGAGCTCACGTTCGAGATTGCGAACCCCCGCCTCCCGCGTATACCGGCGGATCATCAACAAGAGCGCCTCATCGTCGATCGACCATTCCTTGGCATCAAGGCCGTGCTTAACGACCGCGTGCGGGATCAGATGCTTGCGCGCGATCTCGACCTTTTCGTCCTCGGTGTAGCCAGCGATGCGGATGATCTCCATCCGGTCCATCAGCGGCGGCGGGATATTGAGCGTATTCGCCGTCGTGATGAACATCACGTTGGACAGATCGTAGTCGACCTCGAGGTAGTGGTCGTTGAACGTGTGGTTCTGCTCCGGATCGAGCACTTCGAGCAATGCCGATGACGGGTCGCCGCGGAAATCGGCGCCCATCTTGTCGACCTCATCGAGCAGGAACAGTGGGTTCGAAGTCTTCGCCTTGCGCATCGACTGGATGATCTTGCCGGGCATCGAGCCGATGTAAGTGCGCCGGTGGCCGCGGATCTCAGCCTCGTCTCGCACCCCGCCAAGCGATACGCGCACGAACTCGCGGCCGGTCGCTTTCGCGATCGACTTGCCAAGCGAAGTCTTGCCGACGCCCGGAGGGCCGACGAGGCAAAGGATCGGCCCGGTCAACTTGTTGGCGCGCTGCTGTACGGCGAGATACTCGACGATGCGCTCCTTGACCTTCTCCAGGCCATAGTGATCGGCGTCGAGAATCTGCTCGGCCAGCGTGAGATCCTTTTTGACCTTGCTCTTCTTGCTCCACGGAATCGAGAGCAGCCAGTCGAGATAGTTGCGCACCACCGTCGCTTCCGCCGACATCGGCGACATCTGGCGGAGCTTCTTGAGCTCGTGCGTGGCCTTCTCGCGGGCCTCCTTGGAGAGCTTGGTCTTCTTGATCTTGTCTTCCAGCTCTTGCAGCTCATCGCGACCTTCTTCGTCGCCGAGCTCCTTCTGGATCGCCTTCATCTGTTCGTTGAGATAGTACTCGCGCTGAGTCTTCTCCATCTGCCGCTTGACGCGGGTCCGGATGCGCTTCTCGACCTGCAGAACGGAAATCTCGCTCTCCATCAAGCCGAGCACCTTTTCCAGGCGCTGGGTGACGGACGACGTTTCCAGGATGTCCTGCTTGTCAGGAATTTTGACCGCGAGATGCGAAGCGACGGTGTCGGCGAGCTTGGCATAATCCTCGATCTGCTGGATTACGCCGACCACCTCCGGCGACACTTTCTTGTTCAGCTTCACATAGTTTTCGAATTCGGTAACCACCGAGCGCGCCATAGCTTCCGCTTCCACACTATCGCCGACGTCATCGGCGAGCGCGCTGGCATCGGCTTCGTAGTAGTCGTTGCGATCGGTGTACTTGAGAACCTTCGCGCGCGTCGCGCCTTCGACCAGCACCTTGACGGTGCCATCGGGCAGCTTGAGTAGCTGCAGTACGCTCGCGAGCGTGCCGACCTCAAATATCGCGTCGGTCGCCGGATCGTCGTCGGAGGCATTCTTCTGCGTGGCCAGAAGAATGAAGGTGTCGGAGCGCATCACTTCTTCCAGCGCCTTGATCGACTTTTCACGGCCGACGAAGAGCGGGACGATCATGTGCGGGAACACCACGATATCGCGCAGCGGCAAAACCGGATAGGCGCGGGTTTCGCCAGGTTGCAGCTGGGGTCGTGGTTTGTTGGTCATTGGATTGGTCCTTTTGTTGTGCCCCTATCGTTTGACCCGCGGTTGCGGCATCGCACGACAGTGCCAGTAGGGATGGTCGAGGAGTCGCCGGGTAGAACCGGCGCACTTTCAGGAAGGGTGCATGCCCTCGTCCAGATGGTAGTCAGATACGATCTCTCGTACGTCAGCCAGTTCTGTACGCTATACGTATGGCGGCACAAATGGGTCCGCAAGAACCCCGCTTTTCCAGTTAAAGCGAGTCCCTTGCCGGTAACAACCCCGCAATCCCTGCGAATCGGCCGTCTTTTCCGGAATATTTTTAATTCCGGTGGCAAGCCGATCAGGCGCTGGCGCTGCCCGTCTCCGCCGTCCGGTCACTCCGGTCGGCGTAGATGTAAAGCGGCCGGGCGGTGCCCTCGACGACCTCTTTGGAGATCACAACCTCTTCGACCCCCTCAAGGCTGGGCAGGTCGAACATGGTGTCGAGCAGGATGCCCTCCATGATGGAGCGCAAGCCGCGCGCGCCGGTCTTACGGTCGATCGCCTTACGGGCGATGGCGCCGAGCGCCTCTTCAGCAAGCGTGAGATCGATCGACTCCATCTCGAACAGCCGCTGATACTGCTTCACCAAGGCGTTCTTGGGTTCGACCAGAATCTTCTTGAGCGAAGCCTCATCGAGATCCTCGAGCGTCGCGACCACCGGGAGGCGGCCGACGAATTCAGGGATCAAGCCGTATTTGAGCAAATCCTCCGGCTCAACCTCGCGAAAGATTTCACCCTGCTTGCGGTCCTCAGGCGCGACCACTTTGGCGCTGAAACCGATCGAGGTCGAACGGCCGCGCGCCGAAATGATCTTCTCGAGGCCGGCAAAAGCGCCGCCGCAGACGAACAGAATATTGGTCGTATCGACCTGGAGGAATTCCTGCTGCGGGTGCTTGCGGCCGCCTTGAGGAGGCACTGAAGCGATCGTGCCTTCCATGATCTTCAGCAGGGCCTGCTGCACGCCTTCGCCCGATACGTCACGGGTAATCGACGGATTGTCAGACTTGCGCGAAATCTTGTCGATCTCGTCGATGTAGACGATGCCGCGCTGCGCGCGTTCGACGTTGTAGTCGGCGGATTGCAACAGTTTCAGGATGATGTTCTCGACGTCCTCGCCGACGTAGCCGGCCTCCGTCAGCGTCGTCGCATCCGCCATCGTGAACGGCACGTCGAGGATGCGCGCGAGCGTCTGCGCCAGCAATGTCTTGCCTGACCCGGTTGGCCCAATCAGCAGGATGTTCGATTTCGCAAGCTCGACGTCGTTGTGCTTGGCCTGATGGTTGAGCCGCTTGTAGTGATTGTGGACGGCGACCGAGAGCACCTTTTTGGCGTGATCTTGGCCGATCACGTAGTCGTCCAGGACCTTGCGGATTTCTTTTGGTGTCGGAATGCCGTCGCGCGACTTCACCAGCGAGGATTTGTTTTCCTCGCGAATGATGTCCATGCACAATTCAACGCATTCGTCGCATATGAATACGGTCGGGCCGGCGATGAGCTTGCGCACTTCGTGCTGGCTCTTGCCGCAGAACGAGCAGTAGAGGGTGTTCTTGGAATCGCTGCCGCCAACTTTGCTCATTCCATTCTCCGTCACACGCTTCCGTACTTCTCCGTGGTCGGCGAGACTTCGCTTAGCCGCCACCACGCAACGAAGCAAGTTTCGCGCCGCAACTCCAGCACGGCGGCCCTTGTTCTGGGAAGGCCCGCGATCCCATCACTCCCTTACAGCATAAGCGAAGCATGCTAACGACGTGATAATCAAGATTCTGTTAACGATAACGCCACGCTCACGGCCACAAACCGGCCTACTTCACGAAGTTAAAGCCTGGTGGGAACCACCTCAGGGGAAACTCAGGCCGGCTTGGGATGCGTCTCCTCCGGGCGCTTGTCGATGACCTTGTCGACCAGCCCGAAATCCTTGGCCGCCTCGGCAGTTAGAAAATAGTCGCGTTCGAGCGCATCTTCGATCTTTTTGAGCGACTGGCCGGTATGCTTCACGTAAATCTCGTTGAGCCGCTTTTTCAGGTTCAGAATCTCCTGGGCGTGCAGCATGATGTCGGTGGCCTGGCCTTGGAACCCGCCGGATGGCTGGTGCACCATGATGCGGGCGTTCGGCAGCGCGAACCGCTGGTCCTTGGCGCCAGCCGCAAGCAAAAGTGATCCCATGGAAGCCGCCTGCCCCACGCAGAGTGTGGACACCGGCGGGCGGACGAATTGCATCGTGTCATAAATCGCCATGCCTGAAGTCACCACACCGCCGGGCGAGTTGATGTACATCGACACTTCTTTTTTTGGATTCTCCGCTTCGAGAAAAAGTAATTGAGCCACGACCAAGGTGGCCACCCCGTCCTCGATGGGGCCGGTGATGAAAATAATCCTCTCCTTCAGGAGCCGCGAGTAGATGTCATAGGCTCGCTCGCCACGGTTGGTTTGTTCCACCACCATAGGGACCAAATAATTCATGTAGGTATCGAGAGGATCTCTCATTTCGTCTCCATGACGCGAATCGCGCCGGCTAGATTAGCCTCGCCGGCGCACCCGTTGATCTATTTTCGCACAAGCAGTTCCGCAAGCCGTCCACCACTTAGGCGGCCGAATCGTCTTCCTTGTATAGCTCCTCGCGCGAGACCTTGTTTTCAGTCACGCCCGCGAGTTCGAGCAGGAAATCGACCACTTTTTCCTCGAATATTGGGGCGCGCAGCGCACCGACCGCCTGCGGATTCTGGCGGTAATAGTCCCATACCCGCTGCTCCTGGCCGGCGAATTGCCGGGCTCGCTCCATCACCGCTCGGCTCAACTCGTCCTCTGAGACGGTGATGTTGTTCTTTTCGCCAATCTCGGCAAGCAATAAACCCAGCCGAACGCGACGTTCAGAAATCCCGCGGTATTCAGCTTTGGCCTTCTCCTCGGTCGTGCCTTCGTCGGCGAAGGTCTTGCGCTCCGTCTCTAGCTCGGACAGCACCGATTTCCATACGCGCTCAAATTCCTCTTCGACGAGTGTCGGCGGCGGATCGAATTTATGCAGTTTGTCGAGCTCATCAAGCAGCGCACGCTTGAGCTTCTGGCGCGACATCGACGCATGCTCGCGCGTGATACCGTCCCTGACCGCGTCGCGCAGCTTGCCAATCGACTCCAGACCAAGGGATTTGGCGAAGTCATCGTCCGCCGTCACTGTACCGGCGGCTTCGATCGACTTGGCGGTGACGACAAATTCGGCCGCTTTTCCCGCGAGATCCTGCTTCATGTAATGCGCAGGAAACGTCACTTTTAGGGTCCTGGTTTCACCGCTCGTAATGCCAATGAGCTGATCCTCGAAGCCGGGAATGAACGTATTGGATCCGATCATGACGACAGCATCGTCACCGGAGCCGCCTTCGAACGGTTGGCCGTCAATGGTGCCCGCAAAAGAGATGGTGACGCGGTCATCCTTCGCGGCTTTTTCACCTTCCGGCCGAGCGGTGTAAGGCTTGTTCTGGTCGGCAATGCGGTTGATGCCCTCCTCGACCTCGGCATCGCTAACATCTGCAACAAGCTTCGTGAGCTTGATGCTTTTAAAATCGGCGAACTTGATTGGCGGAACGATCTCAAGCGCCATCGTGTAGTTGAGATCGGTCTTGCCGGCGATCAGTTCTTCTATCGCACCTTCATCCGTTGGCAGCGTGACCTTCGGGTCGGCGGCAAGCTTATATCCATGCTCGGTGACGATCTGATTGTTGGTGTCGCGTACCGTTGCTTCAATCACTTCCGCCATAGCGGAGCGGCCGTACATGCGCTTGAGATGTGTGACCGGCACTTTGCCCGGACGGAATCCATTGATCCGCACCCGGTCTTTCAATTCATCCAGACGCGCATTGACCTTGGCGTCGAGTTCGGACGCGGGAACGACGACCTTGTATTCGCGCTTGAGGCCTTCGGACAACGTTTCAGTAACTTGCATCGGTCACTTCTCTGCTTGCACTCACATGGCACTGGCTCACCATTAAGCCGAAAGTGCCGGTCGTTTTGGAATACGGGACGCGCCCGCAAATCTCTCTCGTCACTTTGGCCTCGGTGTGGTGCGGGCGGAGGGACTCGAACCCCCACGACTTTCGCCACTGGAACCTAAATCCAGCGCGTCTACCAATTCCGCCACGCCCGCAGAGGGCAATTACGGACGATTTTGGCGCCGCAATCCGGCACGGCTTAACGCGCCAAAGCCCGCAAAGGCAAGACGTAACCAAGACGTAACAGCGCGATCTTCAGGGGGCGCGGCCTACGCGAGATTGGCCACACGAACCTTAAATATGGGGTTTTTGGTCCTTCTCAATGCCGGGTTGCGAGGTCTTTAAACAGGCGCCGATAGACCCGCGGCAGGACGTCCGGCAAATCCTCGGCAATCAGTCCCGGGCCGAACTCGTTCGCCGCTTCCCCATGCAACCAGACCGCAGCGCTGGCCGCCTCGTAGCAAGGCATGCCCTGCGCCATAAGCCCCGCAATCATGCCGGCAAGGACGTCTCCCGAGCCGGCGGTGGCGAGCGTAGGTGGCGCGTTGTCCGCAATGGCCGCACGACCGTCGGGCGCCGCGATGACTGTATCGGCGCCTTTGTAGACGACCACAGCACCAGCATTTCTTGAGGCTACCCTCGTTTTTTCAAGTTTTGAATTTGGATTAGAATTTTCTTCTAACTGACTAAACAGACGAGAAAATTCTCCTTCGTGTGGGGTCAAGACGACACCGGTGCCAGCCCTTTTGACGATTGACGATATCAGCGCATCGGGCCCATCGGCGAAACTCGTAAGGGCGTCGGCGTCCAGCACCACTCTGGCATCGCTCGCAAGGGCTGCGAGGACCTGTTCGCGCGTTGCCGGGCCCACCCCGGACCCAGGCCCCAGGACCACCGCGTTTCTTCGTTTGTCGGCGAGAAACTCGGCCAGCTCGGCCGGTCCATCGACCGGTCGAACCATGACCGCAAGGCTCGCCGCTGCATTGATCGCTAGGGCCTCGCGGGGACTGGCGATTGTCACAAGCCCCGCGCCGGCTCTCAGTGCGCCGCGCGCAGCCAGCCTCGCTGCCCCGGTCGTCGACGGCCCGCCGGAGACCACAACCGCATGTCCGCGCGAATATTTATGGCCACGGGGGCTCGGTCGTGGAAACGAGCCAGCCCAAAGATCCGGACCATTCGCGAAAGTCCGCGCCTTGATCGTCGGCAGCACGCTCGCAGGAATACCGATATCGGCGACTTCGATAGAGCCACATTGCAGCCGGCCGGGCAGTAAGAGGTGGCCCGTCTTGCGCCGAAAAAACGTCACGGTCCGCGTGGCATTCACCGCGGCTCCCATGATTGCACCGCTCGTGCCATTGACCCCGCTTGGCAAATCAACCGCGATCACAGGTACGCCACGGGCATTCACCGCGCCGATCATCGTGAGCGGCAATCCTTCGACGTCGCGATCGAGGCCCGCCCCGAACAATGCGTCGACGATCAGGTCGCAATTGGCGATCGCTTCCGGCGAAGCGTCTTTGACCGATCCGCTCCAGCGCTTCGCCGCGATGCGCGCATCGCCCTTCACGCGCTTTGGGTCTCCAACAAAGCAAACGCAAACCGCATAACCGCGCTCAGCCAGATAGCGGGCGGCAACGAAGCCATCGCCGCCGTTATTGCCTGGGCCGGCGACGACCACGACCCGACGCCCCTCCGCGGCCTTGCAAACGGCGTCGGCAACAGCGCGCCCGGCGTTTTCCATCAGCTCTATACCGGGAACGCCACCGGCAATCGCCAGTCGATCCGCTTCCGCCATCTCGGCCGTGCTGAGCAGTTCGAACATCACATTGAGACTATCGGTCGAGCCGGTGCCAAACAATTTCCGACTAATCGGTTGCGGCGCAACAAGTCTTTGGCGGCTGGCTAAAATCTAGCCACTTTGCTTAACTTGTAGGCGTCGAACATTAGGCAACTCGTCGCCCCGCCTCGTACCCGCCATCTAACCAATTGTGCGGACTAGTTTTCCTGGCGTCCAGCGGCTTGGCACGGGACCTGCAAACCGGTAGCGCGGCCCTCCGGGCAATTTCCGGGGGGCTGGGGGAAGGACAAGGCAATGAAAAAAATCGAAGCCATCATCAAGCCCTTCAAACTCGACGAGGTGAAGGAAGCGCTGCAGGAGGTCGGCCTACAGGGGATAACCGTCACCGAAGCGAAGGGCTTCGGACGACAGAAAGGACACACCGAGCTATACCGCGGCGCCGAATACGTGGTCGATTTTCTCCCGAAAGTGAAAATCGAAATCGTGCTCGGCGACGACATGGTGGAAAAAGCAATCGATGCGATCCGGCGCGCCGCTCAGACGGGCCGGATTGGCGACGGGAAGATATTCGTTTCCAACATCGAAGAAGCCATTCGGATCAGGACCGGGGAATCCGGAATTGATGCAATCTAATCCGCAGGCAAACGTCCTCGCGGGCATTTCATGAAAACAAGGGGGAATGCAGTCCATGACGACAGCTAAAGAAGTCATGAAGATGATTAAGGACAACGACGTGAAGTACGTCGATTTCCGATTTACCGACCCACGCGGCAAATGGCAGCACGTCACATTCGATATTACGATGATCGAAGAAGAGACCTTTGCCGAAGGAATTATGTTTGACGGATCGTCGATCGCCGGCTGGAAGGCGATCAACGAGTCGGACATGAACCTGATGCCAGATCCGGCAAGTGCCTGCATCGATCCGTTCTTCGCCGAGACCACACTCGTCTTGGTGTGCGATGTGCTCGAGCCGACGACGGGCGAACCTTACAATCGCGATCCTCGCAGCATGGCCAAAAAAGCCGAGGCGCTGGTCAAATCGATGGGCATCGGCGACACGATCTATTTCGGCCCAGAGGCCGAGTTCTTCGTTTTCGACGACGTCAAATTCGCGGCCGAGCCTTACAACACCGGCTACAAGGTCGACTCGATCGAGCTGCCGTCCAATTCCGCCACCGACTATGAAGGCGGCAATATGGGCCACCGCATCGGCACCAAGAAGGGTTATTTCCCGGTGCCGCCACAAGACTCGGCGCAGGACATGCGCAGTGAGATGCTGGCAGCGATGGCAAAAATGGGTGCGAAGATCGAGAAGCACCATCACGAGGTCGCGTCGGCTCAGCACGAACTTGGGTTAAAGTTCTCGCCGCTAACGCAGATGGCCGACATGATGCAGGTCTACAAATACTGCATCCAGCAGGTGGCGCAGATCTACGGAAAGACCGCGACGTTTATGCCGAAGCCGGTGTATGGCGATAACGGTTCAGGCATGCACTGCCATCAATCGATCTGGAAGGCAGGCAAGCCGGTGTTTGCGGGCAACAAGTATTCCGATCTTTCGGAAACCTGCCTGTCTTACATTGCTGGCATCATCAAGCACGCCAAGGCGATCAACGCCTTCACCAATCCGACGACCAACTCCTACAAGCGTCTGGTGCCTGGCTTCGAGGCGCCCGTGTTGCTCGCCTATTCTGCGCGCAATCGGTCGGCTTCATGTCGTATCCCCTACACGACAAACCCAAAGGCCAAGCGCGTCGAAGTGCGCTTCCCCGATCCGCTGGCCAATCCGTATCTTGCATTCTCGGCAATGCTGCTCGCAGGCATTGATGGCATCAAGAATAAGCTCGATCCGGGCGCGGCGATGGACAAGGACCTCTACGACCTCCCGCCAGCCGAACTCAAGCAGATCCCGACGGTTTGCGGCAGCTTGCGCGAAGCGTTGCATAATCTCGACAAGGACCGTGACTTCCTCAAGAGCGGCGGCGTCTTCGACGACGACTTCATCGACTCATACATCGATCTAAAGATGCAGGAAGTTATCCGCTTCGAACACACCCCGCATCCCGTCGAATACGAAATGTACTACTCGGCGTAAGCGTTCCTCCCAAACATCGCGAAAGCGATGCAACTTTCGGGCGCTCCGCAAGGGGCGCCCTTTTTTCTTGGGAGCGCGAGGATTGTCTCAGACGATCAGGAAAATGATGATGGCGAGGCTGGCAGCAAGGCCGGCGGCCGTCACAAGCACGTGCCGGCGATGACGCTTGGGACCATAAATGCCAGCCGCTCGCCGGGCCGCGATCAATGCAGCGTCAAATTCAGCTGAATTCGAATAGGCGCACGCCAATGCAGCGCCCGCCCGTTCGGCATAGGCCTCGAGGGAAAGCGAATCCGTACGGCTCGGTGAAGCCCACATGTGAGGATGGTACAGCAAATACGGTAAATGAGACGTTGCGAAACCGCGCGGCCCGGAGCTGTCCGGTCAGGCGCGGCGCGAAAGCCGCGCAAAGGCAGGCGTCCGAGTGGCAGGGGCGCGGCGTGCGGCCGCGATCAGGCGAGCTCTCTCGTTCGCCATTTCCTCTTCGGCGATGTGGATTCGATTTCGGCCGTCGTGCTTGGCGTGGTAGAGAGCGGCGTCCGTGCGCGCAATAAGCGCGTCGATTGCCGTGACGGGGTCGTAGGATATAGCGGCGCCGATGCTCACGGTCGCGCCAACTGTATGGGTGGCGATGGTTGCGCCGGCCGCCTCGAAGCCAGCGCGGACGCGTTCGGCGATTTTGCTCGCGCTTTCGATCCCACCTGGGACGATCGCTATAAATTCTTCGCCACCGAACCTGCCGATGATGTCGTTGACACGCGTGCTGGCGCGCACGACCAGACCGAAAAGGCGCAACGCATCATCGCCAACGGCGTGACCAAAGCGGTCATTGATTGACTTGAAATGGTCGAGGTCGAACATCAGCATCGCGACCGGCTCGCCGCGTTTGGCCTGCTGGGCGCACAGGGTGACGGCGTTTTCTATGAACGCGCGACGATTAAGCAAACTCGTCAGGTGATCGGTGCACGCAGCGGTACGATAGACGTGGACGTGATGGTCCTTGACCATCAGCATCACAATGAATGCGGTACCAACCGCGTAGAGTATCGTTTCAAGCGTGAAAACCGTTAGCCAGGCGGCGTTGTGCCCCTCAGGCAAGAAAGCACGCATCGCCAGCGGCACAAGGAATATTCCGGCGTGCAGACACGGCACGACAATGGCTGCAGCGCGTGAATAGCGCGTTCGGCGCCGTTCCCGCCAAAGCTCAATGGCGATGAAGAAGGTGTAGATCGGAACGATCAAGGCACCGAGGATCGCGCCATTACCGTCTTCCATTACGCCTGGAATTTGAGCGAGCCCCAACCAGACGGCCGCGCCGATGAAGGTCGCGAATGGCAATACGCGGCGGCCCTGGAAGAGCCGTACACCGTTCCAGATCATGCCGCAGGCGAGGAAGGTCAATGCGCCGGGTAACTGCGGCGGAAACTTGATCAATGGTGTCGGCAAGGTGCCGAGCGCCATCGCCGACGCACCGATCAAATATGCCGAGCCCCACCATGCCAGCGCGCGAACATTGCGTTGCTGCAGCCAGTCAATAATGAGGAATAGTCCAAGCAGGCCCGCAATGCAGACCGCGACCAACGACAGGGTCGGCAAATCCAACGTCGAGGATTGCAGGCCACCGGCTAGCAACATTGGAGCTCCCACCTACGTCCGTTTGGAGGACAATTTCCGCACCGATCGTGGCGGTAAAATAACGCCGTGGTGATAGGAAAGTGTTGCACCATTCAGCGACCTTCGACGAAAGACTTCTACGAATTGTATTCAATATTGAGCGTTGGCGGCGCTCTACCCGCGGCAATTCGGTCGTTTCAATGGGCTAACCAAACACGATACAATTTGAATGATCACAAAACGAAAGCAAAAAAGGCGTGCTTTTGGCGCGCCTTTTTGCAATTTGCAAACGGTACTGAACGATTAGCGCTTCGAGAACTGGAAGGAACGGCGTGCCTTTGCCCGCCCGTATTTTTTTCGCTCGACGACACGCGAATCCCGCGTGAGGAAGCCGCCGCGTTTGAGGGCACCGCGGAGCTCGGGCTCGAAGTAGGTCAACGCCTTGGCCAGCCCGTGGCGGACCGCACCGGCCTGGCCGGACAAACCGCCGCCGGACACGGTGCAGGTCACGTCATATTGGCCACCGCGATTGGCGGCGATCAACGGCTGTTGGATCAGCATCCGCAGCACCGGGCGCGCGAAAAATACTTCCACGGCTTTCGTGTTGACGAGGATCTTTCCGGAACCCGGTTTGATCCAGACACGTGCAACGGCGTTCTTGCGCTTTCCGGTAGCGTAAGCGCGTCCCTGCGCATCGACCTTCTTTTCGTATTTCGGCGCTTCCGGAACTGCAGGCTTGAGAGTCGCCAAACCTTCCAATGATTGCATGGTTTCGGCCACGGTCAGGCACTCCTCACGTTCTTGCGATTCATAGCGGCGACATCGAGCTTTTCCGGCTTCTGCGCCTCATGTGGATGCTCCGGACCCGGATAAACGCGCAAGTTTCCGAACTGAACGCGGCCAAGCGGTCCACGCGGCAGCATGCGCTCTACCGCCTTTTCGACAATGCGCTCAGGGAAGCGACCTTCCATGATCGCCTTCGCGGTGCGCTCTTTGATGCCGCCGATGTAGCCGGTGTGATGGTAGTAAACTTTCTTTTCGCGCTTGCGTCCGGTCAGCACCGCCTTGGCGGCGTTGACGACAATCACGTTGTCGCCGTCATCGACATGCGGCGTGTACGACGCCTTGTGCTTGCCACGCAGGCGAAGTGCCACGATTGAGGCAAGGCGACCCACAACGAGCCCAGTGGCATCGATGGTCACCCATTTCTTCTCAATGTCGGCGGCTTTGGCCGAATAAGTTTTCATGATCATTCCCTGGAGAACTTGAGCGCGCTTCAACGCGCTGAAGCTGCCGCTTTCTAACCGAGCCGCCCGACCGCGGTCAACGATATTGAACTCATATTTATATAGTAATATCAATGGTATATAAAAATGGTACTTTTATACCTTTGCCTAATTAGTTTGCTGTCGGGATCGAATATGTCGACGTGACATGTGCGACCGGATCAGAGACGCCGTCCGAATAGATGGCAACCTCCCCGACTGCGAGGCGCTTTCCGACCTTCAACAATTTGGCCTCTGCAATCAGATCGCCTTTGCCCGGTTTGCGGAGAAAATTGATGGTGAGATTTGTGGTAACGGCTAACGGCTTGGGGCCGACGGCGGAGAAGACGGCCACATACATCGCAAAATCGGCCAGCTCCATCATCGTCGGGCCGGAAATCGTTCCGCCAGGCCGAATGTAATGCTCTTGGAAGTGCCGTCGTACGCGGATGCTCGCGTATTCTACGCGTTCGATCGTCAATCCACAGCCGGGATAGAAAGCCTGAGGAAACACCTCGTGCAACAGCTTCGCGATCTCATCGGTAGTCATCGCCGCAGCCGGCATGCGGTACCCCCCTTGCCGGCTGATCCGGCGCCTTGGTCTTAGACGCCGCCGCTAGCAGGTCAATCGGGGATTTCGGGCGTTTTTCGTAAAACTCACGAAATTCGCCTTTGGCCATTTCGAGCCGTCGCTGAGCCCTCGTTCTTAGCCTTGCGTGGGCTCAGCTTCGGATTAAGTTCGGCGGATTGAGCCCGGAAACGCTTGTGATGAACGCTCCGACAGCCCCGCTGACTGCTGATGCGCCCGCGCTTTTGCACGAGCGCCACAAGGATATCGCCACCCTTGTGCTCAACCGCCCCCAGGCCCGCAACAGCCTCTCGGAAGCACTGTTGATCGCACTTTCGAAGGCGTTGACCGACATCGGGGCCGATAAATCCGTGCGCGCTGTCATCCTGGCGGCCAATGGGCCGGCTTTCTGTGCCGGCCACGATCTCAAGGAACTGACCGGCCGCCGCATCGATGCCGATGGCGGACGCGCATATTTCCGCCACATCATGACGACGTGCAGCACCATGATGCAGCAGATTGTCAATCTGCCGCAGCCAGTGGTCGCGGCCGTGCAGGGCCCAGCCAGTGCCGCCGGCTGCCAACTGGTCGCCAGTTGCGATCTCGCGGTTGCGTCCACAGCGGCGAAATTCGCCACACCCGGCGTAGACATCGGCTTGTTCTGTTCGACGCCGATGGTCGCGTTGTCCCGGAACGTGCCGCGCAAACACGCGATGGAGATGCTGTTGACCGGAGACCTGGTACCGGCGGAACGGGCGGCGCAGATCGGACTGGTCAATCGCGTGGTGGCGGTGGGCGAAGAGCGCAAGGCAGCTTTCGCGCTCGCAATGCAAATTGCGTCGAAGTCGTCGTATGTGCTGAAAATCGGGAAGCAAGCCTTCTATCGTCAAGCCGAGATGAGCCTGGCCGACGCCTACAATTACGCGTCCGAAGTGATGACGGAGAACATGATGGCGCGCGATTCCGAAGAAGGCATTTGTGCCTTTATCGATAAGCGCAAGCCGACATGGGAAGACCACTAATACGGCGGGCGCCTCCCCCGTCACACCACTGATAATTTACCCCAAAGAGGACTTCACAATGCGCAGGATCCCATTGGTTGCCGCACTCATGTTTGCTTCGCTCACCGCCGCCGTCGCCCAGGACTTCACCGCCGAACAGCGTGCCGCCTGCAAAGGCGATTACAACAAATTCTGCAGAGGAACGGCGCCCGGTGGCGGCCGCGTGCTTGCCTGCCTGAGTAAGCAGTATGCTCAGCTGGGCGATGCCTGCAAAAAGGTCGTCGACGCGCAGAAAAAATAACGGGGCTCGGTGCAAACGAGGACCGAAGGGAGCCACCGCCCACCCGGTGGCTCTCTTTTCGTCTCTTTGAGCTCTGTGCCGCGGGATCAGATAATCAGCGACACATTCTCTATAATTTCGTGCTCGTCTTGCTCATAGGCAGGCCGGCCCGCGCTTGGCAGTTGCAGCACGGTCACGCATTGGCCTTCGCAGAGGTCCGTAACAAGCACGATCTTGCCATCAGGAAACTCCAGCGCATCGTGATGCGCGGCCGGCCGGTTGAGATTGACCTGCCGGAAACGCGCAACCTTGTGTGTTGATTTCCGAGTGGGCAAGAAGCGGAACGAAGCGTCGCATTCGACATCTTTTTCAAATGCAAGCTCCGTCCCTGGCAGCAGACAGACAGCCACGCGAGGCTGGGATGGATCCGAAAAGCCGCGCGTAATCGCGTTGGGAAATTGGGTCGAGATCAGCTTGTCCCCGACTTTTGCGGGTCGGGACGCTACGTCGTGAAGACTGTAGTCACACATCGAACGCCTCCTGTTTGTGCACAACCTTGGCGGCGCCCCTCAGCGTTCGGATCGCAGCAAACCACCATGACCAACTTATGTCGCTTGCCACCGCAATCCTGCCCGATTCAACTCGCGCTGCCCTACTACCGTGAGCAACCGTGTCGGGTTATCTTTGTTCCAGCGAACGGTATCGAGCGACGATGCACGCATGAATAACTCCAGCCGGGTCTTCACGCCGGCCGCGCAACAGGCGCAAGCCGAGCGCGGATCCGCAAAATCCTATCAACAGCGCGTCGACGAAGGCTTCCCGGACCGGATAACCGACGAGCTCGCAAAATTCATAGCCCAACAGGATACCGCCTTCCTTGCCACCGCGACGGCGGACGGCGCTCCCTATGTTCAGCATCGCGGCGGGCCGAAGGGCTTTATTAAAATTATCGACGACAGAACTCTGGGCTTCGCCGATTACCGCGGAAATCGCCAATACATTACTCTTGCCAACCTATCCGAGAACGACCGGGCATTTTTGTTTCTGCTTGACCCATCGCGCCGGCAGCGCATCAAGCTTTGGGGCCGCGCACGCGTGGTCGAAAACGACCCTGCCCTCATCGAACGCCTATTCGACAAGGGCTATAAAGCCCGGCCCGAGCGCGCCATCCTCTTCACCATCGAGGCCTGGGATGTGAATTGCTCGTCTCACATCGTCACCCGCTTCACAGAAGCCGAAATCGAGCAGGCATTCGCCGCCGTCAAGGCCAAGGTCGAAGCATTGCAATCCGAGAATACCCGGCTGCGCACCGAGCTTTCCGCGCGCACCGGCGCCGGAACAACTTTGGACAGCGACCGCTAAACGCTGACGTAAGGTCCCGGGCGGGCGCGGTGGCCGGCCACTTGCATTGCGTAGAAATACCGTGGCGGCTCGTAGTGCTCCTCCGACGTCGCCGGATCGAGGAAACGATCGCCTGCCACGTCGTTGCGCACGAAGAAAGCGTTGGCTCCGCCGTAATTACAGCCAACGAGGCGGTAGCCCTTGTCGCGCGCCAGTCTGACCAACGCCTCCAGGCTGGCACCGAAATAATTGGTGCCGTCCCAACTGCGGTTCGGGTCATAGGGCACGACGAGCGACATCGGCGGGCGCAGCGTCGCGTTGTACTCGATCACTACGACGCGCGGACTGACCGTCGTGATCGCCTTCCAGACCCAATAGTCGTTATAGTCGATATCGACGCTGAGAAGATCGATCTCTCCCGTTAGGCCGGCTTCCTCGAACAGGGAATTGATGTTTTCCGCCGTCGCCAGATTCTGGCTGAGCCTGAGCTGACCATTCGAGAGGAATGGCTCAAAGCTGCTGCGGATCTCCGTGACGTATGGCGCCGATGCTTCGATCCAGAGCCCGCTCCAACCCTCGATCAGCAATTTGACGGAGTTGCATTCGACGCCGGTCTGCACGCCGAATTCGATAAAACTGCGATTGGGCGCACCAATTCGTTTGAAGATTTCCTGGATAATGCCGTCCTCGTCGGCCTGCGAATAAACCTTGAAGCCGTGACGAACGAGCCGTTTTGGATCGGTGTAGCGCGGCGTGGCGAGCTCCTGCGCGCGGTGGCGCTCGACATCCATCCATCGCCAGTGCAATGACAGATCGTAGGTCAAGTGCGTCAGCTGATTCAGATACTGAAGGGCGTTTGGATCGACCATGGAGGCTGGCGCCGAATGGAGCGATGAGTGGGCCTGTTACGACTATGCGATTCCCACTCATGACGGCAAATCACCGCCGGCCCGGCGCCCTTCCGCTCCGCCTTTAGTGCTTTTATGTTCACTCCCATGAACCACGACGCTTACAACGACACGTATATCCGCGGCATCCTCAGCTCGGTGAAAACGATTGCCATGGTCGGCTTTTCGCCGAAAGAAAATCGACCGAGCTATTTTGCGTTCAAATATCTGCTTGCGCGTGGATACCGGGTGATCCCGGTCAATCCGGGACAAGCTGGAAAGAGCGTCCTCGGGCAAAAAATTTACGCAAGGCTTTCGGAAATCCCGGAACCTGTGGACATGGTCGACATCTTTCGCGGCTCAGAGCACGTGCTGCCGATCGTCGCCGAAGCTTTGACGCTCAAGCCGAAGCCGCAGGTTATCTGGATGCAGCTCACCATACGGAATGACGCCGCGGCCACGCTTGCGGAAGATGCCGGGCTGAAAGTTGTCATGAACCGGTGCCCGAAGATCGAATATGGCCGTCTCTCTTCCGAGATTTCCTGGATGGGTGTGAACTCAAAAACGCTCTCTTCGAAGCGTCCACAAACGCTCGGCAGTGGCGTGCAGCGAATGCGCCTCGGGCCGGCAACCGACAAAGGCGACGGCGGTTGAGTTTCCTGACCTTTTTTCCGGCCTTGACGCCGCCGCGATCCCACTCCACTAATCGCCGCCGTATTCCACGCGGGCGATA
>DATFVF010000140.1:0-5853 GCA_035260465.1 Pseudolabrys sp. | reverse complement strand
AAAAACCCCGCCGAAATCGATTACAGCGGCAACGACATGACCGGGCGGGTCGACAATAATATCGACGATATGACCCATATCCATTCCGGCGGAGTCCTGTACGGCGCGACCAAGGATTCCCCGTGCCAGCGACGAGTCGATGACCGTGACCAAAGGCAATGTTGTAGGCAGGGCGACGGGCTGATTTTCAGGCGCGTCAGCCGCCTGCACGAATTGTGGACCTGTGAGAAGACCCGCGAGAAGGAGAATTTTTGCGTGGCTGATTGCAAGCCGGTTCGCGCACATAAAGCGGCCCTCAATAGTGCGGCAATTGGCAAAGGAACCCTGCTCGGTCGATAAAGGTTCCGCGCAGAGGCGATATACGGTGCGGCGCGAGCGACCGAAAGGGCGGTCTATGCGGCTAGGCGGCGCGGCTTGCCAGACGGTTCATTTCACGAAGGACCAGTTTGTAATAGGCGCCTTTGCGCTTCATCAGCCAATCCGGGGATCCATCTTCGACGATGTGACCCGACTCCAGCACGATAATTCGATCAAAATTGCGCAGCGTCGACAGCCTGTGGGCGATTGCAATCACGGTGCGTCCCTGCATAAGCCGGCCGAGGGCCTCGCGGACCGCTTCCTCGGAATCGCCATCAAGCGAGGCTGTAGCTTCATCCAGCAGTACGATTGGCGAGTCCTTCAAAAAGGCCCGCGCGATGGCAATGCGCTGACGTTGACCACCAGAGAGTTTGATTCCGCGATCGCCGACTACCATGTCAAAGCCACCTGGGAGATCGTGTATGAATTCGCAGCGTGCTGCTGCGGCAGCCTCCGCGACATCAGCGTCAGACGCGTCCGGGCGGCCGTACCGAATGTTTTCCATGATCGAACGCTGGAAGAGAGAAATGTCCTGCGGTACGAGCGAAATTGCAGAACGCAGGCTGTCCTGTGTAACCCGCGCGATGTTCTGCCTATCGATGAGAATGCAGCCCTGCTGTACGTCATAGAATCTTTGCAACAATGCAAACAGCGTCGACTTGCCGCCACCGGAATTACCGATCAACCCGATCCGCTGGTCGGATTCGAAACGCAAGCGCAGACTACGAAATACGGGCTGGCCGTTGGGGAAAGTAAACGAGACATTGTCGAATTCGATCACGGCGCCGTGCTTGACGAGTGGCGCAGCTTCGGGGTGATCCTGGAGGTCATGCTGAACGAGAAGTGTGCCAAGCGATTCCGAGAGTCGCGCGACATGCTGGGTTACATCAACCAACGCCACTGCGAGATCTCGCGTAGCGTGCAGGACGGAAAGCCCCAGTGTGCAGACCAAAACGACGTCGCCGGGTGTGGCCGCGCCGCGCTGCCAAAGCACCACAGCCCATGCAACGAGCCCAATTGTGAATGCAGCGGTAATTGCCGCGTGGGCGAGTCGCAACTTTTCCAGATATAATAGGCTTCGGCGGCGTGAGACCATTTCGCGCGCGACCGTTTCGTCGAAACGGTCCTGCTCTCGCATGATACCGCAAAATGATTTGACCAGCGTCATATTGGTCACGATGTCGACCATCTCTCCATCAACCGCTGCAGCCTTCGCAGCAAAATCGTGGTGAAGAGGTTTGCCGGCTGCCGCCAAGCGGAACATCGCAATCACGATGACGCAGCCAGCAACTGAGAGAACGCTTGCCATTGGTGTACTGATCGTGGCGATCAGCGCGATCGCCGCCACTGTCGCGAGGCAGGGTGGAAGCACATTCCAGACGAACATGTTCTCCATTGTGAATACAGCATTGGAGGTGGCGGTGATTCGGCTGGTCAACATTCCCGGAAGTTGATCACTGAAAAAGCTCGGAGAGTGGCCGGTCAAATGACGGAACAGATCGCGGCGGAGATCGCCGGTCACCCGCACGAAAGTCCCGCTCGCCACCCAGCTTGCGACTCGCCAAAGCAGATTGTCGGCGGCAATCAGCAACCCAAGAATTGCGAATGCAAGCCAAACGTTGCGTGGAACGGCCGCGGCAAGGCTATCAACAAGGAATTTAATACTATACTGCGTGCCGATCGAGCAGATCACAGCGGCGCAGACAGCTCCGACTATTACCGCGTGCGACGCCAACCGCGAACGCAAATAGCGGCCCACGAAGGCGAATGGACGCCCGGAGTACCAAGAGAGGCTGTGCATACGCGCTGCCAGTTCCTTCAAAAATATAAAGATCTGCCACCGACAGGAACTCTCTTCTCCTGGAGTTCTCCGGCACATCGACGAGGGTTCGATGATGGGCCGATATTTGCCAAAAATATGGTCACTCGCATTTTTCCACCGCCCGGCATCGAGTTCACACCCGGCTCAAGAAGGAACAACTTTCAAATCCAAACGTTCCATGTCCCGGATGGATTCGAGCGTCTTTGGGGGGCAGTGCCTGAAAAAAACGAGGAGACAGGACGTATGCGCATCGCGCAGGTAGCACCCTTGACCGAAGCAATACCTCCAAAACTTTATGGCGGTACCGAGCGTGTAGTATATTGGTTGACTGAGGAATTGGTCGCGCTCGGAAACGATGTCACATTATTTGCGAGCGGCGACTCCCACACCTCGGCAAAACTCGAGGCCGCATGGCCAAGGGCACTTCGTCTCGATGGATCCATTCGTGATCCAAACGCGCTTCACACGGTCATGTTGGAGCGTGTGCGCCAGCGCAGCGAAGAATTCGATCTATTGCACTTTCATCTCGATTATTACCCATTTTCACTATTTGCTCGGCAGGGGACGCCGTTCATTACTACTTTGCATGGCAGACTTGATCTGCCGGAGCATCAGCCAGTTTTTGATACGTTTCGCGATATTCCGCTTGTTTCCATCTCGAATTCGCAGCGGCGACCCGTCCAGCAGGCGAATTGGGTTCGGACAATCTATCATGGCGTTCCCGAGAAGCTGCTGATGCCTCAATCGGTCAAGCCTACGTATTTAGCCGTTCTTGGCCGCATAGCACCCGAAAAATCGATCGATCGCGCTATTCGAATCGCCAATCGATGTGGAATACCATTGAAAATCGCAGCCAAGGTCGATCGAGTCGACCAAGAATATTATGACGAAATTATTTCGCCACTTTTGAAATCGCCGAATGTCGAATTTATCGGAGAAATCAGCGATCGCGAAAAATCGCAATTTTTGAGTGGCGCAATCGCGCTATTGGTAACCATAGATTGGCCAGAGCCATTCGGTCTGGTCATGATCGAAGCAATGGCCTGCGGAACGCCCGTGATTGCGTTCAATCGGGGATCGGTGCCGGAAGTGGTCGAGGACGGAATCACCGGCTTTGTTGTCGAGGACGAGATCTCCGCCATTAATGCAGTCGATCGAGTCCGGCTATTGGATCGGCGGAGGGTACGTACTCGGTTTGAAGAGCGCTTCACGGCGCGGCGCATGGCGGTGGAATATCTTGCTGCCTACCGGAATATCATGCAGCTTGAGGCTCCGCGGCTAAAGGTTATAGCCGGCACGACCTAGCGTTGGGCGATTACTCCATTCACGATGCGTCGCTGGCCCGCGTTAAGCATCTATGCGCGGGCTTTGTCGTAGCTGTCGTCCGGTAAGGTTTCCTTGTCTGCAGCGGCGGATTATAGTTTTAGTTTTCATGAGTCCGAACCGGCAAGGCGGCCAACGATGGTGCGATTGGGTGCAGTGACCTCACTCGTAATCCTTGCGGCCTTCCTCGCTCATCCGGCGCGTTCACAAGTCGGCGCGCGGCCCCAAGTCGGCGGTGTTAGCTCGCCGGGCAATGCCATGATTTTCTATCTGGCACGAGGTCCGGCAGGAGCCTGCGGGCCCAATTGCACTGAATGGATCGCAGCCGAAGGCGCGGTGCAGTGGGATTCGTACAAGCGACTGTTCGCGCTGCTGGATCGCCTTGGAGAACGCAAACCTCCCGTCGTTTTGAAAGTCTGGGGTCAAGGAGATCTCAATGTTGCGGCGACGCTCGGCAGGATTATTCGTCAGCGTGGACTCGATGTGAGCGCAGGCTCGACGCTTGTTTCGCAATGCGCGAACTCGACAGAAGCCGAATGCTTCGCGCTCAAGCGCGGCAGCGAACCGCTAGAGGCTAGGATCGATACCTCATCCGTCGTGTGCGACGTCGTTTGCGTTTTGATCTTAGCGGGCGGCGTCCACCGCACGCTTCCAGCCGACGCCCGGATCGTCATTGGTCCAATGCATGTTCGCAACCGCTTAGCTCCAAATGTCTCCGCGGAACACCAGGAAGGATTGACGGCGCGGTTCGGCGATCAATTCAGGCTTTATCTGATTCAGATGGGTGTGCGCGCGGAGTTCGTTGACATCATCGATCGGAATTCGGAAACCGGGCGCGCCACTTCCCTAGGGCGCGACGACTGGCTTCGGCTCAGCATTGTCACAGCGCTCGCATTATGAGTGCCTGCTGACGGGCGCGATGTCCGCTATTGGCCCTCAACGGACATCGACCGCGATAAAGGAATTTATCGGAAGTAGCTTACTGAACAGACATCACTGTCGGAAACCGACGTCAGCCTCCCGCAACAGCGATCTCCAGCGGAAAGTCGTCTACGACCTCGTGTCCAGTGTCGGTAACGATGAATGTGTGGCCGAGAAAAATGCCGAAGAGACCGTCTGGCGTGATTGGATTGGGTTCTGCCATGATCACCATGCCAGGTTTTAGCACTTCTTCGAATTTTTCCGCGGAGACATGCTCGGCAACGACATGCGGCTTGTCGGTTACAAGATCGATGCCGTGACATTGAGTCGGCCGCGACTGGTAGCCGTTATCGCGAAAGAATTTACTCGCGGTGCGCATCGCTTCGACCGGCTTTCCAGGCGCGATCTCGGCAATAATGCGCCGATAGCCTGGCAGCGTGATTTCGTTCCAAAACTTATTCACCATTTCCGTGGGCTCGCCGACGCAAATGGGAGAGCCGATCTGCGCAGTGTAGCCGCGATAGCCGGCCGCAAGCTCCATATTAATGATGTCGCCCTTTTGTAGTTCTCGGGCGGAGGGACGTGGATTACCGAAGATCATCGTCGGGTTCGCCATCGACGTCGATCCGATAATCAGAAAATCGATATCGCCGCCGCCGTCGAGGATAGCGGAGCCCGCCGCTGCCCGAAGTTCGTACTCCTTCACACCGGGGCGGGCGCGTGCCACCATCGCATCCATCGCATTGCGGCACAAAATGCCGGCCTTGCGGACGCAGTCGAGCTCTTCGGCGCTGTGGATCGAGAGTAGCTCGTGCAAAAAGCCCTGGGTGAATACGAGCTCGGCGTCCGGCAAGTTCTCGCGCAGCACGTTGTATTGATTCACCGGGAGATAGTCGCCGTGCCGCGGATCAATCTCCATCAGTCCTATGCGCCCGCGCTCAAGTTTTAGTTCTCGGACGCGCTCGACCATGATGTCGGCATAGCGGCCGTTGCGACTATGTCGGACGTCCTTGACGGCCACGTCCACCTGCCGGCGCACGGCTTCCGCGTGCGTACCGCCCATCGAATAGATTAAGGTCGGCTCACCTTCGAGTGGAACGAGGACGTAGCTCGAAAGAGCGTGCCACTCCCAGTGGCCAGTCAGCCACAGCATCCCGCCACCAAAGCTCCAATGGCTCGGGCCGCCAGGGACGATCACCGCGTCGAGCTTGTGCTCGCGCATTTTCTCGCGAAGTCGACGATAGCGGCGCTCATACTCGGCCTTCGAGAATTGCTCCCACACGGCATCGCGGTAATAGGGCGTGTCACGCATATTGGCGAAAGGCAGCGACTGGTCGAGTTTGGTTCGCACGACTTCCCACGGCTGCGGGCCGATGCGTGGCGGGACGATTGTCATTGGGAGGGTTCCTGAACTGAGGACGACGAAGCCC
>DATFVF010000139.1:0-2953 GCA_035260465.1 Pseudolabrys sp. | reverse complement strand
TGCTGCGCTATTACATGATAAAAAACCTGGCAATCTCGAGCGTGACGTCCTGTTCGAGTTGGGCTCTACGGCAAAAGGCTTTGCCGAATCCGATCTAGTGCGAGAAGGCATTTATAACTGCGCTGAGGTCTGCCAGAACCAGATGGAAATGCACGCTGCTGTCGCCGAATATGATGCAGTGCGCGATCGCATGACGGTGCATGCCTCAACCCAGGTGCCTTATTACGTCCATCTGATGCTCTCGCAGATCCTCGGCATGGAAATGTCGCGTATCCGAGTGATCAAACCGCATGTCGGTGGCGGCTTCGGTTGCCGCACCGAGACGCTGAATGTCGAATTGATCGCCGCGCTGTTAGCGCGAAAGGCTAACGGCACTGTACGTATCGTCACAAACCGAGAGGAAACGTTCATCACGCATCGCGGGCGACCGGAAACCGATATCAAGCTCAAGATCGGCATGCGTAAAGACGGCCGGATTACCGCAGTCGAATGCGATTGTGACCAACGTGGCGGGGCGCATAGCGGATACGGCGTGGTGACTATCTTGTATGCCGGCTCGATGCTGTACGCGATTTACGACCTACATAACGTCAGATATGTCGGACGACGTGTGCTCACCAATACGCCGCCTTGCGGCGCGTTTCGCGGCCATGGCACCGTCGACATTCGCTTCGCGTTTGAGAGCCTCGTCGATGAAATGGCGATCGAGCTCGGCCTCGATCCGTTCGCGGTGCGGCGTGCCAATCTGCTCAACGCACCGACTTTCACCGACAACAATTTGATGGTGAATTCATACGGCTTGCCTGAATGTCTTGACTGGGTCGAGCGTGAAAGCGGATGGAACTTGCGCAAGGGTAAGCTCGCCAAAGGCAAAGGCCTTGGCATGGCTTGCTCGCACTATATTAGCGGCGCTTCAAAGCCGGTAAACTGGACGGGCGAGCCGCATGCGACGGTAAAGATCAAGCTCGATTTCGATGGTTCGATCGTCGTGCTCTCGGGCGCCGCCGATATCGGCCAAGGTTCTACGACCATCTTGGCGCAAACCGTCGCCGAAGTTCTCGGGCTTGATCTTTCGCGCGTGCGCGTTGTTACCGGCGATAGTGAAGTCGTACCGAAGGACAACGGCTCGTATTCGTCACGCGTCACCTTTATGGTCGGGAATGCCGCGCTCGACGCTGCACGCAATCTCAAGACCGTCCTCGTTGATGCCGCGGCGCGCAAGCTGGAGGCACGCCCGGAAGACATCGAATGCCTGGGTGAAATTTATCGTGCCGGCGCACAAGACAAAGGCGCCACGTTTGACGAAGTGGTCACTGAAGCGCTGAAGGACTCGGGCACCCTTACGGTCACTGGAAATTATTCGACGATTCCGGAATCGCACGGCGGCAAGAAATATCGTGGCGCCGCCATCGGCGGAACTATGGGTTACAGCTACTCGGCGCAGGTGGTCGAAGTCAGTGTCGATGAGGAAACTGGCGTTGTCAGCGTCGACAAGGTCTGGGTCGCGCATGATTGCGGCAAGGCGCTCAACCGCCTGACAGTGGAAGGCCAGGTGCAGGGCTCGGTGTGGATGGGCATGGGCCAGGCCATGAGCGAGGAAGCCGCCTACCACGAGGGCCTGATGGTCACCGCCAACATGCTCGATTACCGGGTCCCGACCATTCAAGATTCACCGCCGATCGAGGTCGGCATCGTCGAAAGCAACGATCCGCACGGACCGTTCGGCGCCAAAGAAGCCGGTGAAGGCTCTCTCGCCGCGTTCCTGCCCGCGCTGACCAACGCTATCGCCGATGCCATTGGCGTCCGCTTCAACGACCTGCCCGTGACCCCCGACCGGGTGTTCGAGGTGATCGAGAAACGCAAACGCGCGCTCGAAAAATCACCGACGAAAAGCGGGGAAGCGTGATGGACGCCCTCCCGGAATTCCGCGTACTCAATCCGGCGACGCTCGACGAAGTGATTGCCGCGCGTGTCGCGCATCCGGACAGTAAGCCGCTTGGTGGTGGCACTGACCTGGTGGTGAACGTCAGGCGCGGCATCCTCGCCCCTCCAGTGCTGATCAACATGAACCGCGTGCAAGAACTCCACGCGATCAGGGCGACTGAAAAATCGCTGGAGATTGGCGCTTCGGTGACCTTGACCGAACTCGCCGAGAATCCGGACGTTATTAAATATTATCCAGTGTTGGCGCAGGCGGCCGGCCACATCGCCGGGCCAACCCACCGCAATATGGGTACGGTCGGCGGCAATCTCTGCCTCGACACGCGCTGCATCTTCTACAATCAGAGCGAATGGTGGCGCAACGCCAATAACCATTGCCTGAAGACTACGGGCACAATTTGTCACGTAGCGCCGAAAAGTCGCGGTGTCTGCTTTGCCACCTTCAGTGGCGACCTGGCGCCCGCTTTGCTCACGCTCGGGGCGGAAGTGGACATCGCCGGTCCTGCCGGTAAACGCACCATGCCGCTGGAGAAGCTCTACATCGGTTTTGCGCGCCAAGACGTGCCGATCACGGAGACTCAAGGTGACGGCAAGTTCTATCTGTCGCTGCGGCCGGGCGAGATCGTCACATCGGTACGGGCGAAGAAGATAGCGGGGCTGCGCTCAGCCTATGACAAGATCCGAATTCGCCGTTCGATCGAATATCCGGTTGCGGGTGTCGCAGTGGCACTCAGGCGCGAAGGTGCGACCCTCGCCGATTTGCGCATCGCCTTTACAGGGACCAATCCGCGCCCGGTGCTGCTCGCCGGCACCGCGGATCTCTGTGGCGGCGGTCTCGATGCAGGTGTCTTCAAAGAGCTCGATACCCTGGTTCGTGACCAGATTATGCCGATGAAGACAACCTTCACGCCAGGTCACTACCGCCGGAGAGTGGCCGGTGTGCTGGCAAAGCGATTGTTGTCTCGGTTGTTCGAAAGCTAACGGCGGGGGTCGGCGTGCTGGACGAATTCAC
>DATFVF010000138.1:0-8491 GCA_035260465.1 Pseudolabrys sp. | reverse complement strand
AAGAGCCTGTGCCCGCCGACGCAGCTCTTAGCCACGCGGCTAATCTGCTCTGGATGCTCACCGGCAGGAAGCCGAGCCCCGAGGCCGCACAATTAATCGATCGCGACCTCATTTTGCATGCCGAGCACGGCTCGAATGCTTCATCCTTCGCCGCTCGCGTGGTGATCGGCACGGAGGCCAACCTGCATGCGGCGATCGTCGCAGCGATTGCCGCGTTGTCGGGCCCGGCGCATGGTGGCGCCGCCGAGGACGTGATGAAAATGGCGGAAGAGATCGGCGATCCGTCGCGCGCCGCTGATTATGTGAAGGAAAAGCGAAAAGCCGGCATCGCAGTCACCGGCTTCGGTCATCGCGTCTATCGCGCTGAAGATCCGCGCGCACGCCACATGCGCGCAGGTGTCGAGCGTTTATCAAAGGAAATGGGCGAGCCGAAATGGTTCGAAATCTTGCAGGCGGTTGTGACCGCAATGGCGCCTTATGCGCGACACGGTGTAAATGTGAACGTCGATTTCTATTCCGGCGTCGTGTACCACCTGCTCGGAATCAAACGCGATCTGTTTGTGCCGATATTTGCCGTCGGTCGCGTGCCCGGCTGGGTGGTGCAGGTGCTCGAGCAGCTTGAGAACAACATCCTGCTGCGTCCGCTCACCCTCTATAACGGGCCCGACGCGCGCGCTTACGTGCCTCTCACGCAACGCGCAGGGTGAACGCCGCCGATCCTGCGGATTGAGAAAATCCCGCCGCGCCCGCGGTTCCTTGAATCGAATTCCCAAATTGCGGGACGAAACGGCTCGAATTCGCCCTTGCAGGCCTAATGCCTTCTGTTAGCGTATTGAGATTAGCAGTCTCAAAAAATGAGACTTTGTCGAGATGGAAATTCCCTTACTCGACAACCAGCCGGCCGCCATAAGCCGAGCAACGTCACCGCCGGGCGCGGCCGCGGGCGGGATGAACAAGCAAGCGGCCGACGGCAGGGAGGATTTGTCCATGCGTTCGACCCGAATCTTTACAATGCTTGTGGCAGTGGCACTCAGCGCCGCGTCTTTCAGCGGCAAAGTGCTCGCGGCCGGTTATCCCGAGCGCCCGATCGAACTGATCGTTCCGTGGGGTCCGGGCGGCGGCGCCGATCAGCTCGCGCGTCTCGTCAGCAAGCTCATGGAGCCGATGCTCGGGCAGGGCATCCCGGTGGTGAACGTGCCTGGTGGCACTGGCGCGACCGGCATGGCGAAGCTGCTGGCTGCGCCCGCCGACGGCTATTCGATGGCAATCTATATCGCCGACAGCCATGCGCTGCTTGCCGGAAAAAGTTCGCGCTGGACCATGAACGACATCACGCCCGTAGCGGTGATGATCAAAGGTCCCTCCTTTCTCTTTGTGAAGGACGATAGTCCGATCAAAACCTGGGAGGATTTTGCCAAGGAGGCGAAATCGAATCCCGGTAAACTGAAAGTGGCGACGCTTGGCTTCGGTAGCGTCGACGATTTCTCGCTCACCGTGCTCGACCGCGGCGGCATCAAAGTCGTGCAGGTGCCGTTCGCCAAGCCGAGCGAGCGCTACGTTTCGATTCTCGGCGGTCATGCCGATGCGTTGTACGAGCAGGCCGGCGACGTCGCACAGTTTCTCAATAGCAAGCAGATGCGGCCGATATTGCTGTTCGGCGAAAAGCGCCTCGCTGCGTTCAAGGATGTGCCGGCGTCCTTCGAGCTTGGCTACAAGGTGGCGCTGCCCCAATTCCGCGCAATCGTCGTGCGCGCCGGTACGCCGCCCGACATCGTCAAGAAATTGTCGGATGCGCTGGCCAAAGTCTATGCCTTGCCGGAATACAAGAAATTCCTCGAGGAGCAATACGCCGATCCGAACAGCTTCGAGGACGCGTCGAAAGCGCCTGCTTTCGTGAGCGAGCAACTCGAAGACATGAAAAAGACGATGGCGACGAATTAGTCATGCGCCCCTGGCGTCGTTCCATACTCCGCTCATTCCCGTGCAAGCGGGAATCCGGAGCAACACTGCAGAGCCCGTATTTTTTTGCGCTGGGTCCCCGCTGGAGCCTGCACTCGGGCCGGCGAAGCCGGACCCGGGTGCGGGGACGAGCGGAGTAAAGAAACAATGGAAAAGGCGCTGTTTCGCTCGATCGTGCCTTACGCGTTTGGCCTTGCCATCGCCATCGCGCTTTATGTCTATGCGGGGACGTTCGTTTACTCGGCTCGGCCCGGTCAACTCGGGCCCGAGACGTGGCCGCGCCTTGCCATCCTTCTTATGGGCGCGTCCTGTGTATTCGAGATCTCGCGGCGTCTGATTGCCGGCAATCAGGACGCCACGGGTTTTCTGGAAGCATTCGACCGTGAGCCGGATGTCGATGACAAGCAGCCGGTCTATCCGCGCATGCTCATCGGCGGCATCGTTCTGATGGGCATCTATGCCGTGCTGGTGCCGGTGCTCGGCTTTATCCTCGGCACGTTCCTGTTTCTCGCAGCGTTTATGTACGTCGGCGGCTACCGCGCACATGGCGCTATCTGGGGTGCCAGCGCCGCGGTGACGATTTTCTGCGGCATTTTATTTTTGCGCATCGCTTACGTGTCGCTGCCGCGCGGCATCGAGCCGTTCGACCGCGTGACCGACATTTTCTTCGCAATTCCGAGCCTGTGGTGACGGCATGATCGATATCCTCACCCAGCTTGCCGGCGGCTTCGTCCACTGCATGACGCCGCTCAACATGACGATGCTCTTGGTCGGCATCGTCATCGGTCTGCTCATCGGCGTGCTGCCTGGCCTCACGCTGGTGATGGGCGTCGCGCTCGCGTTGCCGTTCACATACAAGATGGACGTCACAGCTTCGATCGTGCTGCTGACTGCGATGTATGTCTCCGGCACCTATGGCGGCGCCTTTACCGCAATCCTGTTCCGGATTCCTGGCGAGCCGATCGACGTCCCCATGTTGTGGGACGGCTACACCATGGGGCGCAAGGGCAGACCGGCCAAGGCGCTGGGTTGGACGCTGGTCGCCGCACTTGGCGGCGGCTTGTTGTCCGCAGTGGTCATGGTGGCGTTGACGCAGCCGCTGGCGAAATTCGCGCTGCGTTTCTCCTCGCCGGAATATTTCGTCATCGTGTTGTTCGGACTGCTCAGCGTCGTCGCGATCGGCAAAGGCTCGCTTGCCAACGCCTTTATCAGCATGAGCGTTGGCATCTTGATCTCGTCGGTCGGTACCGATCCGATCTACGGCGCCTATCGTTTCACTTTCGGCTCATCGCTCCTTGCCGACGGCATTGAGTTCCTTGTGGTCATGGTCGGCGCCTATGGCGTCGGCGAAGTGCTTACACGTCTGGAAACGGGCTTCGCCACCAAACCGCTCGACAAGATTTCCAATGCCCGCACCGAATTGCCGACATTGAAGGAGCTCAATGACATCAAGGGAATGTTCATCCGTGCATCGATTGTCGGTGATCTCATCGGCTTGCTGCCCGGCGCCGGCGCCACCATTGCGTCGTTTGTGAGCTACGGAATCGAAGCGCGCTTCGGCCGGCGCAAGAATCAAATGGGTACCGGAATTGCCGAAGGCATCATTGCGCCGCAAGCGGCTGCCACCGCATCTGTCGGCGGCGCCATGGTGCATCTGTTGGCTCTCGGCATTCCCGGCAGTGGTGCGACCGCTGTGATTCTCGGCGCATTTATGCTGCACGGCATTCAACCCGGCCCCCAGGTTCTCGTGAGTTCGGCGCCGCTGGTCTACACCGTCTTTGCCTCGTTGTTTCTGGGCCTCATATTGATGTGCGCCATTGGCTATTTCGCCATACGGCCGCTGGTGAAAATCCTCGATTTTCCTGAAGCCGTCGTTTCAGCCTATGTGCTGATCCTTTGTTTTATCGGCGCCTTGTCGATCCGCAATAACGTCACCGATCTCTGGCTGATCATCGGCTTCGGCGTACTCGGCTATGGATTCGAGCGCCTGAAATTCCCCATCGCGCCGCTGGTTTTGGGCGTGATCCTGGGCCCGATCGCAGAGGAAGCATTCATGAACACGATGATCAGTTTTTCCAACGACTGGACCGTGTTCTTCACGAGGCCGATCTCCGGAACAATCGTGGCGTTTACAACCGTCGTTCTCCTGTTGCCGTTCATTCAACGGCTGTTTCGAAGCCGTCTGGTGACGGCGTCAACCGAGGCTAGGTGAGCCATGCGTACCAATCTTGAAATTGATGCACGGACTGCCGGCGTAGCGTCCACCGGCCCGCGGCGAAATGTGGCAGAGCTCAAGCCTCCATCGCGACCGCCCAAACCCGCGAACGCGCGCGAACATAAGCTCGGTGCCACCGCGCGGTCCTTCGCCATCCTCGAGCATGTCGCGAGTTCGCGCACGCCGGTCGATGTGCTCGACATCATCGCGTCAGTGAAATTGCCGAAGGCGACTGCCTATCGCCTGGTCGACTGGTTTGTGACGCAAGGCTATCTCTCGCGCGAGCCCGGCCGGCGCCGTCTGATTGTCGGCCCGAAACTCACCAACCTCGCGTTCGGCGCGCTGTCCTCATCGATGCGCCACGACGCGCCGCATGTCGTGCTTCAGCGGCTTGTGCACACGCTCAACGAAACCTGCAATATCGGCACGCTGCTGAACGGCGAAGTGATCTATCTCGACCGTGTGGAAGCGGAGCATTGGCCGCTCCGGCTCCATTACACCATCGGTTCGCGCGTGCCGTTGCATTGCAGTGCGATCGGCAAGTTGTTCCTCGCGCTGGCCCCTTCACCGCGACGCCGGCGCCTGTTGCAAAGCCTGGAACTCCGGCGTTTCACCGACAGCACCATCACCGACAGTGCGCGGCTCGATACTGAGTTGCGGCGAATCCGCAAAGAGCAGGTCTCCTTCGACCGCGAGGAATATCTTGTCGGTGTGGTTTGCATGGCGGTGCCGGTGATCGGCAAGAACGGCGAGATGCTCGCCGCCCTCGCCATCCAGGCACCGGAGGCACGCATGAACGAGCAAACTGCGCGGCGGCACCTGTCTGCGCTCCGGCATGCCGCCGGCGAACTCGCTGAGATATTTCACGAAAAGACGTGAATTCATTGCCAGCGGTTCGTGCGGGCGGAGATCACGTGATGGCAATTGGTAAGACGAGAATTGGGTAAAGGACGTCGCTATGAAAATGACAACGGAAGAAGCATTTGTGAAGGTTTTACAGATGCACGGCATCGAGCATGCCTTCGGCATCATCGGCTCGGCATTCATGCCGATCTCCGATCTGTTTCCTCAAGCCGGCATTACGTTCTGGGATGTGGCGCATGAGACCAATGGCGGGCTGATCTGCGACGGCTATACGCGATCGACCGGAAAAATCGCGATGGCGATCGCGCAAAACGGCCCGGGCATCACGAACTTCGTCACCGCAATCAAGACGGCTTACTGGAACCACACGCCGATGCTGCTGGTGACGCCGCAGGCTGCGAACAAGACGATCGGGCAGGGTGGTTTTCAGGAAGTGGAGCAGATGGCACTGTTCCGCGACATGGTCTGCTACCAGGAGGAAGTTCGCGACCCATCGCGGACCGCTGAGGTCCTCAATCGCGTCATTACAAAAGCCAAGCGCATGTCGGCGCCGGCGCAGATCAACATCCCGCGGGATTATTGGACACAAGTTATCGACATCAACATGCCGGCGATCGTCGAATTCGAACGCCCGGCCGGCGGCGCGCAGGCTGTCGCGGAAGCGGCAAAATTGCTGTCGGGCGCGAAGTTTCCCGTCATCCTCTCAGGCGCGGGCGTCGTTCTTGGCGACGCGATTTCTGAGTGCGCTGCGCTTGCGGAAAAACTCGATGCGCCGGTGTGCAACAATTATCAGCACAACGACAGCTTCCCCGGCAGCCATCGTCTTGCGGTGGGTCCACTCGGTTACAACGGTTCGAAGGCCGCGATGGAGCTTGTCGCGAAGGCGGATGTGGTGCTGGCGCTGGGGACACGCCTCAATCCATTTTCGACGCTGCCCGGCTACGGCATCGACTATTGGCCGAAGACCGCCAAGATCATCCAGGTCGACATCAATGCCGACCGCATCGGCCTGACAAAACCTGTGACCGTTGGCATCTGCGGCGACGCCAAGCACGTCGCCAAGAGCATCCTGGCCCAGCTTTCCCCCTCGGCCGGAGACGCCGCCCGCGAGGAGAGGAAAGCATTGATACACACGACTAAATCCAAGTGGCTGCAGACCCTCTCCAGCATGGATCATGAGGACGACGACCCCGGCACTACCTGGAATGAAGACGCCCGCAAGCGCGACGCGGACCGGATGTCCCCCCGGCAGGCCTGGCGTGCCATCCAGGCGGGCCTTCCGAAGGATGCCATCATCTCGAGCGACATCGGGAACAACTGCGCCATCGGCAATGCCTATCCGATGTTCGATCAAAGCCGGAAATACCTGGCGCCGGGCCTGTTCGGGCCGTGCGGTTATGGGTTCCCCTCGATCATCGGCGCCAAAATCGGCAATCCGGATATCCCTTGCGTCGGCTTCGCCGGCGACGGCGCCTTCGGAATTTCCATGAGCGAGATGAGCTCGATCGGTCGCGAAGAGTGGCCGGGAATCACGATGGTGATCTTCCGCAACTATCAGTGGGGCGCGGAGAAGCGAAATTCGATCCTTTGGTACGACAACAATTTCGTCGGCACCGAACTCGACCCACATCTCAGCTACGCAAAGGTGGCCGAAGGCTGCGGTCTCAAAGGCGTCGTCGTTAAAACCCAATCTGAGCTGACGGAAGCGCTGCGGCAGGCTTGCGAGGCGCAAAAGAAGCGCGTGACGACGTTTATCGAGGTCGTCCTCAATCAGGAGCTTGGTGAGCCTTTCCGCCGCGACGCCATGAAGAAACCTGTGGTTGTGGCCGGCATCAAGCGCGAAGACATGCGTCCGCAGCACGTCGCCTAGTGGAGTGATAGATGACTGTCGCAGTGAAACCGGCGGCCGATCCGAAGGCGATGGCCGTCGTTGACGAGCTGGTGCGGCGTGGCCGCGCGGCGCAGGCAAGCTTCGCCAACGCCGATCAGGCGCGTGTCGATGAGGCAGTCACCGCGCTGGCCTGGTCGCTCTACAATCCCTCGCATGCAAAGGAGCTTGCCGAACTGGCGGTGAAGGACACCCAGCTCGGCAACGTGCCCGACAAGATCACCAAGAAACAGCGCAAGACCTTCGGCACCTTGCGCGATCTGCTGCGCGTGAAGTCCGTCGGCATCATCGAAGAAGACAAAAAGCTTGGCCTCACCAAATACGCCAAGCCGGTTGGCCTCGTGTGCGCCATTACGCCCTCGACCAATCCTGCCGCTACGCCGGTGAACAAGGCGATGATGGCGATCAAGGGCCGCAACGCTATCATTATCGCGTCTTCGCCCGCCGGCATGAAAACGACCGGCAAGACCGTCGATTACATGCGTGCTGAGCTCAAGAAAATCGGCCTGCCCGAAGACCTCGTGCAAATCCTGCCGCCGCCGGCGTCAAAGGATATGACGCAGGCGCTGATGCAAGCTGCCGACCTGGTGGTCGCCACCGGCTCGCAAGATAATGTGCGGCGTGCCTACAGTAGCGGCACGCCGGCGATCGGCGTTGGCACCGGCAACGTGCCGGTGATCGTCGATGAGACCGCCGATCTCGACGATGCAGCGGCGAAAATCTGCGCGTCGAAGATTTTCGACAATTCGACGTCGTGTTCATCGGAAAATTCGGTGATCCTGGTCGATGCAATTTACGACAAGGCAATCGCTGCGCTCGAGCGCGTCGGCGGTTATAGGGCGTCCGCGTCGGAGAAAGCGAAGATTCAGGCCGCATTGTGGCCTGATGGAAAATTGAGCCGCACGTTGATTGCGCGCGATGCCGACGTGCTCGCGCGCGGATGCGGCCTGCCGGCGGTGGCGGGAAGCAAAAAATTCTTCATGGTGGAAGAAACCGGCGTCGGCCGCGCGTTTCCGTTCTCCGGCGAGAAACTGGCGCTGGTACTGACCGTATACCGGGCCAAGGATTTCGAAGCCGCTGCTCAGCGCGCTCGGGACATTCTCAATTATCAGGGCCGTGGCCATTCAGTCGGCTTGCACACAAAGGAGATGGCGCGCGGGCGCAAGCTCGCTGAGGAAACCGACGTGGTGCGCGTGCTGATCAATCAGGCGCATACGTTTGCGAATGGTGGCGGCTTCGACTCCGGGCTTAACTTCACGCTCAGCATGGGCTGCGGCACGTGGGGCGGCAACAGCATCACGGAAAACCTGAACTACAAGCATTTTCTCAACATCACTCACCTCGTCACAACCATTCCGGAAGACCAGCCGAGCGAGGAAGCGTTGTTCGGCGCGTATTGGAAAAAGTACGGGAAGTGAAAATGACACTTAATGCGTGTCGCAAACCCCTCTTCACCTCTCCCATAGGGAGAGGTCGGCGCGCGCAGCGCGCCGGGTGAGGGGTTATGGCGCATCGACAGACACTTCCCCCCTCACCCCAACCCGCTCCCCACAGGGGAGAGGGAG
>DATFVF010000137.1:0-20222 GCA_035260465.1 Pseudolabrys sp. | reverse complement strand
GCGGCCGAAAACGCGAGCGCCAACACACGGCGCGTTTCCGACGGAGCGATGATACCGTCGTCCCAAAGCCGAGCCGTGGCGTAATACGGGTTACCCTCTTGCTCGAACTGATCGAGGAGCGGTTGCTTGAATTCCTGCTCTTCGACTTCCGACCATTTTCCTCCGCCAGCTTCGATATTATCGCGCTTGACGGTCGCCAGAACGCTCGCGGCCTGCTCGCCACCCATGACGGAGATGCGCGCGTTCGGCCAGGTGAACAGAAACCGCGGGCCATAAGCGCGTCCGCACATGCCATAGTTTCCGGCACCATACGAACCGCCGATGATCACCGTGATCTTCGGCACGCGTGCGCATGCAACGGCCGTCACCATCTTGGCGCCATCTTTCGCGATCCCGCCGGCCTCGTAGTCACGCCCGACCATGAACCCGACGATGTTTTGCAGGAAAAGCAGTGGAATGCGTCGCTGGCAACAAAGCTCAATAAAGTGTGCGGCCTTCAGCGCGCTTTCGGAAAACAAGATTCCATTGTTGCCAATGATGCCGACCGGAATGCCTTGAATATGCGCGAAGCCCGCGACGAGTGTCGCGCCATAAAGCGCCTTGAACTCGTCGAATTCGGAGGCGTCCACGATACGCGCGATCACTTCGCGGACGTCATATTGTTTCTTGAGATCGACCGGCACAATTCCGTCCAGCTCGCTTCCATCGAGCGCGGGTTCGCGCGGCTTCACCAATTGTATCTCTACATTCTTTTTGGTGTTCAAGTTGGCGATGATGCGACGAGCGATATTCAATGCGTGGTGATCGTCCTGCGCATAGTGGTCGGCGACGCCAGATTTGCGCGCGTGCACGTCGGCACCACCCAATTCCTCTGCGCTCACGACCTCGCCGGTTGCCGCCTTCACCAGAGGTGGTCCGCCAAGAAAAATCGTGCCCTGGTTTTTCACGATGATCGTCTCGTCCGACATCGCCGGCACGTAGGCGCCACCCGCTGTGCATGAACCCATCACGACTGCAATCTGGGGAATCCCGAGGGACGACAGTGTGGCTTGATTGTAGAAAATGCGGCCGAAATGCTCGCGGTCGGGAAACACTTCTGTCTGATGCGGCAAATTAGCTCCGCCGCTGTCGACCAGATAGATACACGGCAGGCAATTCTCGCGTGCGATTTCCTGCGCGCGCAGATGCTTTTTCACCGTCATCGGAAAATATGTGCCGCCCTTGATGGTGGAGTCGTTGCAGACGACCATGCATTCGCGGCCTTCGACGCGGCTGATACCGGCAATCAGGCCGGCGCCGTGAATAGCGTCGTCATACATACTGTTGGCGGCGAGCGCCGACAATTCGAGAAACGGTGAGCCAGGGTCGATCAGGTTCATGACCCGGTCGCGCGGCAACAGCTTGCCGCGAGCAACGTGGCGCTCCCTCGCCCGCTCCGGTCCGCCGGAGGCGGCTTCGCTGCGCTTGGACTGCAACTCAGCGACAAGCGCGCGCATTCTCTCGGCGTTGGTTCGAAATTCGGCGACGTTTTTGTCGATCGACGACGAAAGAATCGCCAAGGGTCCCTCCCGGTCGGATCGAAAGTTGCCTTGATGGAACCCGGAACGCAATGGTGCCCACAAAACTGCGACGGAACCGGCAGGTTGCGAGAAGCGTTTCTCGGACAGGTCTCGACAACGTCGAGAAATTCGTGGGCATCCAGAGGAGACATCCCCGTGAGGAAAGCAAAATTGTTATCGAGCGTGGCGGTGGCGCTGCTATTGAGCGCCGGCGTCGCGTCTGCACAAGGTATGAGTAAGGACACCCCGGAGCGTGCACCCGCGGCGCAGCAAAATGCGCCGGCCGAAAAGGTGGCACCGTCCATAAAGAGTGAGCAAAAGGCGCCAAAGAGTGAGCAAAAGGCGCCGCAAACGACTGGTCAGGCCACACCCGATAAGTCGGATAAGGCACTCCAGAAGAGCGGACAGGCCGCGCCGGACGCCAAATCTGGCAAGGCTCGGGAAACGACTGGTCAGGCGCCGAAGTCGGATGCTGACGAAAAAGCCCGGACTCCGTCCCGTGCCATGGACAATGATAAGAAATCGGGCGCCGCGGATGGCAAATCCGATGTCCGTTCACGAGGCGAGCAAAACGAGCAAAGCCCTAATGGTGCGTCGAAATCGACTCAGTCGGCACCTCAGGAGAACCGCGCCACGACCGGTCAGGGTGCAGCCGCTGGCTCGGCAAATCTTTCAACCGAGCAGCGCACCAAGATCACGTCGATTATTCGGCAGCGCAAGGTCGAGCCGGTTCATCTGAACGTGTCGGTTTCGGTTGGCACACGGATCCCAAGCAGCGTGCACGTCTTTCCGCTGCCCGTGGAGGTCGTCGTGATCTATCCGGAATGGCGCGGCTACGACTACATTCTCGTGGGCGACCAAATCGTAATTATCGATCCGCGCACGCATGAAATCGTGGCGATCGTCGAGGCGTAATTCTCAATCGCGATAATGAGGTCGACGGCCGGGAACTTTCCCGGCCGTTTGCCTTTCCGCGGCCGCATTTGAAACTATTTCCCAAAATCAGGTCGGGTTCCGGGAACACCATCCCTCCGCCCTCGTTGTTCCCCGATGCTGGGTGTCGGCATCAGCCACCAAGGAGGCAGACCATGAAGACTTTAACTACTCTCACCGCCGTCGCCGCACTCGTTGCGGGGATTTCGTTCGCCCAGGCGCAGGGCACGATGGGCTCGCCCTCTTCGGGCAGCAGCATGCAGAAACAACAGACCATTGGAAGTGCCGCGTTCTGCATCAACACCTCAGCGAGCGGCGGACTTAATTGCAAGTATGCGAGCTTGGCAGCCTGTGAAAAGGATGCGAAACCGCAGAACCTGAATTGCTCGCCGAACCCGAACAAGAGCACGACCGGTTCGAAGCAGTAGCGTAACAGTTGCGTAGCTCAGCCCCGTGCCGCTCACATCCGGCGCGGGGCTTTAGCATGCGCAAGTGGTTTCATTGATCGCGATGCGTTGAACGCAAAAACCCGGCCAGTCGCCGGGTTTTTGCATGCTTCACCTCTCGGCGGACAATGTATTAGGCTTTGCGCTTCCCAGCGGGGGAGAAAAAAATGCAAGCTCGCCTTGATGAATACAAGGATCTCAAGCTCAAGCTGGACGGCATTGTGCCGCCCGGGCATGGTTTTCATCGTAATTTGCTGTTCGATACACTCTACGCCTCGCTTCCGCGCGATCCACACGTGAACGTACAAATCTACAATGCCGAAATCGTGCCGGGTGGTTACACCAACTGGCATTGCCACAACGGCGCGGCGTTTTTCGTGGCGCTCCAGGGCTTATTCGAGGCCCACTTCCAGGAGGGCGTGCTGGTCAAGGCGAAGGCAGGAGAATGCTACGCCGAGCCGATCGCCAAATTCCACCGCGGCCATAACCCGCACCCCGAATTATCCTATCTTTGCATCGGCGTCTGCTTCACGGCTCCCGACCGCGAGCACGTGACAAATTCGATCGAACGTCCCTGGTAGATCACTCGGCCGGATGCCTTGGTCCCCGAAGCGGACACCGCGCACTTCCAATCCAAACCCGCTAATATTGCGACCGCATCGGCCACGCGCCCCTGCGCCGAGCCGCTATCACATTTTCGCGTTTTTGATCGCTAAACGGCCCGTGTTTTGCTTTTCTTCAACGCAGTTGAGAAGAGCCCCATGTCCCGCCGATCCGAGGTCAGCGCCGGCATCCTTGCTTATCGCCGCACTTCGCGGCTCGAAATCCTGCTCGCCCACCCTGGCGGCCCCTATTGGCGCAACCGGGATGATGGAGTCTGGTCAATTCCCAAAGGCAACGTTGAATCCGTGGATTTGCTCGCCTGCGCGAAACGCGAATTCAACGAAGAGACGGGTCTTGTTGCAATGGGCCCGTTCGCCGCGCTCACGCCGTTACGTCAGAAAAGCGGCAAGATCGTCCATGCCTACGCACTCGAGGCCGACTTCGACCTTGAGCCATTTTCCAGCAACACGTTCGAAATGGAATGGCCCCCGCATACTGGCAAACGCCAGAATTTCCCCGAAGTCGATCGAATCTCCTATTTCGGCCTCGCCACGGCCCGAAAGAAAATTCTTCCAGGACAGCGTCCTTTCATAGAAGAATTGGTGGTGCGGCTTAATATCTAGACCCGCCGCACCGTCGGCCAATCGACCTCATCGTCAGCGAGCACCCAGGTCTCCTCGAGCGCGGCGGCGGACCACGCACGCCATGCCGGCAGAGCTATGACGGCATCCATGTAGGCCCGCGTCGTCGCGGCAACATCAACGCCGTAAGTATGCAACCGCGCCACCACCGGCGCATACATGGCATCGGCGGCGCCAAAGCGACCGAACAAAAACGGCTCGCCGCCTTTCTGGCTGTGGAGCGCGCGACATTCAGCCCACATCGCTTCGATGCGTTTTACGTTCCCCGCCGCCTCCGGCGTCAATTCACGCCTGATCACCGGACGCCACATATTCATTGGCATGAGACGGCGCAGTGGCAGAAAACCCGCATGCATTTCATTGGATATAGCGCGCGCGACGGCGCGCGCCGCGCTGTCTGCTGGCCAAAGCCTGGCGTCGGGGAATTTCTCTGCCAGATATTCGAGAATCGCCAACGATTCCCACACGTGCACATCGCCGTCGATCAGAACCGGCACCTTGCCGGTACCGGACACCGGGCCAACGACTTGCTTGAAATTTGGGGCGTCGAGCGAGATCACCGTTTCTTCAAATGGAATGTTCGCTACTTTCATGGCGATCCACGGCCGCATCGACCATGAGGAATAGTTCTTGTTGCCGATAATCAGTTTCAACGCCATTGAATGTTCATGCCTGTTTTGCTTGATCCGGCCGGGCTTCCGGTGCTTCGACCGGCCCACCGGCTTTTTTCCACGCGCCAAAGCCGCCCTCGACGTGCGCTACGGGTTTGAGGCCCATGCGCTGCGCCGTCTGCGCGGCGAGCGCGGAACGCAAACCACCAGCGCAGAAAAACACAAACTTCTTGTCCTGTGCGAAAACTGGTTTGTGGTAGGGGCTCTGCGGATCGATCCAAAATTCCAACAAGCCGCGTGGACAATGAAAGGCGCCCGGGACCCGGCCATCACGCTGGAGTTCACGGATGTCGCGGATATCGACGAGCACGGTGTCGTCGCGGCCGGCGAGCTTTACGGCCTGTTCGATCGCCAGCGTCTCGATTTCGCGTTCGGCGGCCTCGCACAAAGCCTTGCATCCGGTAGTGATGTTTTGCATCGCCTGTCTCCTCGGGCGTGCATGCTGGCAGAGCCTACCGCCGCACTCAAGCCGAGCGGTTGAAGCCCGTCGCACAAGCGGGCACCATCGTTGCGAGGAGGGACTCAAAGCCCATGATGGCCTTCACTGCGCCCGATCTTGCCGCCCTCGCCTGGTTCGTCGGCGCGTGGATCCTCTATTCGATCGTGATCGAGAAAACGGCAAAGGGCCGCACCAGCCTCAATTCCTTGATGAACGGTTATCGCGACGCGTGGATGGAGCGGTTGCTCGAGCGCGACATGCGTATGGTCGACGCCCAGGTCACGGCAGCCCTGCAAAACGGCACGGCATTTTTTGCGTCCACCAGCCTCATCGCAATCGGAGGCGCGCTGACACTGCTGCGCTCTAGTGAGGAAGTGCTGACGGTCATGTCGCTATTGCCGCTCGGCGCCGCTCCCTCGCGCAGCCTGTGGGATTTGAAGATGATGGGGCTGATCGTGATCTTCGTCTATGCGTTCTTCAAGTTTGCATGGTCGTACCGCCTGTTCAATTATTTCGCCATCATGGTCGGCGCAGCACCGCTGCCCGCCAAAAAAGATACGGCTGAGGCCCAGACTTTTGCGCACAGAGCGGCCATGCTTTGCGCCGATGCTGGCCTCCATTTCAATCGCGGCCAGCGCGCCTTTTTCTTCGCGCTCGGTTATCTGGGCTGGTTTCTCGGTCCGGTACCTTTTGCGCTGTCGACTGCCGGCATCCTGATCGTGATGTGGCGAAGACAGTTCGCGTCCGACGCGCGCAAAGCGTTCGAAGTGGGCGGCGAATATCCTAACGCTGCGCCCCCAACGCGCCGCGTGCTCAAGCCATCCCCATCAAGACGGCGATCGCAGCCACGATCAGCACCGCCAGCGACGCCGCGACCACGGTGACGAGCCGCTCGCGCCGGTCGTTATGGGCCGCAATTTCCTGATATCCCGCCGGCTGTGACGACGAGGCTGAATGAACATCGAGCAACATGGGCGCCCCCTTTGGTTAAAGGCATCGTTTCGATGGTGCGCGAGCACGCCGACGCGAACTCGGGCGCACGAATCGCCCCAATCAGCAAGACTACCACTAATTTCCGACTGGTCTGTCCGGCGTAGCGCGTGGGCCTAGCGACTGACGGCCAAGTCTGCGAGCCGGAATTGCACACGCTCCTCGCCCTGCCAACGATCAATGGCGATGCTGCCAGCCGCGTGCATCGTGCGGCCACGATTCTCCAGCAGAGCTTTGCCGAGCGGCCGACCACCGGCACGGAAAGCGATCGCGTTGACGAACTTTCCATCGCCGGAGCGGAAGCGCGCGCGAATGTGGTTCTCGCCGACCGGTTCGGCATAAGCGAGTGTGTGCGCCGGGAGCGCAAGCAGCGGCTCCGGATTGCCGGAGCCGTATGGCCCGGCGCGTGACAACAACTCCGCGAGCGCGAGACTAAAGCCGCCGGCCGCGACCGCGCCATCGATCTGTAGCGCACTGTCGCGCCGAGCCGCATCGACTTGTGCAGCCAATGTTTCTTCGAGAAATGCGCGGAAGCCGCCGAGCGCGTCTTTTTTGAGCGTTACCCCAGCGGCCATGGCGTGCCCGCCGCCTTTCAGCAAAAGACCCTCCTGCACGGCACGCCGAACCGTCCGGCCGAGATCGACCCCGGCGATCGAACGTCCCGACCCCGTGCCCGTACCGCCGGGTTCAAGCGCAATCGCAAAGGCTGGCCGGCTGTAGCGTTCCTTCAGGCGCGCCGCGACCAGCCCAACCACGCCGGGGTGCCAGCCTTCGGCCGCAGTGACGACCACGGCACCCTTCTCTTCCAGCCCCAGCGCTGCGAGGGCCTCCGCTTCCGCCTGTGCCAGTGTCGCCTGCTCGATTTGCTGGCGTTCGCGATTGAGGCGGTCGAGCTCGGCGGCAATGCGCGCGGCTTCGCTCGGATCCTCCTCCAGGAGGAGGCGCACGCCGAGATCGGCGCGGCCGATGCGCCCGCCGGCATTGATGCGTGGACCCAAGAGGAACCCAAGGTGCCACGGTTCCGGTGGGCCACTGAGGCGCGCGACGTCCATAAGCGCCGTAAGTCCCAAATGCTCGCGGCGCTTGAGTGCAATGAGCCCTTTCGCCACAAAAGCGCGATTGAGGCCACGCAGCGGCACAACGTCAGCCACAGTCCCAAGTGCCACAAGATGCAACAGGGCCAAGAGGTCGGGTTCAGCGCGCGTACTGGTCCAAAAATTGCGGTGACGCAGCTCGCGCGTAAGGGCAACCAGTGTCAAGAACACCAAACCGACAGCGGCGAGATGCCCCAGTCCGGAAAGATCGTCGGCGCGGTTCGGATCGACGATGGCGACGGCTTCAGGAAGTTTCTCATCTGCCTGATGGTGGTCGATCACGACCGTGTCGAGACCAAGCTTTTTTGCTTCGGCGAGCGGCTCGATGCTCGTCACGCCACAGTCGACAGTCACCAGTAGTTTTGTACCGCGCTCTCCGAAAGAGCGGATCGCATCCACATTCGGCCCGTATCCTTCAAAGATGCGATCCGGAATATGGATGATTGGATCCAACCCGCAACGACGCAAATAGTGGCACAACAGTGCTGACGCGGTGGCGCCATCGACATCGTAATCGCCGAAAATGGCGATGTTTTCTCCGCGAATAACGGCCTCGGCAATGCGCGCCGAAGCAACTTCCATGTCGGTCAGCGTGTGCGGATCCGGCATCAATCGCTTTATTGTGGGGTCGAGAAAGCTCTCAACCTCATCCACATCAACGTTTCGGCCTGCCAAAACGCGCGCCAGCAATTCGTCCAGGCCATGGCGCTGCGCGATCGCAAGCGCGCGTGCCGACCCGCGCTCGTCGAGCCGATCTTTCCACGCGTGCCCAGTCGACGAGTGCTCGACGCCAAGAAAATAGCGGTGGTTTGAGTTTAGCTGTATCGCGGGCAGCGCCATCGCCATATGCCGTTACGCGGGACCAAATTGGCCCGCCGAGAATCAGTTTGCGGAAGCCCCATATAGTGACGAAGCGCACGAGTGCATACCAGTCCGCGTCAACCAGCAACATCAGCATGAATGCGCAGTAGCTCGGCGATTGTCGTCGGATCGCGGCGGCCAAAGCCGCATTCGGTCGCAATCGAAAAGTTTTTGGCATGTCGTTCGGCGGCAGCAAGCCGCTTCCGGGTACCGGCAACCCCGTCGGTATAGTGCACCAAGCCGAGGCTCAGCTCTGTTTCCGGCTTGAGCCGCAATCGCGCGAGCGGCGCGAAATACGCATCGTCACTACGGTTTCGTGGCACCGGCATGTGGATGAGCTGGATCGGGCGTCTGATATCCATAGAAAGTCGGTTGGCGACGTCGGTCATGTCGCCCATATCCGTAGGCTCGACGACGTGCTTGTGGTTGGAATCCCCGTAGCAGAAGTGAAACAAGAGTTCGATGTCGTGGGGAACATGCTCCGCGAGGTCCGTGAGGATCCGCGAAAATGACGCCAGCATTTCTGCGCGAGTCCTGCCATAGGCGTTCGGCTCGTTGCGCTGCAGCCGTGCGAACACTGCCGAGGCAACGTCGAATTGGATGGCGATCTGATCGTGCGGCAGTGACGCCGCAATCTTGTCGATCTCGCGCTTGAGCGCTTCGTTGAAAATCGGGTCGAGCGGCTGATGTAGATCGTCCTGCAGGAACAGCCAGATCACTGAATGTGCCGGCACGAGGTCGATCTGAAATTTCACATCGCGCGGAATCTTGCCGGCACGTTTGAGTGCGGCGAAGTCGGCATAGGATGTTTTGGCGATGTCGGCATAAAATAGATTGTCAAACGAAACATCCTTCACGGCTTTGCCCGGCTTGAGCCTGTAACGGATGCGCGCCGTACCAGTGGCGTGAATTCGGAACAGCTCGTCGGACTTCTCCATGGCCGGATTGTCAGCGAAAGCTGGCTCTAGCCAGGTAATCCAGTCGGCGCGTTCCCCGGTTTCTCCGTCAGGAATACGCTTGAGCTTCGGCCCGAGTGCGGCACTCACAGTCTCGAACACCGTGCGCGCATCGTTTAGCGGCACGCTGCCGACGAGATGAACATGACGCATGGAGATCTCCCGGTTTAAACGGCGCATAAGATTAGAGGCACGACGCCCCGTGAGGACAAGAGAGCACGACGAGATTTCGCCCCGCATGGCGGGACACAAATCAGATGGGCGCCTGCCCGCTTCGCTTAGTCGAGGTGGAATTTATCGAATTGCCGGTGTTCGGCCATCACCCGGCGCACGGTGCCTGTCTTTGATCGCATGACTACTGTTTCAGTCTCGATTACGTCTTTGCCGAATTTAACACCACTCAACATGGCGCCGGTGGTAACGCCGGTGGCCGAGAACAGGCAGTCTCCCTTCACCATGTCCTCAATCTCGTATTTCCGCTTTGGATCCTTGATGCCCATCTTCAGCGTGCGCTCGCGCAATTGCTCGGTATCAATGATCAGCCGCGTCTGCATCTGGCCGCCAATGCAGCGCAAGGCCGCCGCAGCCAGCACGCCTTCCGGCGCCCCACCGATGCCGAGATAAATGTCGATACCGGTTTTTAGGTCCGCGCAATGGATCACGCCCGCCACATCGCCGTCAGTGATCAGGCTGACTGCGGCACCGGTTTTGCGGATGGCCGCAACCATGTCGGCGTGACGCGGCCGGTCGAGCAAAATGGCGGTGACTTCCGAAGGTTTGACGCCTTTGGCTTTCGCGACGCGCAAGATGTTGACGTCCGCGGGCGCATCGAGATCGATCGTCCCCTTTGGATATCCGGGACCGATCGCAATCTTTTGCATGTAGCAATCGGGTGCATGCAACAGGGTACCGGCATCGGCCATTGCGATGGTCGCAATCGCTCCCGGCATGTTTTTGGCGCAGAGCGTTGTGCCTTCCAACGGATCGACTGCAATGTCGACCTTGGGGCCGTTTTTGGTCCCGACTTTCTCACCAATGAACAGCATCGGAGCTTCATCGATTTCGCCCTCGCCGATCACCACGGTGCCGTCGATTGGCAGCTTGTTGAGCTCCCGCCGCATGGCGTCGACTGCGGCCTGGTCCGAAGCTTTATCCTTGCCATGCCCGCGCAGACGCGCCGAAGATACCGCCGCACGTTCGGTCACACGAACGATCTCGAGGGTAAGAATGCGCTCCAGCAGCAGTTCCGGCTGGACGGTAATACTCGGCATTGGACGCTCCCCTCACAAACGCGCGGCTGCTCAGTTCTTTTCTATCCGGATAACCTGCGGGCGGCCCGAGATCACCCTATCGCGCCCCACCGCCGCAAGGGCCTTGCGCACGGCATCCTCGCTGGTTGCATAGGTAATGAGAATAACGGGGACGGAACCCGCCTTCACATCGCGCCCAAGGTGGGCCGGATCGTGTCGCTGGACAATCGACTCCAGTGAAATTTCCTGTTCGGCAAGGCGTTTTGCAATCGTGGCCGCAGTCCCTGGCTTATCGCGCGCGACCAGCCGGATATAGTAACCACCCTCGTGACGCTGCATGGGCGCCTTGCGCACGCTTATGAGCCGCGCCGTAGGCCGCCCGAATGGCGCAGTGCGCACCCCGCGCGCGATATCGCCGATATCAGACAGGACCGCTGAAGCGGTCGCTGCCCCCCCGGCCCCCGGCCCCACCAAAGTCAGCGGATTGATATCCGCAGCATCGATCGTTACCGCGTTAGTAACGCCCATCACCTGCGCAATCGCGGAATCTTTGCGCACCATCGTCGGATGCACGCGCTGCTCAATGCCCTGCGGCGTCTTCACCGCCACGCCCAAAAGCTTCACGCGGTATCCGAGTTCGTCCGCGGCAAATAGATCTGCGGGTGTTATCGAGGAAATGCCTTCCACATAGATTGCGCGTTGGTCGACTTTCGTGCCGAAAGCAAGGCTCGCCAGGATCGCAAGTTTCTGTGCGGTGTCGTGACCCTCGATATCGAAGGTCGGGTTGGCTTCGGCATAGCCAAGGCGCTGCGCCTCCTTCAGGCATTCGGCGAACGGCATCTTATCCTGCTCCATCCGCGTGAGAATGTAATTGCAGGTGCCGTTGAGAATTCCGTAGATGCGCTCGAATGAGTTGCCGGCCATCCCCTCACGCAAGGTTTTGACGATTGGGATCGCACCCCCTACCGCCGCCTCAAAATTGAGCGCCACGTGTTTACGTTCGGCGATCGCGGCAAGGTCGATGCCGTGTTTGGCGAGAAGCGCCTTGTTCGCGGTGACCACGGATTTGCCCGAGGCAAGCGCGACTTCGACCGAGCTTTTCGCAGGCTCACCGGCACCGCCGATCAGTTCGACGAACACATCGATGCCGGGCTCCTGCGCCAGCATGGCGGGGTCGTTGAACCATTTCATTTTCTTGAGGTCGACGCCGCGATTCTTAGCGCGCGAACGAGCGCACACCGCAACGACTTCAATGGCGCGACCGCAACGCACAGCCAACGCCTCCCGTTGGCGTGCCACTTGCGCAACCAGGGCTGCACCAACCGTGCCTAACCCGGCGACGCCCACTTTTAGCGATTGAGTGCGCATGATTTTATCCGAAAACCGGTTCCCATTTTTCGGGATCATGCGCTCGGGCTGGAGCCATCACGCGTGCGCGTCCGTAGTCAGCGTCGCGTAGCGAGCGGAACGACGTTATGTAACTGTTCAGGCGCGTGGTCGAGAAAGCGACGGACATTGCGCGCAGCCTGGCGAATGCGCTGCTCGTTTTCCACCAACGCTATCCGAACAAAGCCCTCGCCATATTCGCCAAAACCGATACCCGGCGACACCGCGATGTCGGCTTTCTCCACCAGTAACTTAGAAAATTCAACGCTCCCCAGGCTCTGGAATAGCTCCGGGATCGGCGCCCAGGCGAACATCGAGGCGCGGGGCGCCGGGACGTGCCAGCCTGCACGCCCGAAACTTTCCACCAGAACGTCTCGCCGACGCCTGTAGATTTCGCGCATGTCCTTGATGCAATCCTCGGGACCGTTCAGTGCGGCGGTCGCCGCCACCTGCACCGGAGTAAAAGCACCGTAGTCGAGATAGGACTTCACCCGACCCAGCGCCGCAATAATGCGTTCGTTGCCGACGGCAAAACCAATCCGCCATCCCGGCATCGAGAAGGTTTTCGACATCGACGTAAATTCGACCGCGATGTCGTTTGCGCCGGGAACCTGCAACAGCGAGGGCGGTGGACTGTCGTCGAAATAGACTTCCGCATAAGCGAGGTCGGACAGCACCAGGATCTCGTGCTTCTTCGCGAACGCGATCAGGTCCTTGTAGAAATCGAGCGTCGCAACATAAGCGGTCGGATTGGCGGGGTAGCAGACCACGACCGCAGTTGGCTTCGGGATTGAATGCACGATCGCACGCTCGATCGTGTGAAAGAAATTTGGTGTCGGCTCCGACGGCACTGAACGGATGGCACCGCCCGCCATCAGGTATCCGAAGGCGTGGATCGGATAGCTCGGATTTGGAACGAGCACGACGTCGCCAGGCGCAGTGATCGCTTGCGCGACGTTGGCGAAACCTTCCTTGGATCCCAGTGTCGTAACGATCTGCGTTTCGGGATTGAGTTTCACGCCGAAGCGGCGCTCGTAATAAGCGGCCTGCGCGCGCCGCAAACCGGGGATTCCGCGCGAAGCGGAATAGCGGTCGGTGCGCGGCTTGCCAAGCGTTTCCTTCAGCTTTTCGATCACGTGCGCCGGCGCCGGCAAATCCGGATTGCCCATGCCGAGATCGATGATGTCCGCCCCCGCGTTGCGGGCTTTCGCCTTGGCCTTGTTCACCTCTTCGAAGACGTAAGGCGGCAAGCGGCGAATGCGGTGAAAGTCGTCCATAGGCTCAAACCCTAAAGGCCGGCTGCCCTGTCCAGCCGCACACATGACCCCGGCTGGCTTTTATCACGGGTTCGCCTTGGCGCCAGCGGTTTGCCCGTTTTCGTCGTCTTTTGACGGCTTTTTAGCCGCCGGGGCGGGCTTTTTGGCCGGCAGCTTGGCCGTCGGCGGACGACCTTCCTGCTGGTCGCGCGCCTTGGCCAAGTCCTTTTCGAGCTTAACCTGTTCCTCCTCCGTCATCGGCGTCGATGGGCGATCCGGCGGCATGTCATGAACTGCCGGATAGTCATAAGGAGCCACCGGCCGCGCGGGCGCCCCCGCCGGCAGACCCAAATCGCCGGGAAGGCGGTCAATGAGCGGGCCGGGCGAGCAGCCGGCTAACGCAGCAGCGACCCCAAATGCAGCCCAGAGTGATCGTTCGAACACGCGCACCATGCTCCGTGAAGCCGGGCCGGACGGCGAAACCGATGCAGACTCAATGAATTGTAACATAAGCCTGCTATCGGGCTAATATGGCCACAGAAAGGTCGGGCGCCGACGGCTCAACGACAGAAGATCGGCGAAACCATGTGCTGAAACGCGGCTTGCGAGGGCGCGCGGTCCGGGCCACTTCTGTTGGCAGGATACGAGCGGAAAGCGGATGGACAAGCCAACCAAAGAGCCCGCCAAGGTCAGCGACGTCGATATTGAGGCGCTCTCGCACAATTTGGCGCGCCTGATCGAGGAAGGTGGCAAAGCGCTGGCCGCCTATTTGAAACCGCGCGAGGAAGGCAAGATCAAAGGCGATCTCGCCGACGATCTGACCGACGCCGTCAAATCGGTGGGTCGCATCGCGGAATACTGGATGTCCGATCCTGCCCGCGCGCTTGAGGTGCAGGCCAGTCTCGGCCGTGCCTATCTCGATCTCTGGGCCAGCACCGTTAAGCGTATGGCTGGCGAGGACACCGCTCCGGTTGCCGCTCCCGATCCGAAGGACAAGCGGTTTGCAGATCCGGATTGGTCGCAGAACCAGTTCTTCGATTTCCTGAAACAGGCCTATCTGCTCACCGCGCAGTGGGGCGACCGACTGGTCAAGGACGCCGGCGGTGTCGATGACCATACCCGCAAGAAAGCCGAGTTTTACGTCAAGCAAATCGCCAATGCGATCTCACCATCGAACTTCGTGCTGACGAACCCAGAACTGTTGCGGGAAACGCTGTCCTCTAACGGCGCAAATCTCGTGCGCGGCATGCATATGTTGTCGGAGGACATTCAGGCCGGCCACGGCAACCTTAAGATCCGCCAATCCGATCCGTCGGGGTTCGACGTCGGCCGTAATCTCGCGCTCACACCCGGCAAGGTCGTTTTCCAAAATGAACTGATGCAATTGATTCAGTACGAAGCAACGACGAAAGAAGTGCTGAAACTTCCGTTGCTGATCGTGCCGCCTTGGATCAACAAATTCTACATTCTCGATCTCACACCGGAAAAATCGTTCATCAAATGGTGCGTCGACCAGGGCATTACGGTTTTCGTGGTTTCCTGGGTCAACCCTACCGCCAAGCTCGCTGCAAAAAGCTTTGAAGAATACATGCGGGAGGGCGTGATCGCCGCACTCGACGCCGTCGAAGCCGCAACCGGCGAAAAACGGGTCAATGCCATCGGCTATTGCGTTGGCGGCACACTGTTGTCGATCACCCTCGCCTATCTTGCGGCGAAAAAACAAAACCGCGTGAAGTCGGCGACGTTATTTGCGGCGCAGGTCGACTTTAAACACGCCGGCGACTTGATGGTGTTTGTCGACGAAGAGCGGGTCAAACAGCTCGAGTCGCACATGAAAGAGCAGGGCTACCTCGAGGCCTCACGCATGGCGAACACGTTCAACATGCTGCGCTCAAACGATTTGATATGGCCTTACATTGTCAACAACTACATGCGCGGCAAGACACCATTGCCGTTCGATATCCTGTTCTGGAATTCCGATGCCACGCGCATGCCGGCAGCCAATCATTCGTTTTATTTGCGCAACTGCTATCTCGACAACAAATTGACCCAGGGCGAAATGACAATCGCGGGTGTTAAGCTCGACCTGCATAAAGTGACAGTGCCGGTCTATAATCTCGCAACGAGAGAAGACCACATCGCACCTGCCAAATCGGTTCTCACAGGTTCGCAATTTTTTGGCGGACCGGTAAAATATGTGCTTGCCGGCTCAGGCCACATTGCCGGTGTGATCAATCCGCCGGACAAACCGAAGTATCAATACTGGACCGGAGACAAGCCGAGCGGATCGAGCGTCGAAACGTGGCTGAAGAGCGCGACCGAGCACGCCGGCTCGTGGTGGCCGGATTGGGTCGATTGGCTCAGGGAGCAAGGGGCCGAAAAGGTGCCTGCGCGCAAAATCGGTGCAGGCAAATTAAAGGCCATCGAAGACGCGCCAGGCTCGTACGTCAAAGTGAAGAGTTTGACGTAGCGTCGCGTTACGAAGCCAGCTTCACAGGCACCTTCAAATACTGCACACCATTAACGTCCGCCGGCGGAAAACGGCCGGCGCGAATATTCACCTGGATTGCCGGCAACAACAACAGCGGCGTGCTCAGTGTAGCGTCGCGCGCTTCCCGCATTTTAACGAAATCATCTTCGTTTACGCCTTCGTGCACATGCACATTCCGAGTCTTCTCCTCGCCCACCGTCGTCTCCCATGCGTACTGGTCACGGCCCGGCGCCTTGTAGTCGTGGCACATAAACAATCGCGTCTGCGGCGGCAGCGACAGGATACGCTGGATCGATCGGTAGAGCTCGCGGGCATTACCGCCCGGGAAATCGGCGCGCGCGGTACCATAATCGGGCATGAACATTGTATCGCCGATGAATACGGCGTCGCCAATCTTGTACGAAACGCAGGCCGGCGTGTGCCCCGGCGTATACATCACCTCACAGTCGAGGCCGCCGAGCTTGAAGCGTTCGCCATCCTTGAACAGATGGTCGAACTCGGAACCGTCGCCCGAAACATCCATGGCATTAAATACCGGGCGAAAAATCTTCTGCACATCCTTGATGTGCTCGCCAATCGCAACCGTCGCGCCTGTTTTGAGTTTGATATACGGCGCGCCTGAAAGGTGGTCGGCATGCGCGTGTGTTTCCAGCACCTGCTTGATTTTGACACCAAGCTTTTTGGCTTCCGCTAGCAGTGCGTCGGCTGACTCCACCGTGGCATCGCCGCTGCGGTGATCGAAATTGAGCACCGGGTCGATGACCGCACCTTCTTTGGTAGCGGGATCCCAAACGAGATAGCTCACCGTGTTGGTGGGCTCGTCAAAAAAACCGCGAATCTCCGGCCTGGCGGTCACTGCCATGATGTTTTTCCTCAACTCGTTCGGTCTCAGGGTCCCCTTATACATCTAATATTCTATATCTAATATTGGGGCTGGGGCTTCCCCGTTTCCGAGATCGAATACGGCCCTTATTACCGGCAGGCGCGACAAGGGCCGACGCATCGCCTATGCTTCGAGCCCTGTACAGTATCAAGAAACGGGGAGCGCGATGTCCAAGGAACTGCTCTGGCTGACACTGACGGTCATCCTGACGGGCCTGTTATGGGTGCCTTACATTCTCGATCGCATCATGGTGCGCGGAATGATTGGGGCAATGGCCAACCCCTCACGCAATGACAAGGCACAATCACCCTGGGCGCACCGGCTCTATTTCGCCCACACCAACGCAGTCGAGAACCTGATCATTTTTGCCCCCCTGGTCCTGATCCTCGATGCTCAGGGGCATTCAACCGAAGGCACCGTGATTGCCTGCGCCGTCTATTTTTGGGCGCGGCTCGTGCATGTCATCGTCTATACGATGGGCGTGCCGGTTCTTCGCACGTTGGCTTTCTCTGTCGGCTTCGTCGCCCAGGCCGCACTGGTCCTGGCGGTATTCGGGAAACTTTAGTTCGCGGGCGCTGAGCGCTCCGCAATTCCCTTCAAATCGGCTCCGCGCGGCAACAGGCCAAACGCAGAGCCACTCTCGCCATCCATCCGCGAGGCGCAAAAAGCGTCCGCGACCATCGACGGCGCATGTTCGACCAACAGAGCGGCCTGGAGCGCGAGCACCAATTCGCGCACAAGCGCACGCGCTTGCGACTCGTCATTGCGGTCATGCGCAGCAAGACGCTTCCGTAACCGATCAGCAAAGCACGTGAGCCGTGCGTCCTTGCCATCGCCAAGCGCGCGCTGGAGCACCTCGACGGCATTCGGTGTGCGCTCGATCGCACGCAGCACATCGAGGCACATAATATTGCCGGAGCCTTCCCAGATCGAATTAACCGGCGCCTCGCGATAAAGTCGCGGCATAATGCTTTCTTCGATGTATCCAGATCCGCCGAGCACCTCCATCGCCTCGTAGGTCACGAACGGCGTGCGTTTGCAAATCCAGAATTTTGCCGCCGGCGTTACGACGCGACGGATGACCTGTGCGGCTTCGTTGTCCTCGTCATAAGCCCGCGCGAGCCGTATCGTGAGCACGGTCGCAGCTTCCGCTTCCAGCGCCAGATCGGCCAGCACATTTGTCATCAATGGCTGGTCGATCAACTTCTTCTGGAACGCTGTGCGATGTCGAGCGTGATGAACCGCCTGCGCCACCGCCTGACGCATCAATGCCGAAGAGCCAATGCAGCAATCGAGCCGGGTGTAATTGCCCATCTCGATAATGGTCGGAATGCCGCGCCCCTCCTCGCCGATGAGTTGCGCGTAGGCACCGTGGAACTCCACCTCGCTCGACGCATTCGAGCGGTTGCCAAGCTTGTCTTTCAGCCGGAGGATCTGAATCGCGTTGCGCTCGCCCTCCGGCGTCCAGCGCGGCATCAGAAAGCAGCTCAAGCCTTTCGGCGATTGTGCGAGGACAAGAAATGCGTCGCACATTGGCGCCGACATGAACCATTTGTGGCCATGTAAGCGGAAAGTTCCGTCGCCGGAGGGCTCAGCTTTCGTCGTGTTCGTGCGCAGGTCGGAGCCGCCCTGATTTTCGGTCATGCCCATGCCGATGAGCGCCGCGGTTTTCAGGCGCGCCGGGCGAAAACGTTGGTCGTACTCCCGCGAGAAAATCCGCGGCAACCATTCCGCGGCAATTGCCGGCGCGTGGCGTAATGTGGGCACGGAGCCGTACGTCATCGCGACCGGGCAATAGACACCGCTTTCGGTCTGTCCCAGCATGTAGGTGCCGGCAGCGCGTGCCACATGCGCGCCGGGTTTCGGCTCGGCCCAAGGGCTCGAATGCAGCCCGGATTTGAGCGCAATTCCCAGAAGTTCGTGCCAGGCCGGATGAAACTCGACCTCGTCGAGGCGATGACCGTAGCGGTCGAGCGTGCGCAATTGCGGCGGGGATTTATTGGCGTCGAAACCGAGTTGGATGGTTTCCGGTTTACCGAGAGTGGCGCCCAATGCGGTGAGTTCGCTATGCGCCCAACCGGCACCCTCACGCGTCACCGCCTCGCGCAAAACAACGTCGCTCGCGAACAGATTGTAGGGCTCGAGCGGCGGAGGCTGGTTCTGGACCTCGAACATGGTCGTGGTCTCCGGCAAGGACATTGCCATTGTACCAGTCGAATCAGGGGAACAGCGCGATCTGCTCCAGCGCCATCGTCTCCGGCCAACCCATCACCAGATTCATGTTCTGGATTGCCTGACCCGAAGCCCCCTTAACCAGATTGTCGAGTACCGAGACGAGGATGGCGCGCCCCGGAATGCGATCCTTGGCGACTCCGATAAAGGTCATATTGGACCCTCGCACATGACGGGTCTGCGGTGTTTCGCCAAAAGGCAGGACATGCACGAAGGGTTCCTTCATGTACGACTTTAAAAGTAACGCATGAAGGTCTTCAGGCGTCCGGCCGCGCCGGCCTCGCACGTAAATCGTCGAGAGAATGCCCCGGTTCATAGGCACCAAATGCGGGGTGAAAGTGACAACCACCTCTCGGCCAGCCGCAAGCGAGAACTCCTGGTCCAATTCGGCCATGTGCCGGTGATGCCCCACGCAATAGGCATTGAAGCCTTCCGACACCTCTGAAAACAGCATGGCCTCTTTCGCCGTTCGACCCGCCCCCGTCATTCCCGATTTGGCGTCGACGACAATCTCATCAAGTTCAATCGCCTTGTTCTTGATCAACGGAATGAGTGGCAGCTGCGCGCATGTGGTGTAGCAGCCCGGGTTGGCGACCAGCCGCGCGTTGCGGATCTCGCGCCGATGAATTTCGGTGAGGCCGTAGACCGCCTCCTTCTGCAACTCGGGCGCATGGTGTTCGTGACCATACCACTTCGCGTAAGCGGCGGTGTCCGCCAAACGAAAGTCAGCTGAGAGATCGACGACTTTGGTTGCCGGCGACTTTGCAAGAAGATGCTTCAGAACTTTCTGCGTGGTCGCATGCGGCAAGGCGCAGAACGCAACATCAAGAGCCGCGCTGCTCCAATCAATTCCGTCAACCGCGACAAGTTGCGGTAATGCGAACGGCGAAAACTGCGGAAACACGTCGCGCATCGCCTTGCCGGCGCTGCGTTCAGCGGTCAGCAACACGATGTCCGCGCGCGGATGGCGCAGCAGCAAGCGCACAAGCTCGCCCCCGGTGTAGCCCGAGGCACCCAACACGCCGATCTTCGCTTTCGTGGCCATGAATCGATCCTTATCCAGAAGTCTTAAAGAACTACCGGAAGAAGGCCAACTGTGCGGTTTTGACTGGGGACATGTACCGCGGCCTTAAATCCGGCGGCACGGGTGACGACAAAGCTACGCCCGTGCCTCGATGGCACAGCGGCGGAGCCTGATTGCTGCAACAAACGTCGTCATGGCGGGGGATATAAGCCGCACGCCCTGCTCCGTCAACTCAAAGGCCGCCTTTAGCCGCGTAGCGGCAAAGGCTGTTCGCTAAGCGTCGCCTTGACCACCACTTCCCGCGCCACAGCGGGATCAATCCGATAGGCCGCGATCATGTCTGCGCAATCGGCAACGATGGCATCGGCGTCCTGCATGATTTTCAGCCTTTTGAAGTGGTCGTCGTGGTGAAGCCCCATGCTGGCGCCGATGATGTCGAGAATATTGATGATGCGGAATGGCCAGTCGCGCTCATGCGCGCACAACTCGCGATGGTCGACATGATAA
>DATFVF010000136.1:0-3763 GCA_035260465.1 Pseudolabrys sp. | reverse complement strand
ACCTTGGTGTCCGGCGTCACCGCCACGACCTTGCTGCCGCCGTTATAGTCGACAACCACATTGTTGCCCTCGACCTTGCTCACTTGGTTGTTCTCGACCTTGTCGGCCTTTTGCGTCACCGTTCCGTTGGTCATGCTGCTTTTTGGCGCAAGATCCCACGCGCGCGTGCCTTCGCCGGTCCCGCGCATCGATTCGGGAAAGATGTGGACTTCAATTGCTTGCAGGGTGCCATCCGTTCGTGGTGTCGCCGCGGTGCCGATAAAGGCTCCCGGCTTGATATCCGACAGCGTCGCTTCGGCGACCGATGCGATTTTCGCATTGCTGGCCAGATGAACTTTTGCCGGTGCGCCGCCGCGCGCTTGAATGTCGATGGTATCGCCATCAACGCGCACGATGGTCCCGCGCACGTTCACGGTAGGCCCCGCGGCCAGCGTGGCGACCGGCGCAAGTGCGATGATTCCGGCGATAGCGAAAGCAAGACTGTTCCTGTGTTCCATTTCTTGAGTCCTTGACAGTTGGGGTGCGAGCCCTGCCGGTCCGTGGACCGTCGTGTTTACGGTCAGCCCGGGGGCGTCAATGAAAAAGGCTGGCGAATTAGCTTTTGTTCCCCATCCAGGCACTCAATTCACTGTGTAAGCGTTCTGCGCTGGGTCAATTTGCTATGGCGCGATCAAGTCCTCGTGACGTGCGCAGGATCAGCCCCGCCGCCGTGTTCATTAGATGAATCAACCAAAGGAGGGTCTGATGCGTAGGTTCGTATTTGCCTTAGCAATCGCGCTGCTGCCCTCGATTGCTCTCGCGCACGGTCATAGCGGAGGCGGCGGTGGCGGTCACGGAAGTGGAGGCGGAGGCCATATTAGTGGAGGCTCGTCCGCCAGCCACATGAGCGGAAGCCGGTCCGCCAGCCACTTGAGTGGAAGCGCCATAAGCAGCCGCGCCGCTGTCGGTACGGCACCCGTTGGCAGTTGGAGCGGTAGTCGTTGGAACGGAGCTAGCTGGAACCACAACGCACTCCGTCACGGCAGGTTCGTGCATCGCCACCATAATCGGTTCTTCTTCGCCGCTGCATACGGATACGGCGGTTATGATTGCTGGCGCTGGGCGCCTACACCGTGGGGATTGAGCCGGGTCTGGGTCTGCGGTGACAATTACTACGATTACTAATGCCTAACGATAGTCTGCAACTTCGAGAGTATCCGACCCAATGGTGCAGCGCGCGTGCCCCCGTTTGGAGCCGCGCGCTGCAAAGGAACATGATCCGGCTCATTCGCGTTTAACCTGTCGGGAGGACAAAATGAAAAAGCTTGCATTTATACTGTTGGCGGCCGCGTCCCTTGTGGGGACGGCAGGCGTCGCCTCGGCGCAGGGGTATGGCGGCGGCTCATACTATGGTGGTCCCGGGCCGTACTATGGTGATCGGTATCGCGAGCGGTACTACGATTCTGACGACCGATATTATCGCGGAGACCGTGGCTATTATCCGCCAGGTCGCTATAGGACCGTGAACGGTTGCCAGCGGGGCTGGACAGTTCAAGACGGCCTCTGCAAGCCCTATCGCGGTTACTGAAATTCATTTTCGAGTCGAGGCCGTCGAAGTTGACGACCTCTTTCATTTCAAACCAAGTGTGCGGTGTCCGCTCATGACCCAAAGCGGACATCGCCCCCTTCAAGAGTGGCTGCCTGGGGCGGACCAACTGGGGCGCGCCAAGGCGGCGCTCGACTGCTTGCCAAAGAATACGAGCCGTCCCGCGCTTTCCTGATAATATGCACGCAAAGCCAAACGAACCGCATTCTCGCCGTTGGCATGTCCTTTTCGGATGGGGAGAGCAAAAATGAAAACGCCAAGGAATGGAGCGACGAGTCTCGCGCTCGCGCTGCTGTTGGTAATCGGAGTGACCTCAATGTCGGCGGCCAAGACGTTCGTCTACGTGTCGAACGCGCAAGACGGTAATATCGACTCATACATGATGGACATAAGTACCGGCGCGCTGACGCCGATCGGGAAGGCCGAGGCCGCCAAACTGGTCATGCCAATGACGGTGAGCCCGAACAAAAAGCACCTCTATGCCGTCGTGCGCTCGCAGCCGCTGCGCGTACTGACCTACACCATTGATCCCGCAACCGGGGCGCTCGCGCAGAAAGCATCTGCGCCGCTGCCCGACAGCATGCCCTATGTCTCGACCGACCACACCGGGCGTTACCTATTCACCGCCTCCTATGGCGGAGACAAACTTGCGGTGAGTCCGATCGGCGAAAATGGACTGGTCGAGGCGGAAGCGATTCAGGTAATCCCCACCGGCCGGAATGCACATTCAATCTTGCCCGATCGCAGCAACAAGTTTGTCTACGCCGCGACGCTCGGCGCCAATCAAGTGCTGCTGTTTATCTTCGACAGCAAGACGGGCAAACTCACAGCTAACGACCCGGCAGCAATCAGCCCGGAAGCGGGCCACGGCCCGCGCCATATGGTTTTCTCGCCGGACAACAAAAACCTTTACGTGCTCAACGAGCTTTCGGGGCACGTCACGCAATACGCGATCGATGCTGGCAAGGGCACGTTGACGCTCGTAGATAGCGTCAGCTCAGTGCCGCCGGAGGCTGGCCTTACTTGGGGCGCAGCGCAGCCGCCGGTCAGCGCCGCACCAGCGCCCGCCGCAGCGCCCAAAGACGACAAGCCGAAAGTCTGGGCGGCCGACGTCCAGATCACGCCCAACGGCAAATTCCTGTATTCGAGTGAGCGGACCACGAACAAAATCGCCTTGTTCACGGTGGCACCTGGAACGGGCAAGCTCGCCTACGTTGCCAATTACGCGACCGAGGCCCAGCCGCGCGGTATCCGGATCGATCCGAGCGGCCAATATCTCATCGCCTCAGGTGAGAAATCGGACCGCCTGTCGGTTTACAAGATCGACCAGAGCACCGGGACGCTCGGTGAGCCCAATCGCTACCCCGTCGGCAATGGCGCGAACTGGGTGGAGATCGTCGACGTACAGTGAGGGGAGGTAGCGCGCCCGGAGAAGACCGTGCCTAACATCTTTCTCACTCACATCCCCGGCATGCTTAAGAACTACTACGGCGAGCGCGCGCTCGCCGAGTTGCGCAAGCTCGGCGACGTGCGGCTCAACGACACCGGCCAGGTGCTCGACGCCAAGGCGCTGGCGCAAGCCGCACAGGGTTGTGAGATCATAATCTCAGACCGGCAAACGGCCGGCCCGGCCGAGCTCTTCCCGCTGGTCGGTGATTTGGTCGCGTTCCTGCGGGTTGCGGTCGATATTCGTAACGTCGATGTCGCCGCCGCCAGCGCCCAAGGAATTCTGGTCACCCACGCGACGCCGGGCTTCATCGCTTCGGTCGCCGAGATGGCCATCGGCTTTATGATCGATTGCGGGCGCCACGTCACCGAGGCCACGTCCGTCTACCGTACCGGCCGTGTTCCCGAAGCGCGCATGGGCCGCCAGCTAAAGGGAGCAACGCTCGGCATCATTGGTTATGGGGCGATTGGCGAGCATCTTGCCGAGCTCGGTCTCGCACTCGGCATGACGGTGCTGGTCGCAGATCCGAAGAAAAGGGTGACCCAGCCAATGCTCAAACAGGTCCCGTTTGTTGATCTGCTGGCAAGATCGGATTTCGTCGTGTGTCTCGCCATTGCCAACGAGCAGACCGAGAATTTGATGAACGCCGAAGCCTTCGCGCAAATGATGCCGTCTGCCTATTTCATAAATTTGTCGCGCGGCAACCTGGTTGACGAGGCCGCGCTTGCCCG
>DATFVF010000135.1:0-19297 GCA_035260465.1 Pseudolabrys sp. | reverse complement strand
CATACGGCCCGCACGGCCTCATACATCTCGATCACAAAGCGCATGCGGTTTTCGAGCGATCCGCCATATTCGTCAATGCGGTGGTTCGAGAGCGGCGACAGGAATTGATGGGCAAGGTAGCCGTGAGCCGCATGCAGCTCGATCACGTCATAACCGATACGATCGACGCGCTTGGCGGCAGCGGCAAATTCGCCGACGCACCGCTTGATGTCGTCCTTGGTCATTGCGTGCGGCACGGGCCAGCCGGTGTCATAGGGAATTGCTGACGGTGCTTCCGGTATCCAGGCGTCCGGCCCTTCAAGGATCGGCTTGCCGCCGGCCGCTGGTGGCGTTGTCGGTCCCTTGCGCCCCGCATGGGCAAGCTGGACGCCAACCTTCGCAACGCCGTACTGGCGGCAAAAATCGTGCACGCGCTTAAGCGCTGCCTCGTTGTCATCCGACCACATGCCCGCGCACTTCGGTGAAATGCGGCCTTGCTGATTGACGTTGGTCATTTCGCACATCACCAACCCCGCGCAGCCGAGCGACATATTGCCGAGGTGCATTAGGTGCCAGTCATTGGCCGAGCCGTTGTTTGAATTGTATTGGCACATCGGCGACACCACGACCCTGTTTGGTAGTGTCAGACCGCGCAGGGTGATTGGAGAAAACAGAACGCTAGCCATTGGAAAGATTTCCTTTCAGTACGAAGACTCTAGAGGCCGGTGTGATAGGCGTGCATGGCGACGACCAGACAGCAAATCGCCCAGAAGATGCAATATTCGACGCCGCCGATAACCCAGATCCAGCACTCCGTCACTCTGTAAGTTGCTGCAGCAGCGACGAGCAGATGGATGAAGGCGATAAAGCCGACATAAGGCGTATAGATGCCGAAGAAAAGCCCGATGGTGAGAAGAGTCTCAATCGCGCCCGCAATGTACATCCAGGTGGCGGGTGGTTTGAAGCCAGCCTTGACGAAAAACTCGAGTGTCGCCGGCACCGTAAACTTGCCAATGATGTGAGGAATGAAAAACACTGCACAAGTAATGCGCAGGATGTTGAATTCGTTGAACAGGTTGAATTTGTCGGCAAGCGACATGGCGGCTCCCCCCGGTGGTTTTGTTCGGTGCGACCACCTCCAAACAAAATTGCACTTCTTGGCGTGTGAGCCAACCCCCGGTCGCTATAGTTTGCGGCCCTTGAGCCACGCGTCGCCTTTGGCGTAGAGCGCATCAAGTGGTGGCCCATCGAGGCCGGGCAGCTCGTCCTTGATCTTGTATCCGATCTTGCTCTGCAAATAGGCCAGGTGCCGGTAGCCTTCCGGAAATTGCGCCAACAGCGTCTTGTCGAGCGCGAGCTTTGCATCGGGCTCAACCGGGTCGATACGGTCCTTTTCATAGGCAAGCCGGCGGAGGACGATGCCCCAACGGCCTTTGCGCTTTTCCAGGAAATCGTAAAAACGCCCGCTGCAAACGACATCGCACAAAACGCCCTCAACCTTTGCGCGCTGCGAAATCGTCATCTTGGTCTGCGCGATGGCGCGCTTTCCTTTGATATCGATGCTCATGCCACCGAGCATATGCATGATGCGCACGCCGCGGTCGTAGCCTTCCTGGCTGACGCGGATGAATTCTTCATATGAGCCCTGAAACCAGGTCGCCCACATCTGGCCGTCCTTGTGCCAAACCGTGCGAAAGCGGTCCCACATGCGGGCGTCGCGCCAAAGCGCCCAGTTCTCGATCAGGTCCCTGATCGCCAGACGGTCGGCAGTATCGCGTGGCATGAATTTTCCCCCTTGCGCTCGCTTGTCGCGAGCTTCGTCCCGTTGCAAGACTGTACGAAGAGAAGAGCGGCCGCTACAAGGCCATCACGCCATAGCCGGGAGACACGCATGCCGAGGCTTGCTGGAAAAACTGCGATCGTCACCGGTGGCGCGAAGGGTATCGGCCGGCACTATTCGCAGGCGCTTGCGGCCGAGGGTGCGCGCGTGATGATCGCCGATATTGCCGACGGCCGTGGGCTTGCGGAGGAAATCGCGGGACGCCATGGCGCGAATTCGGTGGCGAGTGTGCAATTCGATGTCAGCGATGAGAAAGCCGTGAAAGGCTTGGTGGCGCAGACCATCGACCGATTTGGCCAGATCGACGTGTTGGTGAACAACGCTGCGCTCTATTCAACTCTAAAGCCGAGAAACTTCACTGAGTGGGACGTGGATCTGTGGGACCGCGTGATGGCGATCAATGTGCGCGGACCTTATCTGATGGTTCGGAACGTCGCGCCCCATATGATGGCGCGACGGAGTGGAAAGATCATCAACATCGCCTCCGGCGCCGCCTACAAAGGTGTGCCGCGCATGCTGCCCTATGTCACGTCCAAGGGCGCAATGCTCGCCTTCACCCGTTCATTGTCGCGTGAACTTGGCGAATACGGCATCGCGGTTAACTCGCTTTCACCCGGATATATTCTCAGCGATACGGGCCTCGAAAACGCGACCCACGTCGAAGAGGAACGGCTGCCGGTGCGCAACAGCCGCGCCTTCAAACGCGACGCCTACCCTGAAGATTTGCTTGGGGCCCTCGTGTTCCTGGCGTCCAGCGATAGCGATTTCGTCACCGGCCAATCGCTCGTGGTGGACGGTGGCTCGGTCAATAACTAGCTATCTGCAATGCGGAGCAGGTGGTTCCAGCCCGGCCCGATCTGCGCTATAAAGTTGCAAAACCAACCATCGAGTTTTCGAGGAGCACGCCCATGGCGGTCGCAACCGCAACCGAGCAACCTGGTTCCAAGCACAATGTGCAGGTGGCGCGGCAGGCCTATTACGACAAAATTTCCAAGTTCAACATGGCGCCGCTTTGGGAGGTGCTGAAGGATTTGGTCACGAAGGAACCGAAGACCAGCTTTCAGCCGGCGGTCTGGAAGTTCGGCGACGTCAAACGGCTCATGCTGGAAGCGGGCGACGTGATCAGTGCCGAAGAGGCTGAACGCCGCGTACTGGTTTTGGAAAATCCCGGCATGCCTGGCAAGGCGCGCATCACGAACTCTCTGTTCGCCGGCATCCAGTTGATCCTGCCCGGCGAGATCGCCGACGCGCATCAACATGTATCCTCCGCCATTCGTTTCGTGCTGGAAGGCGAGGGCGCCTACACGGCGGTCGAGGGCGAGAAGACTCAAATGAACCACGGTGACTTTATCATCACCGCCAACTGGGCGCCGCACGATCACGGCAATCCGGGCAAACAGCCGGTGATGTGGCTCGACGTGCTCGACATGCCAACGGTGAATCATTTCGAAGCGTCGTTCGCCACGCATTTCGACGATAAGATGCAGAAGACCAATCACGCCGACGGGGACTCTTTCGATCGCTACGCCTCCGGCGTTTTGCCGGATGGCGCGCCGGCGCACCTCAACCGTAGCCCGGTGATCAACTATCCCTACGCCAAGATGCGGCCGATCTTGCAACGCCTGAAAGACACAGGCGACGTCGATAAACGACATGGCGCGCGCGTGCGCTACGCCAATCCGATCAATGGCGGGCCGGTGCTCCCGACCATGGGCGCCAATCTCGCGCTACTGCCGAAAGGTTTCAAAGGCGAGTCCTATCGCTCGACCGACGCGACCATTTTTGCGGTCGCCGAGGGGCGCGGCACCACCGTCATCGACGGCAAGCCCTTCGAATGGGGCGTCAATGATGTGTTTGTGGTGCCGCCATGGAAGCGCTACTCGCACACGACGAACGAGGACGCTGTACTATTCTCTATTTCCGACCGCCCGGCGCAGGAAGCGCTCGGCCTTTGGCGGGAAGGGAACTAGCCGCAACCGTAAACGTTGCGACGTCATGCCCGGCCTAGTGCCGGGCATACACGTCTTGGGACGTCTTGGGAGGTGCCAATGCAGTTAGAACAACTGAGCGCCGGACGGGGCACGCTCACTGCGGTGCGCACTGGCGAAGGCTCTGACCTGGTCCTGTTGCATTCGCTGCTTGCCGATCGTTTTGCCTTCGATCCCGTGCTTCCGGCGCTGGCTGCCAAGCATCGCGTCACGTTGATCAACCTTCCCGGATTTCATGGTTCGCAGCCGCCGTTGCTGGCGCTGATGGATGCCTACATCGCGACCATCGAAGACGGTTTCGAGGAATTCGGTATCCACAACGACGCGATACTTATGGGGAACGGATTCGGCGGCACCGTTGCGCTTGCGTTTGCGCTCGCGCACCCGGAGCGCTTATCAAAGCTTGTGCTCAGCGATGCGGCGGCGGGTTTTCCGCCGCAGGGACGCGAGGCATTTGCGGTGATGGCGCAGAAAGTCGCCGACGGCGGGCTTGGAAGCATCGCCGAGATCGCCGCCAAACGCGTATTTTCGCCGGCCTATCTTGCGGCACATCCGGAAAAAATCGAGGAACGAAAAAAAGTTTTGCTCGCAATCGATCCAAAGGCTTTCCAGGCCGCCTGCAAAATTTTGCAGGAAACCGATCTCGTACCGTTGCTGCATCACCTGAAAGTGCCGACGCTGGTTGTGTGCGGTGAATTCGATCAGGCCACGCCACCCGCGCTCAACAAACAGATCGCCGAGAAGGTCGCCGGCGCGAAGTACATCGAACTGCCGGGCTGTGGCCATTGCCCGCCCCTGGAGCAGCCGGATCAATTCCTCGCCGCGATCAAGGATTTCGTTGGGTTGTAACTATTCCTTCCGGTCAAACCGACGGATTTCGACCTTTCCCCACACGCCGTTTTGGTGAAAGGGATCAGCGCGGTTGAATTTCTCTGCCGTGGCGCGATCGGGTGCTTCCAGGACCATCAGGCTGCCAATCGCGCTGCCGCCATCGTCCGACACCAACGGACCGCCGACGGTGATTGTAATGCCAAAATTCTTTGCACTTTTGAGATGCGCGACATGCGCACCGTGAACAGCTTTTCGCTTGTCGACCGCGTCAGGATTATCGAGTGTGAAAACCGAATACAACATATGCAGCCTCCTTATTCGAGCGCCTTGAGCACGGCTTGAGCAACCGCTTGCGTGCCGCACGTGCCACCATATTCCATCGGCTTGATGCCGCCGGCATAAACCTTGTCGACAGCACGCTCGATCCGCTGCGCGGCGTCCGCAGCCGGCTGATGATCGTGCCTGTCAGCGAGCCAGTCGAGCATCATCGCGGCCGACAGAATCATTGCGGTCGGATTGGCTTTGCCTTGGCCCATGATGTCAGGCGCCGTGCCGTGGCATGGTTGAAACACTGCGTGCTTGTCGCCGATATCAGCCGACGGCGCGATGCCGAGGCCACCGATCAGCCCGGCGGCGAGATCGGAGAGGATGTCGCCGAAGATATTTTCCATCACCATGACGTCGAAATCCCACGGCTTGCGCACCATCAATGCGGCGCAAGCATCGACGTACACGTGATCGGTTTTCACGCCCGGGAAATTCTGCGCGCGCTCGTCGAAGATCGAACGGAAATAGGCGTAGGCCTTGAAAGCATTGGCTTTGTCGACACAGGTAAGGAGCCCAGGCTTTCCGCGCTTTTTGCGGCGTTCGGCGAGCCGCAACGAAAAGTCGAAAAGGCGCTCTGAAGTCTTGCGCGTGATCACCAGCGTTTCGCGTGCTTCGTCGTGCGTGACCACGCCTTTGCCCATCGAAGCGAACAGGCCTTCCGTCGACTCGCGGATCAGAATGAAATCGATGCCGCGTTCCGCGGCGCCGACAATCGGGCTCGGGATACCGGGAATCAGCCGCGCCGGCCGTACGCCAGCGTAAAGATCGAAGATGAAGCGCAGCTCTACCTGCGGCATGATCTCGGTATTGTCGGGGTAGCGCACACTTGGCAGGCCACAGGCGCCGAGCAAAATCGCGTCGGCCTCCTCGCACAGCTTGATGGTCGACTCCGGCATCGACTTGCCGGTTTCCTTGTAGTGGCCGGCGCCCGCCGCGCCCTCGGTAAAACGGAATTTCAAGCTTGGCGTGTCCGCCTCGATCCGCCGCAGAATGTCGAGGGTTGGGGCCATCACTTCCGGCCCGATGCCATCACCTGATAGGACTGCAATATGGAACGCGCTGTTGGCGGACATCAGATTTCCGGGGTGGTGTTACTCGGTTCGCGGCGCTAATGAATACGTCCGCGCGTCCGCGCGCAAGTGAGCATCGAGGGGTCTATGCCACGGTTTGCCGCCAATCTTGGTTATCTTTTCACCGAGCGGTCCTTGCTCGAGAGGATCGACGCGGCGGCGGCCGCCGGCTTCAAGGCTATCGAGTTGCAATTTCCTTACGATGTCTCGACAGTCGCGGTGAGGGCGGCGATTGAAAAGAATAAACTTGCGATCCTTGGCCTCAATACACCGCCCGGCGGCCGCGACGGCGAGTTCGGTCTTGCCGCAGTGCCGGGGCGCGAGAAGGACTGGCAAGTGCTTTTTACGCGTGCGCTCGATTATGCAAACGCGATTGGCGCCAGTGCGATCCATTGTCTTGCGGGCAAGATTGCGCCCGAGCAACGCCCGGCGGCCGACCGCGTCTTCATTGACAATCTGGCGCGCGCTGCCGATCTGGCGGCAGAGAAGAAGATCACGCTGCTGATCGAGCCGATCAACGGGCGCGACCGTCCCAATTATTTCCTCAATCACGTCGAACACGCAGCCGACATCATCGCCAAAGTTGCCAAGCCGAATATTCGCGTGCAGTTCGATTTCTATCATGTGCAGATTGTTGGTGGCGATTTGATCCACCGCCTTGAGAAATTTCTACCCGTCATCGGCCATCTGCAGTGTGCGGCGGTGCCATCCCGGCACGAGCCCGACGAAGGCGAAATCAACTACCCGGCGGTATTCGAAGCTGTGGACAATCTCGGCTACCAAGGCTGGATAGGCGCCGAATATCGGCCGCGCACTCGGACCGAGGAAGGTTTGGGCTGGGCGCGCAAATATGGCGTGGTTCCCGCCCATTAACCGCGGGTTAGCTATCAAACTTCTTGAAAACTAATACATTTCGGCTTTGCGCTTCGGGCCGCCGTTGCTAGATTGGCGACATGTGGGGAAACAAAAAACCCGAGACGGAAGGTGCGGAAACGCCACGCCCGCTCAAAGATGCTGTGCGCGAAGCGCGTATCGAAGCGGCCGAGCGCTCCGGTGTCGTTGTCGACTTACGCGACGCTGCAGTGGCGCGTCTTGAGCTTCTCGACGAAGCACTCGACCCTCTGTTTAACGAAATTCCCAACGACGTCGAACTGTTCGACCGCGGTGTGAGTAAGGGCGACATTCCGCGGTTGTGGATCGACGTCGTTACGCATGTCGAGATGGGCCGCGACAAGCGGCAATACCGTTTCGTGCAGGACACGCGCTATGGACGCGCCGTGCTCGCTGAATCATACGAAGCGTCCGAACTGGTCGAAGCGATTACCCGCTACGTCGCACGCAGGCTGGTCGAACGAGAGCGCGCACTCACTGACGATGCTGGACGTGGCGTGGCGCAGACAGTGTTGCGGCACGACCGGCAACACCGGCGTTGGCGCACCGTCCGCACGTTCCTGTTCGGGCTGGTCATCGGTGTGGTCGCGCTGTTTGCGCTGGCCTTGCTCAGTACTCCGCATCCCTAGGATTGCAGCATGAGCCTTTTCTGCTGCACGACTTCGCCGGACGTGGTGAGGCCGCGCGATATCAGCTCACATTGCCAGGCATCGCGCGTACCTTCGATCCGGTACAAATTGTATCCAGCGGCATCCTTGTCGCGCCCGGGCGCGGCTGAGGCCGATGGCACGCCGACCGCGGGAACGCGCGTGCCATTCGGGCCGTGCAGCCAATTGACCATGTGAATGTGGTCGTGTCCGTGAAGCAACAAATCGGCGCCGTGCGCGGCGATCACGCGCTTGAATATGGGGGCGTCGAGGAGGTGCTTTTGGCGCGCGGTTTCGCTCACCGGCGGATGATGAATTAATATCACCCGGAACAGGCCTTCGCCTTTGAGTTCGTTGAGCGTTGCCGCCAGTTCGGTGAGCTGTTTCGTGCCCAGCCAGCCGGTTGCCAGGAAAGGTGCGGTTGGCACTCCGCTTGAAAGCCCAATCAGCGCGATATTGCCGCGCCGGCGCACGAAGGGGAATCCGCCAACGCCTTCATCGTCGCACATATAAGCGCCCCATTGGCGAGCGGCGAAGACGGCGGCCTCGCGCACATAGATGTCATGATTGCCAGGCACCAAGGTCACGTCGCGCGCGGAGCCCAGGCTTTCCAGCCAATCGCGCCCCGGCGGAAATTCCGCCGCCAGTGCGATATTTGCGATGTCTCCAGTGACCGCAATGTGATCGGGCCCCTGCGCCTTGATATCGGTAACGACCGCGGCCAACGCGGCGGGATCGTGGATGAAGCGCCGTTTTTGCTGCCAATTGATATAGCCGGTCACCCGTTTGCCGATGAGCTCGCCCCATCGGGGCCGCGGCAACGGAGCCAGGTGCGGGTCGGAAAGATGGGCGAGCGTAAACATCGACCCGGGAGTAGCCCGCTACGAACTGCCGATCAATATGCCGGCAATGAACACCAGCACACCGCCGATGACGACCTGGAAGGCTGCCTGCAGGAATGGTGTGTCCATGAAGCGCGTCCGGATCCAGGAGATCACGGCGAGCTCGATCGCTACCACGATCACGGCGACGGCGGTCGCGGTTGCGAAGTGCGGGATAAGATAAGGCAATGTGTGGCCAAGCCCGCCAATAGCCGTCATCACGCCGCACACTGCGCCGCGCAGCCAGGGCGTGCCGCGGCCGGTGAGCGAGCCGTCGTCTGACAGCGCTTCGGCAAAGCCCATCGAGATGCCGGCGCCGACCGATGCCGCCATGCCGACCAGGAATGTCGCCCACGTGTTATGCGTAGCGAATGCGGCCGCAAACAGCGGCGCCAGTGTGGATACCGAGCCGTCCATCAGGCCGGCGAGGCCGGGCTGCACGTATTGCAGCACGAACATGCGCCGCGCGGTCTCATCTTCAGTTGCGCGCGCACCTGTGGTGAGAATTTGTTGGCTTAACTTGTGCGCAAGGTTCTCGTGCCCGGCCTCGGCTTCGGCAAGTTCGATCAACAATTGCCGCACCGAAGCGTCGCGCGCCGTTTCCGCTGCCTTGCGGTAATAGCGCTCAGCCTGAAACTCCATGTTTTCGGCAAATTTCCGAACGTCTTCGAGCCCAAGCGGCCGCGTCAGCCAAAGCGGTTGTTTCGGGTGGAGGAAGCCTTTCACGTCCTGGCGGCGGATGAGCGGCAGATATTCGCCGAACTTCTTGCGGTAGAGATCGAACAGCATTGTGCGGTGGTGCACTTCTTCTTCCGCCATCTCGTCGAATACCTTGGCGGAGGAGGGAAATTTCTCGCGCAGGCCTTCGGCAAACCCCCGATAAATTCGGCTGTCTTCTTCTTCGTTGGTAATGGCAAGCGCCAGCACTTCCTGTTCAGTCAAGTCAGAAAATCGTTTCACGAGTTATCCTCTGATCGCCGGGTGGCCGGTTTATGCCATATAGTCAAACCATTCTAAATGGTGCGCCGTACTTTAAAAGCGTCCGTGCGGTTTTTGGGAACACGCTGCCGGCATGGCGGGCGGCAAAGAGGAGGCTGCGATTGCAACGCCTACGCCGCGCGGTTGAACCGGTCATTCGCCGGGTACTGCACTTTTACTGGCGGTTCTCGCGCGGGACCACGCTGGGTGCGCGCGCCATGGTCATTGACGGGACCGGCCGGATTTTCCTTGTCAAACACTCATACGTGGGCGGGTGGCATCTGCCGGGCGGCGGTGTGGAAACAGGTGAGACGCTTCTCGAAGCATTGACGCGTGAGCTGGCCGAGGAAGGCAACATTCAGATCGCTGCTGCGCCGCAGCTTTATGGGGTCTACTTCAACAAGCGGACATCGCGGCGCGATCACGTCGCGTTGTTCATCGTCCGGGATTTTCGGCAGGACGGCAATCCGCGACCCAATCATGAAATCATCGCGCACGGATTTTTTGCGCCGGATGCCCTGCCGAACGACACCAGCCGCGCCACACGCGCCCGTATTGCAGAAGTCATAAGCGGCACGACGATCAGCGAATTATGGTGAGCTTTATCCGAATTGTGCGCGGTCATGCGGCGCAGCGAAATCGAGCTGCGGTCCAACGGGAACGATGCCGGTCGGATTCACCTGCCGTTGGCTGCCGTAGTAGTGCCGCTTGATTTGCTCGATGCTCACGGTCCCGGCGACGCCCGGTACCTGGTAGAGATCGCGCAGATAATTTGAAAGGTTCGGAAATTCGTAGATGTGGCGCCAATTGCATTTGAAGTGAGAATAATAAACCGCATCGAAGCGGATGAGTGTGCAGAACAGGCGCCAGTCAGCCTCCGTAATGGTGTTGCCAACCAGATAACGGTGTTGCGACAGGATCTGTTCGATCTCCTCAAGCGCATCGAAGACATTACGAAATGCGTCTTCGTAAGCAGCTTGCGAGCTGGCGAAGCCGGCGCGATAGACGCCGTTGTTGATGTTTGGATAGATCAGATCGTTGAGGCGATCGATCTCCGAGCGCAGGCTTTCAGGATAGTAGTCGGTGTGCACATTGGTGAATGCGTCGAAAGCCGAATTGAGCATGCGGATAATTTCGGACGACTCGTTATTGACGATAGTTTTGCGTTTCTTGTCCCACAGCACCGGCACACTGACGCGCCCAGAATACCGCGCATCGGCGAGCAGATAGATTTCCGACAGCTTGCTCTTGCCGTTCACATCGTCGCCGCTGGAGCCCTCGGCCTTGTTGAAGGTCCAGCCGTCTTTGAGCATGTCTGGCGAGACAATCGACATCGAGACGACTTTCTCGAGCGCCTTCAGTTTGCGGAAAATGATGGTGCGATGCGCCCACGGACAGGACAGCGAAACATAGAGATGATAGCGGCCTGCCTCGGCCGCAAAGCCGCCGTCGCCGGAAGGGCCGGGGCCGCCGTCGGGCGTGACCCAATTGCGGAATCGCGTTGTTGGCCGAATAAAATGGCCGTCTTTGGTGCGCGAAACGTCATCTTGCCACACGCCGTCGACCAGAAGTCCCATGCCGCTCTCCTTAACCTCGTCGGCCTTCATTTAGGCTGTTGGCGCGTCGAATGCCACGGGCGATGGACCGGAATCCGCCCAAATGCTAAGCGGCAGCGCCTGATACGGATATTTGAATGCCATGAGTGAGCTCGCGCTGACCATATTGCCGGAGATCGCCGCCGACGAGCCGGCGATCGAACGACTGCACGAGCGCACCTTCGGCCCGGGGCGTTTTGCGCGCACGGCGTTTCGCATCCGCGAGGGCAGAGCTCATGTGCTCGATCTGTCATTCACCGCACGGATCGGGACGTTGATGGTGGGTTCGGTGCGGCTGACGCCGATCTGCATCGGCGACACGCCGGCGCTGCTGCTGGGGCCGCTCACGATCGAGCCACCTTTCCGCTCGCATGGGGTCGGCACGGCGCTGGTCAAGCGCGCGTTGAAAGAGGCCCAGGCAACCGGCCACAAGCTGGTGGTGCTGGTGGGCGACGAGCCGATCTATGCCAAATCCGGGTTCAAACGAATTCCAAAAGGCCAAGTCAAAATGCCGGGGCCAGTCGATCCGGCGCGACTTCTGGTGGCCGAACTTTCAGCCGGAGCCTTCGAGGGGGTGGCAGGCTTGATACGGCCTGCTTGGGAGACGGCTTAGCGGCCTTCTCTGGCCCAGGTTACCGCCAGCGAGCCAACCAGCAGCAGCAGTCCTATCAGGCCGGCGAAGACCGGCAGCACGCCGATGCCGCGCACGACGCTGACGTCCCGCATCTTCAGCCCGATCCAGTCATCACCCTTGAAGGTGCTGCTGGTGCGAACCGGGACCACACGCGGGATCGCGAGGCTGTGGTCCTCTGCAAGCCGCCTTGTGTCTCCGCCTGTGGCATTGCTCAGTGCGTGCAAGACGTCGGTGGTGGATGTCACCTCGGCGAATTCGCGTGGATTGGCAGGGCCGACGTTGGCGAGCGCAGTTAGTTTTCCGTCCGTCGCACGCCATAGTCCAAGCTCGTTTGCGGTGAACGATGTGCGCCACAGTCCCGGTTCGACAGCCTTGAGATCCAGCGTGCGCGTTGCGCCGGTGGGCGAGGTCAGCGTGACCTGATTGACCGTGTCGGCCATGGTTTGCCGTTGTACGGTGATGTCGCGGCCACGCACGACCAGTCGCAAGGCCTCTTCTTCGAGGTCGGGCTGCTTCATCAGCCAGTGCGACAGCCGCCGCAAAAGATCCAGGTGCGGCCCACCGCCTTCATAGCCGCGTGCCCAGAGCCAGATGTGATCAGACAGCAACAGCGCGACACGTCCTTCACCCTCGCGCGCGAGCACCAGCAGCGGCTTGCCGTCCGGGCCTTGCATCACGTTGGTGCCGGTGCTGCGTTTGATGTCGACCAGCCGGAACCAATGGCTCCAATGCGGCGGGTCGGTATCCGAGCCTTCGAGATCGCGCGTCACCGGATGACGGTGGCCGGCTTCAGTCAGTTGTGGCTGAAAGCTGCGCTCGGTTACGTCGCCGGTCGGCTCGGCTGGCAAAATGCCGTCAAGCGGCGTGCGCCAGATGCTGGTGGCGCTCGCATAGTCGGGTCCTGCCGCTATCAGCACTGCGCCGCCGTCACGCACATATTTCGCGATGTTGTCGAAATAAATGAGCGGCAGCACGCCTTGTCGCGCGTAGCGATCAAAAATAATGAGCTGGAATTCTCCGATCTTCTGCTGAAACAGCTCGCGTGTGGGGAATGCGATCAGCGACAGCTCGTTGATCGGCGTGCCGTCCTGTTTTTCCGGCGGGCGCAGAATCGTGAAATGCACCAGATCGACAGAGGCATCCGACTTCAGCAGATTGCGCCAAGTGCGCTCGCCGGCGTGCGGTTCGCCGGACACCAGCAGAACGCGCAGTTTATCACGCACGCCGTCGATCGAGACGACTGCGCGATTGTTTACTTGCGTTAGTTCGCCCTCCAGAGGAGAGGCCTCGACCTCGACAATGTTCGGCCCTGCATGCGGGATCGGCACATTGATCTTGGTCTCTGCGTGGACTGTGACAGTAAGTTTTTCCAAGACCTCGCCGTCGCGCCGAATAGTGACTTCGGCGGCGCCAGCATTGGCACTTTGATCCTCAATGCGGAAGCCGACGGTCTGCGATTGCCCGACAATGCCAAACCGCGGCGTTTGCGTGAGCACGACGCGGCGGTCGATCTCATCTTTGTGCCCGGTGATCAGCGCATGCAACGGCGCGGCAAAACCAAGTGCGGATGCATCGGGCGGCACGTCGTGCACGCGGCCGTCGGTAATCAGAATGGCGCCGGCAACCCGATCGGGCGGCACGTCGGCGAGTGTCGACGATAAGGCCGAAAACAGCTTGGTACCGTCGGTTTCGCCGTCGGCGGCGCCAGCCTCGGCGACGCGAACCTCCAGGCCCGGGATGCGCTTGAGCCGTTCGACCAGTGCGGCACGTGCAGCCTCGGTCTGCTGGTTGCGGTCGCCGAAATCCTGGCTCGGGCTTTTGTCGACGATGACCGCGGCGACAGAAGGAATTGGGTCACGATCCTCGCGCGTCAGCGAGGGGTTTGCGAGCGCGAGCACCATCAAACCCAATGCGAGCGCGCGCAACGGCGCGCCACGGCTGCGCGCGACGAGCAGCAGTATGGAAATCAGCGCTGCGACGCCGAATGCGGCCCACACCACGTAGGAGGGCACCAAGGGAGCAAATGAGACGCCGAGGTTCACAAGCCGTCTCCTACTGCCCCAGCCGTTCGAGCAGTGCCGGGATATGCACTTGATCGGCCTTGTAGTTGCCGGTCAGCGCGTACATCACGATGTTGACGCCGGCACGGAACGCGAATTCGCGCTGCCGCGCTTCGCCAGGCACGAGCGGCAGCATGGGTTGGCCGTCCGGCCGCATCGCCCAGGCCCCGGCGAGGTCATTCGAGGTGATTAGGATCGAAGACACGCCATCGCCAGCGCGCGCCGGGCGATTGGGTTCTTCATCTTCGTTTTCAGCCGGCAGCGCCTCGACCCAAAGCTGGCCGTTTGTGAAACGTCCCGGGAAATCGCGCAACAAGAAGAAGGTCTTGGTCAGTACATGGTCGTGCGGTACTGGCTCGAGTTCTGGAATATCAAGCGATGACAGGATCGCGCGCAGTGCGACCATGCCCGGCCCGCGCATCTCTCCTCCGGGGCCCGGAGGTGCGTCGACTGCATCGCGGGTATCGAATAGCACCGTGCCGCCTCGTTTCATGTAGCTGTCGATTTTTTCGAGCGCAGCCTGCGATGGCTTCGGCGCGTTCGGCGACACTGGCCAATAAATCAGCGGAAAGAAGGCGAGCTCGTCGCGCGCCGGATCGAGTCCAATCGGATCGCCGGCCTCCAGCGCTGTGCGCTGTGCGAGGAACAACGTGAGGCCTTGCAGGCCGGATTTGCTCACTTCGTCGACACTCGGATCTCCGGTGATGATGTAAGCAAGGTGCGTTTGCAGAGTCGCCTTCATGGCGAAGTCTTCCTGCTGCGCAGTCAGCGGCGGCGTCTGCTGTTGCGGTGGCGCAGGCTGCGCATGTGCCGGGTCATGCAGGGTCAACCCGCCAAGCAGACCGGCCGCCAACAATGCCGCAGCCGCACGTCGGCGCGGACGCAAGTTGCCGAAGCCGCCTGAGAGTGAAATCACCACCAGCGCGTCGACCACGAGCAACGCGAGCGCAGCCAGGAATATTGGTCCCCGCAGATCGAGCGGCTCTCCGTGCCGGTAGGCATCAATGCGCGCATTGAGCGGAGAGACATCGAGCACAGCGGGACGGTCGGCAGGCGCCAGTGTGTTGACCGCGACCAAGCCCTCAGGCGGCCCGTAAAAACCCGGCGGGTGATCGAGGCTCGCGCGTCCGGTGTAATTGCTTGGAATGGGACGCGCGGTTGGCGGCGGCGCCGAGAACGCCCCGAAGCCGTCGAGCACGCGCGTCGGCGGCACAACTTGTGCGGCGCGGCCGTTGGCGGTCGCGGTGACGACGTTATCGCCTTCCCCCGTAGCGCTCGATCCCGCAACTGCCACCAGGCGCCGGAGCATATCGACGAAGGTGCCCGAAAGCGGCAGATCGGACCAACGGCTGTCGGCGGTCACATGGAACAACACGAGGAGGCCTTTGCCCCGACGCTCGGCAGTGACGAGCGGCGTGCCGTCGGCCAGTGTCGCCCATGTGCGGTCGGTGAGCTGCGAGTCCGGCTCGGCCAGCACCTGGCGAGTCACCGTCACGTCATTCGGAATGGCCATGCCGTTGAAGGGACTTTCGCGTGAGAAGCCGGCGAGCTGCTGTGGCTTATCCCAGCTCAGACTGCCGCCGAGGATGCGGCCGCCACGTCGCAGCTTTACCGGCACGAGGCTGTCATCTGCGCCGGCAAGATGCGGCCCCGCGAACCGCACAAGCACGCCGCCGTTGTCGATCCATTTGTTGAGGCGATCGAGCGCTTCGGTGACGTTCCCGACGTCGGCGAGGATCAGCATCGGCAAATGGCGGTCGAGGAAACGAGCAATCGCTTCTGTCGGTGCCAAGCCCTCAGAAAGGCTGACGTCGGCGAACGGATTGAGCGCGCGAGAAAGATAATAAGTCGCCCCGATCAGCGGCTGTGAGCGGTCGGCGGTCGACCCGGATACAACGCCGATAGTGCGCCGCCGCCAGCGCTTGTCGAGCAGTTGCACAGCACCCGCTGAGCGTTCACCGACGATCTCAAGCCGCGCGACGTCATTGCGGATTTCCACCGGCAAATCGATAACAGCTTCGGCTTCGCCGCCGCCGGATTTGAAGTTGAAAGGTGCCTCCCCAAGCGAGAGACCTTTGAGATCAATAGCATTCACCACGCCGGTGTCGCCCGGGCTGGTCTGCGCACGAAGCACTTTCACCGTCAGCGCGCCGGCTGCGTTATCGGCGGCGGCGAGCGCGTGCGGAATGGGGATGCCGCCTTCGACAACGGTGAGGGAATGATTGCCGATGACTCGCTTCAGGCCCTCGACGAAAGCGCTTCCCTTGCCGAGATCGACACCGTCCGAGAGCCAGGCGACCTCGATATCCGGCGCGGTTGCGAGAAACCGTTCGATCAGCGGCAGCGCTTCCGTGCGGTCGATGCCATAAGGCTTTGGCACGACTTGCTTGATCTGCACACGGGTCGCCCCGGCAAGCTGCAGGGAAATATCACGCGCGGTTTCCGATAGGGGAAGTACGGCGACGGCACGATTGTCGGCCTCAGCGCGCGCGATCATCTCGTCCGCGTTGCGCAGCCGTGCATCCCATGATGCTGCCGCGGGCCAGCCATCGTCGAGCAAGATCAATAACGGAGCGGCTCTATTCGCGGTCGCGAGAGGAGGATTCCAAAGCGGTCCGGCCGCAGCCACGATGACGAGTGCCGCCAATGCCAGCCGCAGCAGAGTGAGCCACCACGGTGTACGCGCCGGCGTTTCCTCCTTCGGCGCAATTTCGAACAGAAGGCGTGTCGGCGGAAAATCGATGCGGCGTGGGCGTGGCGGCACCAGCCGCAAAAGCCACCACAGGACCGGCAAACTCAGCAGGCCGAGCAGGACCAGCGGTTGCGCAAAACCGAGCGGGAGGGAACCGATCATGCGGCGCTTACCGGATTTGCCGGCGCATGCCGGCTGTTAACGACAACAGGCTGCGCGTTGTCGCCCATACGCGAATGCAGCACCAACAAGAGCTCGCTCGCCGGACGATCGGTACGGTGGATGGCGAAGGTCCAGCCCCGCAAATCGGTCTCGGCGCGGACCGCAGCGCGGTGGCGCGCGACGATGCCCTGATAGTCGTTGCGCCATGTCTCGGCACGCCCGGCTGTGACACTGCCGGCCCCTTCCGGCTCTATGAATTCGACGCGGCCCGAATAGGGGAAGCTCTCTTCGGCCGGGTCGACGACCTGGACCACGTGGCCATGTGCGCCGGTCGCGGAAAGCTGGGCGATGGTTTGCTCAATGTCGCTGATCGGGGCCCACAGGTCGGCCAACACAACGACCTCGGATAACGGAGACGGGGCAAATGAGGGCGGCAGGCTGGCGCGCTCGGTCAGGTCGTGCAGGATGGCTTCCGCGATCTTCTCGATCACGTTGCGGCTCGCGGTCGGGCGCAAGAGACCGGGAATGCCGACCCGCTCGCCGCCCTGCACCAGCACCTCGGCCAAGGCGAAAGCGACAACCAGGGCGCGCTCCAACTTACTGTCGGTGCTCAATGCCGACGCGAAAGCCATTGACGGAGAGCGGTCTGGCCAGATCCAAACGGTATGCGAGGCCTCCCATTCCCGCTCGCGCACATACAGATGGTCGTCGCGTGCGGAACGCCGCCAGTCGACATTCTGCGCAGGCTCGCCCGATACGAAGCGGCGATATTGCCAGAAGTTCTCACCCGGTCCGGCCCGACGCCGCCCATGCAGACCGTGAATGACGGTCGATGCGACGCGCCGCGCCTCTAGAATGAGTCTCGGCATGGTGTCCGCCAGCTTGCGGGCGCCAACCGTCGCCTGCCGTACCGTACTGGTCTCGGTGTCGTTCGGCTTTACATCCGCCATCGCGACTACCCGATCCGCGCCTTTAGCCGCCGGATCACGTTGGGGATGGTTTCGCCTTCGGCGCGCGCAGCAAAGGTCAATGCCATGCGGTGCTTGAGCACGGGTTCGGCCAGTTCGAGCACGTCGTCGACCGAAGGTGCGAAGCGGCCGTCCAGAAGCGCGCGCGCGCGGACTGCAAGCATCAGGGCCTGGCTGGCGCGGGGCCCGGGTCCCCACGAAATCAATTTCCCGAGGTCGCCCGCGTCCGGGCCCGGGCGCGCCGAGCGCACCAGCGCCAGGATCGCCTCGACGACCGACTCGCCCACCGGCAACCGGCGAACGAGACGCTGTGCGGACAGAAGGTCTTCCGCTGTCATGGCAGCCTTTGCGCGTGTCTCTTCCGCGCCGGTCGTGTCGAACAGAATTTTGCGCTCGGCCTCCAGGTCAGGGTAGTCGACGTCGACTTCCATCAGAAACCGGTCGAGCTGCGCTTCCGGCAACGGATAGGTGCCTTCCTGTTCGAGCGGGTTTTGCGTCGCAAGCACAAGGAACGGCTTGGGCAGGTCGTGACGTGCACCGGCGACCGTGACGTGCTGCTCCTGCATCGCTTGCAGCAGCGCCGATTGGGTCCGCGGTGACGCACGGTTAATTTCGTCCGCCATCAGCAATTGGGCGAACACCGGACCGGCGATGAAGCGGAAGCTGCGCTTTCCGCCGGGGCTTTCTTCCAGCACCTCGGTGCCGAGAATGTCGGACGGCATCAGGTCGGGGGTGAATTGCACGCGGCGGGCATCGAGACCGAGCGCGGTACCCATGGTGTCGACCAATTTGGTTTTGGCCAGTCCGGGCACGCCGACCAAAAGCGCATGGCCTCCCGAAAGCACAGTGACCAGTGCCCGCTCGACCACAACGTCCTGGCCAAAGATGACCGAGCCGATAGCGGCTTTCGCGGCGCGTACGTGCGCGGCCGTGGATTCTGCTGCGCGCACGATCATGTCTTCCAATTTTTCAAGGCTCTCGCCGCTGGCCTTCGCCATGATGCCGGTTCCTTTCATCGCCCGATTGGAGCCTCGCTGGGTGCTATGCAACAAACACACCAGTGTCTATTTCGATGCGCTATTCGGGCCGAATCTGCCTCATTCTGTGACCAAGCTTACGCTATCTTCAGTTCGCGGGCCGGTTGAATCACGAAGATGCGAACAGGCCCGCGGCGTTCCAATTATCGAAGGAAAACAATGGCGAAGGCAGGGCAGGGCGGGTTGGAAGCGCTGACGGCATCGCTGCCGCGCGAAAACAAGGGTCTGCCGCCCGTGGAGCGCTGGAATCCGCCGTTTTGCGGCGATATCGATATGCGGATCGCGGCCGACGGGACATGGTTTTACCAGAAGACCCCGATCGGCCGGCCGGCTTTGGTCAAATTGTTTGCATCTGTCCTTAAACGGGAAAGCGACAAGTATTTCCTCGTCACGCCTGTGGAGAAGGTCGGCATTGTCGTCGAAGATGCGCCGTTTCTTGCCGTGGAAATGAACACCTCGGCCGGCGACGTTTCGGCCATTCTTCAATTTCGCACCAATGTCGATGACTGGGTTGCCGCGGGGCCTGGTCATACGTTGCGCTTCGAGCAGCAACCCGCGAACGGGGGCCTCAAGCCCTATTTGCATGTCCGACGCGACTTGTGGGCCAAGGTCACGCGCGCGCTGTTCTACGACCTTGTCGCCTTGGGCGAAGAACGCGACGTTGATGGCAAGGCGATGTTCGGTGTTGTGTCTGGTGGCGAGTTTTTCGCTATGGCG
>DATFVF010000134.1:0-3949 GCA_035260465.1 Pseudolabrys sp. | reverse complement strand
AACTATTTCGCGAAAATGCAAAACCGCTTTCGAGGACAAAGCGGACGTCGCGCGGAGAAGCCGTCATGATCAGTTTTTCCATGAGCTACACCGCAAACTTGCGTCGAGCTCGGCCGCGCAATAGGCGCCGGCGTTCTTGAGACATCCCCCTCTCGGTGTGAGAGGATGTACCAGCCGTTCGCCGCAGTGATTCTCCGCAGAGGTTACCGAAGATGTGGGTACTCGTGGGTTTCCTCCTCGCGGCGGCAATCGGCTTGGTGGCGGTGCTTGCTGTGGGCCGCCGTGGCTCAGCTCGGAGTGATAGCCACCCGTGGAAACTCTACGACACGGCACATATGCACGTAGGGATCATGGCCGGCCTCGCCGGCTTCGCCTTCGCCGGGATCGTTCTGGTCGTGACGCTCGCGCGGGAACGGCCCGGCATCGCCGGGAGCTCCCTCGATACCGTTATCGTCATGTTCTTGGTGGCCTACCTTTGGTGGGTCGGCAACGCCTTCCTGATCTCCTACATACCGCATGACGAGACGAGCGGTGAGTTTGTTCCGCGGGTCCATTTCAGCCTTGCCTCGACGATCGAATATCGCACCGTCTTTTTATCCTGGTTCGCGCTGCTGCCACTTCTCGAGGCGAATGGACTCGGCCGCCTCTCGTACGTGCTCTACTTTCTTTTGCCCGTATCTCTCCTTTTCGGATCCGTGCTCATCGCAATGGCTGCCGATGGCCTGGGTCTCTTGCGGGTTTGGGAGACGTATTTTTCGGCAGCCGTTGGCACGGCTCTCGCACTGGGGTACGCCGCCATCGTCGCATTCGCGGCCCCCGGCGCTCGGTCCCCGTACTCCCCGCTGTACCTCGCGCTTGCCCTCTTCTGCATCAACGGCTTGGGCTTCGGGCTCGCGGCGCTGACGCCGCTCTCACCGCGATATGCCGGCGTCAGGCGATTCTACAAGCGATACGGCAGGCGGATCGCCATTGCCGACATGCAACTGACAATGGTGTCGCTCGGATTCCTCTGGCTTGGTGTCGTCGGGGCCATCTGAATGACTCTGTGTGTCGAGAGGTGGCATCAAGGCTCAATGATGCTGTGCTTTTGCCGCGGGCTGCCTCTGGCCTTCCCTGCGTGAAACGGGCGGCGCCGCCTGACGGCGCGTGCTAACCTCTCGCATCATGCCGGAACTTCATTTTGCACTGTTTGAAACGGCCATCGGCGTTTGCGGCATCGTCTGGACGGCGCGCGGCATCGCCGGCGTGCAGATTCACGACGGCAGCGAACGCGCGACGCGTGCACGCTTGGTACGCCGCTTTGCGGGCGCGCAGGAAGCGGCACCGCCTGAGAAGGTGCAGCGGGCGATCGACGGCATCGTGCAATTGCTGCGCGGGGAAAAGCGCGACTTGAGTGACGTGACACTCGACGTCGACCGCCTGCCGGAATTCAATCGCAAGGTTTACGATGTTGCACGCACGATCCCTGCCGGTGAGACGATGACGTACGGCGAAATTGCCGCTCGCCTGGGCGACAAATTATTGGCGCGCGATGTCGGCCAGGCGCTTGGCCAAAATCCAATCCCGCTGATCGTTCCGTGTCATCGCGTGCTGGCGGCGGGCGGCAAGACAGGTGGCTTCTCTGCCCCGGGCGGGGTGGTCAGCAAACTGCGCCTGCTGACGATCGAAGGCGCCCAGCCGAACGGTCCGACGCTGTTCGATCGCCTGCCATTGGCCACCAAGCGCAGCCGGCGTTCCTAGGCGCCTGCATCGACGCGGCCATCGCCTTAATGTTAAAGCGATTCACATGAGATGGGGTAAGCGCGGCCATGCGGCCCGCGGCTACCACCACGGCAACCTGAAGGAAGCCCTGGTGCGCGCCGCGCTCGAACTGATCGCCGAGAAGGGCCCGGCCGGCTTTACCTTTGCCGATGCCGCGCGCTGGGCAGGGGTAAGCCCGGCGGCACCGTACCGGCATTTCCGCGATCGCGATGCGCTGCTCGCCGACGTCGCGCAACGCGGCTTTGCGCTTTTTGCCGACGCCTTGGCGAAAGCGTGGGATGACGGCGCGCCGGACGTCATGACGGCATTCGACCGTCTCGGCAAAACTTATCTCGCCTTCGCCAAGCGCGAGCCCGCGTATTACTCGGCGATGTTTGAAGCCGGTGTCCCGCTCGACGCAGACCGCGAGCTGCGCGAAGCAAGCGAGAACGCGTTCGCGGTGTTGCGCGCGGCGGCGGAGAAGCTCGTTGCGCTGATGCCGCCGCAGGGGCGGCCGCCGGCATTGATGGTGGCCCTGCATGTGTGGTCGATGACTCACGGCATCGCATCGTTGTTTGCGCGCGGCGATGCCGCGCGGCGCGCGCTGCCGATGCCCCCGGAAGAACTGCTGGAGGCGGCGGTATTGATCTATCTGCGCGGGCTCGGGCTCAACGCCGCGGCGGCAAGGCGGCGCTGAACTAACGCTGCATATTCCACCGCTCATTCCCGCGAAAACGGGAATCCAGAGGTGACAAGAGCTGGGTCCCCGCTTTCGCGGGGACGAGCGGACGTAAGAACTCACGCGCCACCACTGGCGTCCTCACATGCGCTCCCCAATTTAATGTTCGCGCTGCTTGACAGGGCCCCCGCACGGTCCTAGCTATGTAAATGTTATTTACATTCACGCGAGGCTGACAATGCCAATCACCGCGAGACTCGACGCCTTCGGCAAACCCGCCTGGATTGCGCTGATCGTTCTGGGCTTCATGGCCTGGTGGCCGCTTGGTCTTTGCGTCCTCGCCTTCACCATTGGGAGCGGACGAATGGGATGCGGATATCACGCCGGCTATTCCGGTCACTGGCAGCACAAGATGGAACGCTTGCAGCGCAAAATGGACTGGATGCGTTCGAGAATGAGCGGTAGCCCGCCGAGCGGCTCTTGGAGCGGACCTTGGAATTACGGCCCTTCAAGCGGCAATCGTGCTTTCGATGAGTATCGCACGGACACGCTGCGGCGGCTGGAGGAAGAGCAGCGGGAGTTCCGCGAGTTCCTGGACCGGCTGCGCTTTGCGAAGGACAAGACCGAGTTCGACCAGTTCATGGCCGAGCGCCGCGACCGGCCAACGCCTGACGGCAACCAGCCGCAGAACTAAAGGCCCTCGATCCCAATGCGAGGCCGCCCTTCGGGGCGGCCTTCGCTTTTCGGGCCTTCGGGGCGCGTTCACTCGAAAGTAACGACTCCTTAACCATAATCAGCGCTGTCTAAGGGCAGAAAGCCCGCTTTCGCGCCCAAGTTTGGCCAAGTTTCGCGGGGATTTCGTAGGTTACCGGTGGACGGTACTTACGATCTTCGCGAGACATCCGGTTTTCGGCTTGGCGTGTGGGCGGCATCGTCGCGCGCGCTCGCTGATTTCGGAAATTGCGCCGCGCCGGTTCGACCGACGGAACCGGATGAAGCGGAAAGGACGTGCCCATGAATCCTGCCGACGTGGCACAGTCGGTGCTGCCGCTGACCTCCTCCGACCTTTCGCTGTTCACGCTGTTCTGGCACGCCCATTGGATCGTCAAGACGGTCATGGTCGGCTTGTTAGCGTGCTCGGTCTGGGTTTGGGCGATCGCCATCGACAAGACCGTGCTTTATTCGCGTAGTCGCCGCGCCATGGATCGCTTCGAGCAGGCGTTTTGGTCCGGCCAGTCCCTGGACGAACTCTACCGCGCACTGTCGGCGCGTCCCGCCCATTCGATGGCTGCGTTATTTGTGGCCGCGATGCGCGAATGGAAACGTAGTTTCGAGGGCAACACGAAGTCCATCGCCGGCCTGCAAATGCGCATCGAGAAGGTCATGGAAGTGACCATCGCGCGCGAGGTCGAACGGCTGGAAAAGCGCCTTTTGGTCCTGGCGACCGTCGGTTCGGCCGGGCCCTTTGTCGGGCTGTTCGGGACGGTCTGGGGCATCATGACGAGCTTCCAGTCCATAGCGGCCTCCAAG
>DATFVF010000133.1:0-21407 GCA_035260465.1 Pseudolabrys sp. | reverse complement strand
CGGACTTGTTCCGGCCATCCACGTCTTTTGATCCTGCAAGGCCGCCAAGACGTGGATGCCCGCGACAAGCGCGGGCATGACAGCGGAAAGTATAGGTCCCGGGTCTCGCTGACGCTCGCCCGGGACGACGGGAAAAACAATGGTGCGATAAACGGCCTCACGGTCGAGACGCGCTCCTTCGGAGCGCTCCTCACTATGAGGCGAGAAGTGCCAACTTTCGCCACGTTGCAAACGTCTCGCGACCTGTGACAATGCGCAACGCTTGCCGGGAAAAGTTTCGCCATGACAAATATCGAGCCGCCATCATCTGCGCCGGGCAGGTCGATGAGTTTCGGCTGAAGTTTGGAAATGTCCATGTCGCTTTTCATCTGCACAGCCTGCGGCACGCAATATCCGGAAAGCGCGCAACCGCCTGCGCAATGCGCCGTCTGCGAAGAAGAACGGCAATACGTGCCGCCGCGCGGGCAAACCTGGACCACGCTCGAGGTGCTCGCGAAAAGCCACATGAATGGCTTCCACGAATACGACACTGGGCTGATCGGCATCGGCTCGCAGCCCTCGTTCGCGATTGGCCAGCGCGCGATGCTGGTCCGCACGCCAGGCGGAAACGTGTTGTGGGATTGCATCGCCACGCTCGATGCGGCGACCATTGACATGATCAGAGGCCTTGGCGGCCTCAACGCGATCGCGATCTCACATCCGCATTTCTACACGACGATGGTGGAGTGGGCGCATGCCTTTCATTGCCCAATCCATCTCAACGCCGCCGATAGTGAATGGATCGCGCGCAAGGATGCCGCGATCAAGCTGTGGAACGGCGACACGTTCAAGCTTTGGGACGGGGTCACTTTGGTGCGATGTGGCGGGCATTTTCCCGGCGGCACGGTGCTGCATTGGGCGGGCGGCGCCGAAGGCCGCGGCATCGTCTGCGCCGGCGATATCCTTAGCGTTGCCACCGATCGCAAGTGGCTTTCGTTCATGCGGAGTTATCCGAATTTCATTCCACTGTCAGCGCGCGAGGTGGAGCACATCGGCAAGGCGCTGGCGCCATTCCAGTTTGACATCATCTACGGCCACTATTTCGACCGGGTGATCGCGAAAGATGCAAAGCAGGTGCTGGAAAAATCCGTCGCGCGGTACGTTGCCGCGGTCAACGGGACGAGGGGGTATTGAGGCAAGATTGTCGCCCCCGCGAAGGCGGGGGCCCATACTCCGTGTCGTTTCGTTTATATGAGATTCTGTTATCGACCTTATAATCAATCGAGAGAGCGGTGGTTATGGGTCCCCGCCTTCGCGGGGACGACGCTGTCCCAAAATTGATCCGGCCGCGCAGCGGCCGGGTGGGAAGCGGCACGCTGCGCGGCCGGGTGAGTGACGCCCCCTAGGGGCGCGACATCACTGCCACATGTGCGACTATGTTGATGCCTCACCGATGAAGACGGATTTAATTTCGAATTCGCAACAATACTTATGAGGAACTTCGCGCGTGATTCCGCGTAAAACACGCGCAAATCGCGCAATCAACTTATTGCGATCAGCGCGCGAGGCCTTACCGAATTACCCGAGCGCGCGCGGCAGCCGAAAAAATTTGTGTCGAAATGTTCGTGACAGCGGCGAAAAATTTCCGCCGCGTCTATTCGCTGTCTTTGTCGCTCTTGCCGCCCAGCTGCTTGAGCTTTGCAAACACAGCACCGACATCGAGCTCGCCAGGCTTTTTGACGGGCTCGCCTGAAGCGGCGGCTGCCGCAGCGGCGACCTCGGCTTCCTTGCGCGCAGTGGTCTCGGCGGCCGGAAGCAAAGTTGCGCCGGTATCGACCGGTGCGGGCTTTTCCTTGTTGGCGCGCTGTACCTCGAGATCGAGATCGGTTTGGGAGGCGAGACCGAGTGTCACAGGGTCCATTGGCGTGAGGCTGGCCGAATTCCAGTGGGTGCGGTCGCGGATCGAGGCAATCGTCGACTTTGTGGTGCCGACGAGGCGCATAATCGCGCTGTCCTTGAGTTCCGGATGATTGCGCACAAGCCACAAAATCGCATTCGGCCGGTCCTGGCGGCGTGAAACGGGGGTGTAACGCGGGCCTTTCTTGCCGCGCTCGGTCGGCGGAATCGAGACTCTCGACTCGGTCAGTTTCAGGCGGCTGTCGGGGTTTTTCTCGGCGTCGGCGATCTGCTCGCGCGTCAATTGGCCTGTTACAATCGGATCGAGACCCTTAATTCCCTGGGCGGCATCGCCGTCGGCGATTGCCTTCACTTCGAGCGGGTGCAATTTGCAGAATTCGGCGATCTGGTCGAAAGACAGAGCAGTGTTGTCCAGCAGCCAGACGGCGGTCGCCTTTGGCATCAAGGGTGCTGCGGTCGCCATAGCTAAATCTCCTCTATGCTCCGCCCGCCCCTGGGCGAAGCTTCAGATCATCGGTGATGACCGGAAAGTGTGCGGAATATAGGGGCTGAAACAGGGGCATGCAACCGTTCCGGCTTGACAGGAAAGGCCGGCACACCCCATGTCGAGGCCACAAATGCGCGCTAAACCCGCGCGGTTCGAGGACGTTAATGGTTTCTGGTTCGCCCAAGCCCACCCTGAAGGTACTGCTGTGCTCACCGCGCGGCTTCTGCGCCGGCGTGGTGCGCGCCATCGAATCGGTGGAGCGGGCACTCGCGATTTATGGGGCGCCGGTCTACGTGCGCCACGAAATCGTGCACAACCGCTATGTCGTCGACAGCCTGCGCACCAAGGGCGCGATCTTCGTCGAGGAACTCAGCGAGGTTCCCGATGACCACGCACCGGTGATCTTCTCGGCTCACGGCGTCGCGCGCGCGATCCCTGAAGAGGCTGCGCGGCGCAACCTGTTTACGATCGACGCAACTTGTCCGTTGGTGACCAAGGTGCATCGCGAGGCCGAAATCCATAACCGGCGCGGGCGCGAGATTGTGCTCATTGGCCATGCTGGCCATCCGGAAGTTGTCGGCACCATGGGGCAATTGCCGACCGGCAGCATCACGCTGGTTGAGACGCTCGACGACGTGGAAAAATTTACACCGCGCGACGCCCTTAGGCTGGCTTACGTGACACAGACGACGCTGTCGGTCGACGACACCGCAGCCATGGTCGAACTCCTCAAGCGGCGCTTTCCTGATATCTCCGGCCCGCACAAAGAGGACATCTGCTACGCAACGACTAATCGCCAGGACGCGGTCAAGCGCGTTGCGCCAATCGTCGACGCCATGATTGTGGTTGGAGCGCCCAATTCCTCCAACTCGCAGCGGCTCAAGGAAGTCGCGGAGAAGTCCGGATGCCCGCGCGCGGTGCTGATGCAGCGCGCCGCCGACATCAACTGGGCCGACTTCGAGGGCGTGGCGCGGCTTGGTATCACCGCCGGCGCATCTGCGCCCGAAGTGCTGGTCGAGGAAATCATGGGCGCCTTCGCCGAGCGCTATGCGCTCGACATCGACACCGTCACAGCGACGGAGGAGGGCGTCTTCTTCCCGCTGCCTCGCCCGCTGCGAGAGCACGAGGCGGCGGAGTGACGCTCTATGGCGGTCTACACCGACGTTTCGGCGGAAGATCTCACCCGCTTCCTGTCCGGCTATGACATCGGCGGGCTGCTCTCCTACAAGGGCATCGCCGAGGGCGTTGAGAACTCCAATTTTCTGGTGCACACGGGCGCCGGAAATTTCATCCTGACGCTCTATGAGAAACGTGTCGCGGAAGACGATCTGCCGTTTTTTCTGGGGCTGATGGAGCATCTGGCGGCACGCGGCATCACGTGTCCACAGCCGGTGAAAAACAAGCAGGGCGGCGTGCTCGGCAAAATTGCCGGGAGGCCCGCGGCAATCGTCACATTTCTCGATGGGGTGTGGATCCGCCGGCCGAGCCCGGGACATTGTGCGGCGGTCGGCGAGGCGCTGGCGCGGTTGCACCTCGCGGGCAGCGATTTCAAAGCCAAGCGTCCGAATGCCTTATCGATGAAGAGTTGGCGGCCGCTGTACGAACACGCGAAACCGCGCGGCGACAGCCTGCGGCCGGGGCTGTGCGCGGAAATCGCGAATGAACTCGACGTGCTGGAAAAATCCTGGCCGCGCGCGCTGCCGCAAGGCGTGATCCATGCCGATCTGTTTCCGGACAATGTGTTCTTCCTCGGCGACAGACTGTCGGGGCTGATCGATTTTTATTTCGCCTGCACCGATACGCTCGCCTATGACGTCGCTATTTGCCTCAATGCCTGGTGCTTCGAGCCGGATCACTCGTACAACGTCACGAAGGGACGGGCGCTATTGAGTGGCTACGGCAAGGTGAGGGCGCTCGCTGTGCACGAGCGCGACGCACTCCCCATGCTCGCGCGGGGCGCGGCCATGCGTTTTCTCCTGACGCGGCTGGTGGACTGGCTGGCCATACCGGACGGCGCGCTGGTACGGCCGAAAGACCCGCTGGAATATTACCGTAAGCTGCGGTTCCACCAGTCGGTGAAAAACCTGCAGGATTACGGCCTGCCATGAGTGAGCAGCGCGTCACGATCCACACCGACGGCGCCTGCTCCGGAAATCCGGGGCCCGGGGGTTGGGGCGCCATCCTCACTTTTGGCGACCGTGAAAAGGAACTCAAAGGTGGCGAACGACACACCACCAACAATCGCATGGAGCTGATGGCTGCAATTTCCGCTTTGGAGGCGCTGACGCGGCCATGCATCGTCGATCTTCATACCGACAGCGAATATCTCAAGAACGGCATTACAACCTGGATCCACGGCTGGAAGAAAAACGGCTGGCGCACCGCCGACAAAAAGCCCGTGAAGAATGTTGATTTATGGAAACGGCTCGATGAAGCGCTTGGCCACCACAAGGTGCAATGGCATTGGGTGAAAGGCCACGCCGGTCACGACATGAATGAACGCGCGGACGAACTTGCCCGCGCGGGTCTCGTCGCCGCGCGTGCCGGCGCAACTGGTGCGATGAAGATAAAATAATTATCTCGGGACCATCTTCCGCTCGTCCCCGCGAAAGCGGGGACCGGAGATTCTCTGAAACGGATACGTGAGTACTACAGTTGCGCCAGAAGCGCCTGGCCGCCAGAAATGTCGCACTTGCCCGGCGCGTCTTCGAGATTGAGTTTTTTCACGACGCCATCGTCAACCAGCATCGAATAACGCTTCGAGCGCGTTCCGAGTCCGTTGCCGGAGCCATCGAAGGCCATGTCGATCGCCTTCGCGAATTCGCCGTTGCCGTCGGCGAGAAAATCGATTTTGCCGTCGGCACCGGTCGATTTCTTCCAGGCTTCCATGACGAACACATCGTTGACGCCCGTCACTGCGATCGTATGAACGCCCTTCGCCTTGATGGCGGCGGCGTTGTTCAGGAAGCTCGGGATGTGCAGATTGTTGCAGGTCGGAGTGAATGCCCCGGGAACTGCAAACAGCGCAACCTTGCGGCCTTTGAAAACTTCATCGGTCGTCTTCCAGACCGGACCTTCGGTGGTCATGACGCGGAATTTGGCTTCGGGCAAACGATCGCCGACCTTGATGGGCATGGGTGTCCTCTCGCGTTGCGGATGGCTGTTTTTCTTGGCTGGGTAATTACGCTCTTGGCGCCGATTAGTCGAGATGGGTTTTGACCTCGACCGCGCGCTCGCCCGTAACGACTGTAAAGGTCAAATCGTATTGCCCCTTTGGGTCGGTGCCGGGTGGCAAGCCGTCAAGATCGAAGCTGAATTGGGCGCGGCCCGCCGGCGTGGCTCGCGTTGGTTTCGGGATGGGCAGAGCCCATTGCGGCGTCGGCCCTTCGACAAACAATTCGACCGGCTGGTCCGCAGGTGCAAGCAGATCGACGGCAACCAGCGGCTTTGGTCCATTGCTGACGCGGCGCGCGATCAATCCCATTTGCGCGGCGGTGGCGGGTTTGGGCACGCGCGCTTCAGCCGCCTTCAGTTCGGAATCTTGTGCAGTGTCGCCCGCAGCAAGCGTGAGTTCGGCGCTTCCTTCGGCCGGGACACACAATTTCTCGCAAACCGCATATTCGATCTTCACGTGCAGGCGCACGGGCTTGCCCGGCTGCTGTGGTGAAATTTCGAGTGGAAAGATCACCCTGTCCTTGTAGCCGAGCGATTGACCTGTTTCGTCGGAAAACAAATGCGGCGTCGGATAAAGCACTTTGACACTTTTCACATTTTCCGAGCCTGAAAAATCGAAATGCGGCGGCACGCCGGAATCGCCAGGATAGCGCCAATATGTTTTCCATCCCGGCTGCAATTTGACTTCGATTCCTGCGCGTAGGCCTGTGGCGCTGCTTTTGCTGCTGCCAGCGATTAACCTGATCGCCGACCGGGTGTCCTGAGTCCACGATGATTCGTCGGCTGCCTGCGCCAGGGCGCTCATAATGACGGCAATTCCGCACGCAGCCAGCGTGGAAGCCAATGATCTGTGAATATCGTTCATCAGCGGCGATCTAGTCGGTAATCGCATGCCGCGCCACTGAATTCATTGTGAGCAGCCATTGACCATCATCTGGGCGGGCCACTGCCACAATTGTCGTGTTGGATATGACAGTGAACCATTGAACTTTCCGCCCCAAGCTTCGTTTGCAATGGTGGATTGTTGGGGTAACCTTTCGTCATGAAGACTTCTCGCAAATCAGCGGAGATTGCCCCCAGCCGCGGCTATCTTGACGGGCAAATGCTGATTGCAATGCCGGCGATGAACGATGAGCGTTTCTCGCGCGCCGTGATCTATGTCTGCGCGCACTCGACTGAAGGCGCGATGGGCATTATCGTCAACCATCCGGCAGCCAACATTAAATTTCCCGATCTGTTGGTGCAGCTCGAAGTCATTCCCGCTGCCGAGCGCATTCAATTGCCGAACCGTGCTGAGGAAGTAAAAGTTCTCAAGGGTGGGCCGGTGGAGACGGGTCGAGGTTTTGTGCTGCACTCGGCCGATTTCTTCATCGAGAACTCGACGCTGCCGATCGACGAAGGCATTTGCCTGACTGCAACACTCGACATCCTGAAGGCCATCGCGCGAGGTAACGGTCCGGAGAGTGCCATTCTTGCACTCGGCTATGCCGGCTGGGCGCCCGGTCAGCTTGAACAGGAAATCCAGCAAAATGGTTGGCTGCATTGCGCCGCCGATCCCGAGCTGATCTTTGGCACCGATACCGACCTGAAGTATGAAAAAGCGCTGCGCAAGATCGGCATAGACCCGGGCATGCTTTCGAGCGAAGCCGGTCACGCCTGATCGTGCGTTTGGGAATCCTTAAAACCTATCCGACGGTCATTCCGACGCGATCTTCAGCGCGCGTAGTCTTGTCGGCTTGTCGATCAGCAAATCGCGTGCGGCGTCGGCCGTCATCGGCTCGCCGAAAGCAAAGCCTTGCGCATACTCGCAGCCGAGCTGGTACAGCTCGACCGCATCGGAATCGGTCTCGGCGCCTTCCGCGACGACTTCCATTCCAAGATCATGCGCGAGCGCGATGATCGACCGTAGAATGACCGGCCGCGTGCCACGCGTGGTGGTGCGCACAAACGACTGGTCGATCTTGATGGTGTCGAACGGGAACCGCTGCAGATAGGCCAGGGACGAATGGCCGGTGCCGAAATCATCGAGCGATAGACCGGCGCCGAGCTCCTTGATGCGCGTCAGCATTTGAGCAGCGTGTTCGGGGTTTTCCATGACCAACGATTCAGTGATCTCAAGCTTGAGACTGCCGCGCGCCAGCGTCGTCCGCGAAAGGACACCCCGGAGGTCCTGGATCAAGTCATGCCGCAGCAATTGCCGCGACGAGACATTCACGCTTGCAAATACCGGCTCGCGTGCGCGCGTGGCTGCCTGCCATTGGGCGAGCTGCTTGGCGGTGTGATCGAGAACAAATAGACCGAGATCGACGATCAGTCCGATCTCCTCGGCGATCGAAATAAATTCCGCCGGGGACAGACGGCCGAGCTTGGGGTGATCCCAGCGCGCCAATGCTTCGAATCCGGCGATAGCACGATCCTCCAGCCGCACGATGGGCTGGAACAGCACCTTGATTTCCTCGCGCTCGATCGCGCGGCGCAGCTCGGATTCCATGGTCAAGCGGTCGGTTTTGCGCGATCGCATGGCCGGCTTGAAGATCTCGATACGGTCGCCGCCAATGCGCTTGGCGTAATACATCGCAAGTTCGGCGTCCTTGAGGACCTCTTCGGTGCGGTGCGCCTGATTTTCCGCGAGCGCCAGCCCGATCGAGGCCGTGAGGAAGATCTCGCGGTCATTGAATGCGATTGGCGCGCGCAAGGTCCGCCGTATTGTTTCGGCAAAAGCGACAATGCGCGCGGGTTCACGCTCCGACAGGACGATCAGAGCGAACTGATCACCCGACAAGCGCGCCAGTGTATCTTGCGGTTTGAGCAGACGGGACAGCCGCCGCGCGATGGTGAGCAGGATGGAATCGCCGACGGCAATGCCGACCGAGTCGTTCACCTGCTTGAAGCGATCAAGATCGATCACCACGATAGACGGCCGAATTTGCGGGTCGGCACGGGCAAACCCGAAAGCCGCTTCCATCCGGTCGATGAACAGTTCGCGATTGGGCAGGCCCGTAAGATTGTCATGAACTGCGTCGAACAGCAGCCGTTCTTCGGAATTCTTGAAATCCGTTACGTCGGTAAGCGTGCCCACCACCCGGACAACTTCACCGTCGGAGCCGACCACTGGGCGTGCCTTGAGGGCGAACCAAAGATAGTGCCCATCGATGGTCCGCAGCCGAAAATCCTGGGTCAGGCGGCCGCGCCGCTGTTCGACGACACCGTCCAGCGAAGCGCGGAAGCGGTCACGATCCAGGGGGTGCAGGACTTCAAGCCAAGCTGCCGCGGGTCCTTCCAGAGTACCGCGCTTCAAACCCAACATGTGCTCGGTTTCCGGACTGGTGAATACCTTGTCGGCGGAAACGTCCCAGTCCCAGATCAAATCGCCGGCACCGGTCAGCGCAAGTGCGCGGCGTTCCACATCGGAAACAATGCCGTGCGTGATGCCGCCTGCGAAAGCGTGCTGCATTACGGTGAATCCAATCAACATGACGATCAACACCAGGCCGCCAAGCAGCGCCGGGCCAATAATGTCGTTGGTCACCAGCCCCGTGACAGCGAGACCTGCAGCCGTCGTCCACACCACCAATAGCAACCAGGTCGGGATCAACAGCACGGCGCGGTCAAAGCCGTGCGTGGATAGATAGATGACCAGGGCAAGTCCGAGCACGGCAATTCCGGCAAGCGACATGCGGGCGATGCCGGCGGCAACCGCGGGATCGAATACTGCGACGGCGATCAGCGCTGCCAGCGCCGCGAGCCAGGCGATGGTGATGTGCGCGTAACGCACATGCCAACGCGACAAATTGAGATAGGCAAACAGAAAGACCAGCAATGTCGCCGACAGGATTGCTTCGCCGCAGGCGCGCCAAACGCGCTCGGCGCCGGCCGACATGTCGAAAACTTTGCCCCAGAAGCCGAAATCGATGCCGATATAAATCAGAACCGCCCAACCGAGTGCGGCGGCAGCTGGAAACATGATCGAGCCCTTCACCACGAACAGGATGGTGAGGAACAGCGCCAGCAAACCGGCGATACCGATGACGATGCCGTAGTACAAAGTGAACGAATTGACTTTGTCCTTATATGCGTCCGGCTCCCACAAATAGATCTGTGGCAGGTTGTTGGTGCGCAATTCCGCGACCAAGGTGATGACCGTGCCCGGGTCCAGAGTGATGCGGAAAATGTCAGCCGTGCTGCCTTCCTGACGCACCGGCCTGTCGCCGGTCGATGGCGTGATAGCCGCGATACGCGACAGGCCAAGATCCGGCCAGAAGAGGCCGGAACCGACCATTCGGTAATGCGGCACGACGATGAGGCGGTCGATCTGCTCGTCACTGTTATTGGTGAGTGCCAGCACCGCCCAATTATTGTTTTTTTCTCGTGCCCGCACCTCGATGCGCCGTACGATGCCATCCGGGCCAGGTGCCGTGGACACCTGGATGCGATCGCCTTCGGTTTTTTGCAATTCCGTCGCGGCGGTCAGATCGATAGCGGCGGCATCGAGCCGTACGTTTACCGCTTCAACCGCGCGCGCAGTTGGCGCCGTCAGCAGCGATGCGGTGATCACAACCGCGGCGGCCGTGAGGCAACGCGTCATAGTCAAAATAAAACTCCCGCCCGCGGCAACACCTTGCAGCCTGCGGCTCCGGCATTGCCGACGATGAAAATCTGCAAACAATCGCACCCTGCTCAGTTTAAGTCGGACATTGCGCCGATTTCGCGGCTTTTGAAGAAATGGACATCCACTCAAAGTGTTAGCACGATTTTGCCGATATGAGTGCTGGTTTCCATAAGCGCATGGGCAGCGGCCGCAGCCTTGAATTCGAAGGTCTTATAGATGATCGGCTTGACCTTACCAGCCGCAATGAGGGGCAGCACGTTATCCTCGACCGCGCGCGCAATTGCGCCTTTGTCGGCGATAGAGCGCGAGCGCAGCGTCGAACCGGTGTGATGCAGCCGCTTGAGCATGATTCGGCGGAAATCCACCGTCGCCTTCGGGCTACCCTGAAATGCGATTTGCACAATGCGCCCCTCCACCGCGGCCGCTTCATAATTCCGCGCGATGTAGTCCCCGCCGACCATGTCCACTATAACCTCGGCGCCCTTGTCGCCAGTGACTGCCTTCGTGGCGGCAACGAAGTCCTCGGTCTTGTAGTTAATCGCGACATCGGCGCCGAGCTTGCGGCATGCTTCACATTTTTCCGCGGAGCCGGCAGTGGTGATCACGCGCGCACCGAACGCTTTGGCAAGTTGAATTGCAGTCGTGCCGATGCCGGACGAGCCTCCGTGGATCAGAAGTGTCTCGCCGCTCTTGAGTCCGCCCCGCTCAAACGCGTTATGCCAAACTGTGAAGAAGGTTTCGGGAATCGCTGCCGCTTCCACCATTGATAGGCCGGACACGGGCAACGCATGGCTTTCGTGAGCAAGGCAATATTCGGAATAGCCACCGCCAACCACCAACGCCATGACGCGGTCACCAACCTTCCAGCGCTTGACGCCGGCGCCTAACGCGACGACTTCGCCGGCGATCTCCAGTCCGGGAATATCCGGTGCGCCGGCCGGCGGCGGATAAAGACCCATGCGCTGCATGACGTCGGGGCGGTTGACGCCGGCGGCCGCGACCTTCACCAGCACTTCGCCATTGCCCGGGTGTGGAACCGCACGCTGTTCAGGCACGAGCATGTCCGGGCCGCCAGCGGCCTTAATGCCGATTACGATCATTTGAGTTGGGAGCGCGGCCATCGGTTCCTCTATTTTTCTGCAAATGTGAGGGCTTGTTTAGGCGTGCCTTATCGATGTGACAACCGGAACCGCTGTGGCTAAGTTTCGCCCCAGGAGGCGCGCGATGCCAGCGATTGACGAAGACGACAAACCGAAAAAGAAGGTCTCACACGAGATCGGGCAGGACCTCACACTGTTGTCGGTGGAAGAACTCGTATCTCGCGTTCAATTGATGCGTGACGAGATCAATCGGCTCGAGGCCGACATGACGCAAAAGCGCGCGTCGCGCGCAGCCGCCGATCAGTTTTTTAAGCGGTGAGACAAAATCGTTTCGCTGCGCGCAGAACGACAGTCTCGAAAAAATATTCGGCATTGCGCGCGCCTCCTTAAGGTGTCGTTAAGCTTTCTCGATCATTACTGGCATTGTCCATCTTCATGTGGACATTGAGTGGCTCCTGTCCACTCTGTTTGACGCCTCCCTGTTATCACCTTAGAGCCGCCGGCAACGGCGGCTCCTTTTTTGTATCAATATGGGTCAACTTTGAATGCGCCGGTGCGCATCTTAAGTTTGCTCGGCAATATCCCAACGTTAACCATACCACCGTCTGGACAGGGCCTGCTCGCGCGCGCCATGCTTACCCAATCGTTTACGGGGCGTGTATCTGCACCGCAGGGAGAGGCGTTGCGTTATGTCCGAGAAATTGTTGAGCGAAACGCAGCCGGTGTCGTTCGGCGAGCGGCTCGCCAGTTCGCAGGTATTCTCCGATTTGTTTCGGGACGGCATGGGGCTGGTCGAGGAAACCGCCACCTACCTTGATGGTCCTGGCAGGCAGCAATCGAAAAAACTCGAACGTGCCGCAGCGCTGGCTTATGCCACCGAAAGCATGCGGCTCACCACGCAGCTCATGCAGCTTGCCTCGTGGTTGTTGCTTCACCGCGCGGTGAAGGAAGGCGAGATGTCGCTCGCGCAAGCCGGCAAGGAAAAGAGCAAGGTCAAGCTCGCAACGGCCGACACGCACGATCCCCACAGTATCGAATTGCTGCCGGACACCTTGCGTGACCTCATTGAACGATCGCAAAAGCTGTACGTCAAAGTGCGCCGGTTGGACGCCACGATATACAATCAAGGCGCCGCCGAACGTCCCGCCATGGGCAATCCGGTCGAGCGTCAGCTCGGGCTGTTGAAGGCCGCATTCGGCGCAGAAAGCCTTTAACCGATCGACACGCTGAAACAAAAAACCCCCGCTGATGCGGGGGTTTTTCGTTATCAACTGTTCGGCGCTTATTTTTTCTCGTCGGTCTTCAGAAAACCGGAGAATTTCTTCTGGAAGCGCGACACGCGGCCGCCGCGATCCATGAGCTGTTGCTGGCCGCCGGTCCAGGCGGGGTGCGATTTCGGGTCAATGTCGAGATGCAGGACATCGCCTTCCTTGCCCCACGTTGAGCGGGTGGTGAATTCGCTACCGTCGGTCATCACGACCTTGATGGTGTGGTAGCCGGGATGGATATCTTGTTTCATCGTTCGGTTCCGGGCGCAGGTGCGCCGCTAAGGGCTGGATTTGGCGGTCGTATACAGGAGCCGGGAGCAGGCGGCAAGTCGCCGCAATTGACCTCCGCCAAGCCCGCAAGGCATTAAGGTTGCTGCATCCGGGGCGGTCAGAGGCGTCGCATGAGTTTTTCGAGCGATGGGAGGGGCCTCGACGTTGGCAACGCGCCCGCGCCCGGGGTGTCGCGCAAGGTCAAACTCAAGCCGCTAAGCCGGCTCATGCCTTATGTCGCGCGCTATCGCGGTCGGGCATTCGCCGCACTGCTCGCGCTGGTCGTCGCCGCGCTCACAACGTTGGTCGTGCCGGTCGCTGTACGGCGCATGATCGACTTCGGCTTTTCCGACAAAGCGGTTGCGCTGATCGACAGCTATTTCGCGGTCATGGTGTTGGTCGTCGCCGTGCTCGCCGTCTCGAGTGCGCTGCGCTACTACCTCGTCACGACACTGGGCGAGCGAATTGTCGCCGATCTTCGCGCCGATGTTTTCGCTCATCTTACACGATTGTCTCCCGCGTTTTTCGATACGGCGCGCACCGGCGAAATCGTGTCGCGGCTCACTGCCGACACGACCCAGATCAAATCGGCCGTTGGCGCTTCGGTGTCAATTGCGCTGCGCAATCTGGTGCTGTTCTTCGGCGGTGCGGCGATGATGGTTGTCACCAGCCCGCGTTTGTCGTTATTCGTGCTTGCGGCGATCCCGGTGATTGTCCTTCCGCTGGTGGGGTTTGGACGCGCGGTCCGTCGCCGCGGACGCGCAGCGCAGGATACGCTTGCAGATGCGTCCGGCTACGCCAATGAGCTGATCGGCGCGATACGCACGCTGCAGGCTTTCACCAACGAGAAACTAGCGCAGTCGCGTTTCGGTGGCGCCGTCGAGGAGGCCTACAATGCCGCGTGTGGTGCCATCAAAGCGCGCGCGGTGCTGACGGCTATTGTGATCTTTCTTGTGTTCGCAAGCATCGTGGTGGTGCTGTGGGTCGGCGCGCAGGACGTCCTTGCGGGCAGCATCACGCCTGGGCGGCTTGGGCAGTTCATACTCTACGCCGTGTTCGCCGCCGGCGGACTGAGCGAACTCAGTCAGGTCTGGGGTGAGATCGCGCAAGCTTCGGGCGCGGCTGAGCGGATCTTCGAGATTTTGGCAGTAGAGCCGCAGATCAAGCCACCGCTGCGGGCCGTGTCATTTCCAAAATCGGCGGCCGGTGCGGTCGAATTTCGTGACGTGGACTTTGCCTATCCTGGCCGCCCGGACGCAGTGGTTCTCGATCGTCTGTCTTTTCGGGTCGCGCCGGGGGAAAAGCTCGCTTTGGTCGGGCCGTCCGGCGCCGGCAAGAGCACTGTCTTTCAGTTGATCCTGCGTTTCTATGATCCGGTGTCCGGGAGCATCAGTTTCGACGGCGTGCATCTCACCGAAGCGGATCCGGCGGATCTGCGTGCCCACGTCGCGCTCGTTCCGCAGGACGCCATCGTGTTTGCCGCCAGTGTACGTGAAAACATTCAGTTCGGAAGGCCTGACGCCAGCAACGCCGAGATCGAGAAGGCGGCGGAAGCCGCGCACGCTTCTGAATTCGTCCGACGGCTGCCGCTGGGTTACGAGACACCGCTCGGCGAACGTGGCGTTACCCTCTCAGGCGGACAGCGGCAGCGCATCGCCATTGCGCGCGCTATTTTGCGCAAGGCGCCGTTGTTGTTGCTCGATGAAGCAACTTCGGCGCTCGATGCCGAAAGCGAGACTTTGGTGCAGCAGGCACTAAAGCGATTGATGCTCAATCGAACAAGCATCGTGATCGCGCACAGGCTCGCGACCGTTCAGTTCTGCGACCGCATTCTGGTGCTCGATCACGGCCGGATCGTAGAGGAGGGAACGCATGCATCGCTTGCGTCCTCCGGCGGCCTTTATGCCCGCCTGGCGAAATTGCAGTTCGAGATGGCTTAGGGTCGCCACGCCATCCTGTTTACCGCGATGCCTGACACGGGGTTCTTGTCTTCGCCCACATACGTGAAGCCGTGCTTTTCATAGAAGCGAATGGCGCGGACGTTGTCCTTGTTGACGAGAAGATCGAGTCCGTTCGGTGAGAGGCGTTTCGCATCATCGAGCAACGCAAGGGCAATATCCGAACCCCAGTGTTCGGGAGCGACCACGATCTGGTCGAGATACATCGTTTTGGGGTCCACGGTGACGAATCCGGCGAGCGACCCGTCGATTTCCGCCATCATGATTCGTGCTACCGGCACGAGTTCATTGCGCCAGCGCTCGCGCCACCATGGGACGCGCGCGTCGAAATCCAGATGCGGATAGTGCTTTGACCAAGTCCGCCGCCAAAGCTCGATCGCCGCTTCCTCGTCAGCGGTGGAGTAGGGGCGTAGCGTGCAGGCTTTCGCGGTCACCGCTCGGTCAGCTTGAACTCGATGCGACGATTGCGCTTGTAGGCGTCCTCGGTCTTTCCGAGATCGATCGGCTGAAATTCGCCGAAACCGGCGGCGACAAGGCGCTGCGGCGAGACGCCTTTGCCGACGAGATATTGCACGACCGATATCGCGCGCGCCGCAGACAAATCCCAATTGGATTTGAACACGCCACCGGTGGAGATTGGCCGCACGTCCGTATGGCCATCGACGCGTAGCACCCAAGCGATGTCCGTCGGTATTTGCTTCTCAAGTTCGATCAATGCGTCGGCCACTTTATCGAGCTCGGTGCGGCCTTCGGGCTTGAGATCGGCCTTTCCGGTATCGAAAAATACTTCAGACTGCAGCACGAAGCGGTCGCCGACGATGCGTACATCCGCACGGTTGCCGAGAATCTGGCGGAGCTTTCCGAAGAAATCCGAACGGTATTGCTTAAGTTCGTTCACACGGTTGGCCAACTCCAGATTAAGCCGTTGGCCCAGCTCAGTAATACGGCTCTGAGACTCCTTGTCTTTCTTCTCGGAGGCATCGAGGGTTTGTTCGAGTGCCGCGAGCTGGCGGCGCAAGGCCGCGATCTGCTGATTGAGCACCTCGACCTGCGCGAGCGCACGGGCGGACAGTTTTTTCTCGCCTTCGAGCTGGCCGGTGAGTTCAGATGCCTTTCCCTGTGCCGCCGCGGCCCCGGCTCCGGCGTTATCGGCAGCGCCTTTGAGCTTGTCACGCTCGCTTTCTGCGCCGGCAAGCGTTGCGCGCATTTGCGCGAGCTGATCTTCGAGATCCGCTTTGCCGGACTTCTCCATTCCGAGCAGTTCGGTGAGCTGTGCAAGTTGCGCCGTCAGACGGCTGAGCGCGGTGTCCTTGCCGGCGACTTCCTGCTGCAAATAAAACTGGACCACCACAAACACGGTGAGCAGGAAGATGATTCCAAGGATGAGCGTCGACAACGCGTCGACGAAACCTGGCCAATAGTTCATGCCGTTGTCGCTGCGGCGAGAGCGTGCGAGGGCCATGATCAAATCACCGGATTACATTCTCGCGGACCAGGACCTCGAGAAGTTTTTTGATCTCACGCTGTTGATCGGCCTGTGAATCCACCCAATCGCGGATCATCTGCTGCTCGGTGCGCATATGGTGCACAAGGCCCTGAATTGCCTCGGCAAGATTGGCCATGGCGGTGGAGGCGGACTTGCCGGCCCCGGCCTGATCGACTGCTTCGCGCAGGCGCTCGATCGCCGAGCGGACTTCGGTGGTGACGCCGGCGGCGGCCGCAGGTTCGGCGGCATGGTCGTAGACCGTGGTGGAAAGCCAGTCCTCGAGTTCCGTATAGAAACGGTTTTGCGCCTGACTCGATTGCAGATCGAGAAAGCCCAGCACCAGCGAACCAGCCAGACCGAATAGTGAGGACGAGAACGAAATGCCCATGCCGGAGAGCGGTGCAGCAAGACCATCGCGCAACGAGTCGAACATGGTTCCAGCGTCACCGCTCGCCTTAAGACCCTGAATGACGGCGCCAACCGAACTCACTGTCTCGATCAATCCCCAGAACGTGCCGAGCAGGCCAAGGAACACGAGCAGCCCGGTCATGTAGCGGGATATATCGCGCGCCTCATCGAGGCGCGTGGCAATCGAGTCGAGAATGCCGCGCATCAGTTGCGCCGACATTGCCATGCGCCCGACACGGCTCCCGAGGATCGCGGCCATCGGTGCGAGCAGCACCGGTGCGCGTTCGACGGCGAGTCCCGGATCGGCGAGCCGGAAATTATTCACCCACGCAATTTCGGGATAAAGGCGGAGCACCTGGCGCAGCGATAACACAATGCCGATCGCCTCGACGCCGAGGATCAATGCGTTCAGGCCGGGGTTGGCCATGAACGCAACCTCGATCTGCTTGTGCAGGACGAATCCGACCAGTCCAACAAGGATGACGAAGACCATCATCCGGAACAGAAAGATGCGCGGAGATGAAAGCTTGAGGGGATCGAGTTCTTTGGCCATGAGGTTCAAACGTTATATGGAACGCAGCCCTTGCCACGCACTATGGCACAGACCCGTGACAGGGAAAAAGCAGTTGTGCCGGAACCGCAGCGTCTGGGTAAAGCTGCCGATTGAGTTGAAATTGCGGTGGCTTAAGCTTTGCCGGCTGCTTTGAGGACGGCCAAAAGCTCTTTTTGTATAGGGTCGTTGCCGGCCGTGACATGGCCGTTGTCGAGCATGTCATCCTTGCCGTTGCAATCGGACACAAAGCCGCCAGCCTCGCGCACCAAGATCATACCGGCGGCAATGTCCCAAGGCTTCAGGTCGCGTTCCCAATATCCATCGATCCGTCCGGCCGCGATCCAAGCAAGATCGAGCGCCGCCGCGCCGAAGCGCCGCAGGCCTGCAACGCGTTCCTGCACCACGCCCGTTTCCGTGCGTGAAAGCGGAATATCGCCGTGACCATGGTGCGGCAAGCCGCAAGCAACGACCGCATCGGCAAGCCGCTTTCGTCCGGCAACCCGAATGCGTTGTTCGTTAAGGAACGCGCCTTTGCCGCGTTCGGCGATGAACATTTCCTCGTTCGCGGGATTGTAAATAAGCCCGGCCACGACAGTGTCTTCGCGCTTGAGTGCCATCGAAATGGCAAAATGCGGAATGCCATGCAGGAAATTGGTGGTGCCGTCGAGCGGGTCGACAATCCAGGTATGGGTTTTGTCGGCGCCTTCGCGGTGGCCGCCTTCTTCGCCGAGAAATCCATAGCCGGGTCGCGCCTTTATGAGTTCGGCGTAAAGCTGCTCCTCGGCACGACGATCGGCCGCAGACACGAAATTGGCGGGCCCCTTGAGCGAGACCTGTAATTTTTCCAGCTCGCCGAAGTCGCGCTTGAGTGCGCGCGCGGCCTTGCGCGCGGCCGCGATCATGACATTGAGCAGGGCTGAGTGCTGCATGGCGCGTGCGGTCTGCCCGTGAAGGCAGGCGGCGTCAAGGGCGCGGCGGCGCCGCTGTCGACAGCCACTTTTTCGCCGCCGCATCGGCGCTGTCGCGAACCGCTGGCTTTTGTTTGGCGGCAAAGACGTCGAGGTCGGGATCGCTATTGCCGGCAGATTTGGCCACGAGGTGCCATTTGATGGCTTCCGTTGCATCAGCGGGCATGCCGCGGCCGGCCATTAAGATTCGAGCCAAACGGTTCTGTGCGACGGGGTTGCCGAGATGCGCAGCTTTGAGGAATAGCTGCGCAGCCGCGGCCTCGTCCTTGCTGACACCTTCACCGTTGAATTGCGCGATCGCAAATTCGACCATGGCATCGATATTGCCGGTGATCGACGCTTGCTGCATGAGCCGCATCGCTTTGCTCATGTCCTTCGGCGTGCCGCGCCCTTCTTTGTACATCGTAGCGAGCGCGTATTGGGCTTCCGCATTGCCTGCTTCCGCGGCTATCGCGAACAGTTCGCCGGCCCGCCTGAAATCCTGGGGAAATTGCTCGCCTTGCACATAAAGAAGGCCGAGATCGTAAGCAGCAACCGGGTGACCGAGTTTGGCGGCGGCATCGAGCAACCGCGCGGCTTCTTCCGTATTGCGGGTGCCCGCGCGGCCTTGAAAGTTGAACATCGCTAACGCAAACAAGGCGTCGCGGTCGTTTTTGGCGGCGGCGAGCTTGTACCATTGCGCAGCTTTTGAATCGTCGCGGCCGACGCCGAGACCTTGCGCGTACAATTCGCCGAGCAAAGTCATGGCGGTGGCATCGTCCTGTTGGGCGCGTTTGCTCGCTTCGTTGAATGCAGTGATGTAAAGCCCGCGCTGAAAGGCGCCATAGGCGATATCGATGTTGCCCTGGTTGCTATTGGTGGCGGTGTTCGGTGGAGGCGGTGGGAGCGGCGGTGTGTTTCTTGTGACTTGGGCAATTGCCGGCGAGGCGAGCGCGACAGCAACAGCGCCCAGATAAAAAACCTTGCGAGATAGGATTCTCATTCTACCGGCTCCCGTGCCGGCAGAAGGCGTGCGGCCTCGCTTATGGTTGCGGCGGTAGCGTTTGGATCGCGCCATATAAAATCGCCGAGTGCAATGAAATCGGCGCCGGCTGCAATGAGTGGCGCAATGTCGTCGATTGAAGCGGCGCATCCAACACAAGGAATTTCGAATAGTTCAGCCCACCAAGCGACACGCTCTTCGATCGCCGCGAAGGCTGGCCGCGTGCCGGTGGCGTCCGGTTCTCCGAACATCACATAGTCGGCGTCCCGCTCGGCTGCGAGCATGGCATCGTGGCGGGTCGCCAGTCCGCCGGCTCCTGCGATGCGTTCGGGCTTGAGGTGCTCGAGCGCATCGGAGAATGCGCTGATGCCGGTCAGATGGGCGCCATCGGCGCCGGCCCGCGCAACCAATTCAACGTGGCCATCCAACAAAATCGCGGCCCCTTTGCCTTGTACCGGTGCAGCCAGCGCTTTGACCTGGTTGATCAGTGTGCGCTCGTCGGCGTCAGCAAGACGCAATAAAACTGCAGCAACATCGCCCGCGTCCACTGCGGCGGTCAATTGCGAAGAAAACGAGGACGCATCCGCGATCGGCGGCGTCATCAGGTAAAGACGTGGGGCGGGCCGGGGGCCCGCATGTTTTGGTCGCGAAACCATGGTCCCCGCATGCTAGCCTAATCAGGCGAAAAATTGACCCGCGCTGTCACCTGGTCGCGGTACGGGTTTTTCACGAATGTCGTTAGTTCTTGCGCTACTCGGGCGATCACCTCGTCCCAGGCACCGATCTCAGGCTGGCGAAACAGCCTGGCAGTCGGGTACCAAGGGCTGTCCACGCGCCCGCGCATCCAGCGCCAATCCTGGATGTAAGACAGCAATAGCCATAATGGCTTGCCCATAGCACCGGCCAGATGTGCCGTGGCGGTGTCGACCGCGATCACGAGGTCGAGCTCACTCATCACGGCTGCGGTGTCGGCAAAGTCGTTCAACGTAGCGTCGAGGCGCAAAATCGGCGCAGAAGCCAACGCCGCCAGGTCGGCTTCGCGATACTCTTTTTGCAAACTGATAAATTGCACCCCCTGGACTGCCAGCAGAGATTGAAGGCGCGACAGCGCAATGCTGCGATTGTGGTCGTTCTTGTGGTCGGCTCGGCCGGACCACACTAGGCCCACGCGCGGCAAGGCTTGCCGTGGCAGCCGCGCACGCCATGCGTCGAGGCGGTCGGCGGGCGCGCGTAAATAGGGCAGCGATGCCGGGATTGTCGAAACCGTCGTGCCAAAGGCGAACGACAAGCTCATCAGCGGGCAGTGCCTGTCGAAGGAGGGAAGCGCCGCGCCACGGCTGAGCATCGTCATGCCGTCGGCGAGGTCTCCGACGAGAGGCAAAAGACCATCGGGCAATTCGAGGATGACTCTTTCGGCCTTTGCCTTGACCATCGGTAAGTAGCGAATGAATTGAATGCTGTCCCCGAAGCCTTGCTCGGCATGGAGCAGGATCGTTTTGCCGGTTAGGTCCTCGCCACACCACTGCGGCTGTGTGAAGTCGCGTGGCCTGAGTTCAGTGGCGCGGCGCCACCGCCACTCATAGCCGCGCCAGCCTTGCGCGAAATTGCCGACCGAGAGATCGAGAAGCGCCTTGTTCCAATGCGCTTCCGCCAGCTCTGGCTCGAGTGCAATGGCACGATCAAAGCTGTCGAATGCATCTTGCGGACGGTCGAGATAACTCAGGGCGAGGCCACGATTCACAAAGGCGGAAGCGTAAGGCTTGATGGCTAGAGCGCGATCATAATCCGCAAGCGCCTCAGCGGGACGATTGAGTTCGACCAGCGTGTTGGCGCGATTGCCGTAGGCTTGCGCGAAATTGGGCCGCCTCTCCAACGCCCGATCATAGTGTTTGACCGCTTCGTCGTAAGCCCGCATTTCATGGAAAATGTTGCCGCGTGTGACGACCGCTTCGACATAGTCGGGCTTAAGCGCGAGCGCGCGATCACAGGCAATGAAGGCCTCGTCGAAGCGTTTGAGATCGAGCAGCACGAGCGCACGCCCGGCGTGCGTTTCCGCATTGTCGGGGTCCAGAGCCAACGCCTGATCAAGACTCATCAATGCTTCGGACGGTTGCTTGCGGTCGCGCAGCAAATGGCCACGTTCTTTCAGCGCGGCCGCGTTGCGCGGCTGAAGTTTGAGCGCGCGATCAAAGCTTGCCAGCGCCTCGTCGCTGCGCTTGAGCGATATAAGGCATTTGCCGCGGTTGAT
>DATFVF010000132.1:0-4529 GCA_035260465.1 Pseudolabrys sp. | reverse complement strand
GCTGGCGACGGTGGCTGACACGCCACTACCTTGAGCATTGGCTTCTCACGTCCAATCACTACCGCATGCAATTGCTCGGCGACGCCGCCGACAATCCGGATCAGCGCATCGCCGAGGACGTCAAGCAATTCATCGACGCCGGCCGTATGACCAATATCGGCATACTGCCGATTGGCCTTGGCCTGCTAAACTCGATCGTAACGCTCGTTTCGTTCGCGACTATCTTGTGGAATTTGTCGGACGAAGCCCCACTGCACATTTTCGGAACGACGTTGGCAATTCCCGGTTACCTTTTTTGGGCCGCGCTAATCTACGCAATCATCGGTACTGCCCTCACCCATTTCGTTGGACGGGCCCTGATCGCGCTCAATTTCCAGCAGCAAAGGTATGAAGCCGATTTCCGTTTCAATCTCGTGCGCGTACGTGAAAATTCCGAGCAGATCGCCCTCCTTGAGGGCGAAGGCGTCGAGCGCAACCGGCTGCTGACCCGGTTCGGAAACGTCGTCATCAACTGGATGGCGATTATGTCGCGGCAGAAGAAGCTGACTTTCTTGACTGCCGGCTATGGGCAGATCTCTGCAGTATTTCCCTACGTGGTCGTGAGCCCGGCCTATTTTGCCGGAAAAATGCAATTGGGAGGCTTGATGCAGACAGCCTCTGCCTTTGACAGCGTTCAAAGCGCGCTTTCGTTCTTCATCAACGTCTATGCGCAGATGGCGGAATGGCGCGCCGTCGTCGAAAGACTCGCGGGATTCGATGAATCGATCGCGGCAGCAAAGGCGGCCGCAAATACACCGCCGGTCATTGCGCTTACGCCCGGCGATGCGGGCGCCGTCACCTTCAAGGATCTCGCCGTGCGTCTACCGAATGGAATGCCGCTCGTTAACGCCGGCAACCTTTCGATCAAGCCCGGCGAGCGTGTGCTGGTGAGCGGTCCTTCGGGCGCCGGCAAATCGACGCTGTTCCGTGCACTGGCCGGGGTTTGGCCCTTTGGCGAAGGCACGATCGCGGTGCCGAAAAATGCGCGCGTGATGATCATGCCGCAGCGCCCTTACTTTCCAATTGCGCCACTTGCTGCGGCGGTCGCCTATCCCGCCGAGCCGGGCAGCTTCGATGCCGGCAAGGTCGCGGAGCTGATCACTGCGGTCGGTCTGCCGGCACTTGCAGCCCGCATCGAGGAGGAGGCGCATTGGAACCGGATGCTTTCGCTTGGCGAACAGCAACGATTGGGAATCGCACGGGCCCTGCTCTACGCACCCGATTTCCTTTTCCTGGATGAGGCGACCGCGTCGCTCGATGAGCCGGCAGAAGCCGCACTTTATAAATTACTCGACCAAAAGCTCCCCAAAACCACGATCGTATCGATCGGCCACCGGGCAACATTGGCGGCCTTTCATCAGCGCCGTCTCGCCTTCAATCGTGAAGGCGATCACTACGCCGTGCGGGAAGCCGACCTGCTATCCGCCGGATGAACGAGGCGCAGCGTCGACCAAAAAAAGAAAGAGCGGCGACCGGTCGCGCGGTCGCCGCTCAATCCGGGCAGATTTAGTTCAGTCTACTTCAGGCTGCCGAGCGTCAGGTCAGCTGACAGCTTGGCGATGAAGGTCGCACCGCACCAGCTCGAGCCAGGGCCAAAGTTGTTGTTGGTCTGGTTGGAGATACCGGTCGCGGTCGGGTCGCTGGTGAAGGCGTTGCAATCACCCTTGTTCATATCTGTGTCGCTGTAACGCAGATCGAGGGTGAACACCTTCCAGGTCAAACCGAACCCAACGTTCCAGGTGTTGTAGTCCTTGTAGTTGATGCCGGACGGGCTATTCGAGATGCAGCCCACTCCAGGTGCTCCTGCCAAGCAGGCGTAGAACGCATCGCTGGTGCCCAGCCACTGATGGCCGAACTCACCCGACAGGTACCAGCCGAACGGACCAAGCGCCATCTTGTCAGGCGCAACGTACTTGACGGTGCCAGACAGGTATTCGCCTTGGGCGCCGGTGTTCAGGAAGTTCGGCGAATAATAGAAGTTCGCGCCGAAGGTCCAGTCGGTCCAGGTGTAAGCAACCTTGGCATAGACTTCGTAGAAGCTCGCCACCGATTTGGCGACGTTGCCGCTGGGTAGCTCAAAGCCGAAGCAAGCCGGATCGACGCCCGGGGTGGTCGCGTAGCAGTTCCCACCCGGGTAGTAGTAGTACCAAAAGCCGAAGTCGAAGGCGACCGGACCGAAGGTCGGGCGAACGCCGCCGTAGAAGTCAATTTCTGCCGCCGCATTGTTCGCGAACTTGATGCTCTCACCGGAGAGACCGGCATAGAGCTGCACGTTCGACGTAACGTTGTAGCGCGGCTCGAAATAAGCCGCGACCGACGCCTTGTGACCGGATTGGGTCACGCCGCGGAATACGTAATCGTTCATGATGGCCGCGCCGAATGCGATGTCCCACGGGCTCGGCGGAGGAGCCGGAGCCACTTTGGGAGCCTTCGCCGGCAAGTCTGCGGCGAGTGCGGGCAAAGCGGTCGAAACCGCAAGCGCCGCGACAACCGACAACACAACTTTCTTCATCGAGTCTGCCCCTTTAATTCGATCGTCCCGAGGGCCGGGCCGATCCCCATTTGCCTGCCACCCGCCTACAGAGCCGTAGATTTCCCCGGCTGCGATCGACCTGTAAGCGCTTTGACGTGCATTACCCGCAAATTTAGACCTGTGACGGCCCGTCGCGGCAAGCTAAAAACGATGGCAATTGCCGCCTTTTTAGGCGAATCCGGCCCCTATCGACAGATAGTCGGAACCTGTTGCGTGAATGTCACAAACTGGGACCGGTACATGACATTTCCGCGCCGGCAGCACGTGCCAGCGGCTTTTTCGGCGTGGGTTTTCCACAACCTGGCGACCAATGAGCGGCCGGATCGCCCCCGAATCGGGCCTAAGCCGCCGCCTTTTTGCGGTTGGCTTCGAGCCGCGAGTCGACCAGCGCGACGATCCCGTCGATCACCGGATGGCTCAGACCCTTCTGCTTGGCGATCAGCTGCACCAGCTTGTCGGCGCGCTCGATATTGGGCGCGCCGTTTTGTAACGCCCGCGCGGCGGAGGCCGGACGTGTCAGGCTCTGCGCGGCTGCCGCGTATTTTTCGAACGGCACCAGGTCGCTCGGTGCGGCGCCGAGTTTCACGCAGAGATCGAACACGAAATTATAAACAGAACGCGACTCCTCGAGGTTCGAATGCACCGCTTCTTGCGCCGTGCGCATGCCGTCTTTGGTGATGCAGCGGTAATTTCCGGCCAGCAACATCGACCACTTGGCAAGCGGCACGAAAATCGAATCGTGCACGCGCAACTTCACCGGAAGTTCAATTTTGCCATCCGGCGTGTCGAAGCGCACGGCGTCGACGTCCTCCTCAAGCTGCCGCAAAATGCCGGTGTAGATGTCGTTGTCGAACTTCGCGACCTTGAAGTTTGTCGGCAGCGTCACCTGCAGCACGTTGACCTTCTCCTCGGGCGGGCGAATCGCCTGCGGATCGGGGCTGCACAAGGTCAGCAAGCCGGGCTCGAAGTTGTCCCACACGCTGGGATCGGTATAGGCGGGCTTGAGCGCATCGTAGTTGAGACCCGGAATGCGTTTCACGTAGGGAAGCGGCGGCATGTTCATGATCGACATGCACGGCACTTTTGATTTCGCAACGGCGTCGAGCAGTTCGCGCACACCAGGTGAGCGATATTGCGGCTCCTGCATCGCGAGACCGACGAGGTCGTAATTTTTGGGATTGACGCCCGCTGCGCCGCCCGCGGTAACTTTGCCCGGCAGCTTGCGCGAGTCGATTTCAATCTGGTCCTTGCGGCCCTTCACCGGCATTCGCACGCGGAATCCTTCCCCGTTGATCAGGTCCGCTTCCGCCGGCAGGCAGACCAGATGCACGGAATGGCCACCGAACAGGATCTTGGAGGCGAGCAGCGATCCATAGGACGCGCCCATGATCAGAATTTTATACGTTGCCGGCATCGCGGCCTCCCTTATCGTTTATTCGTGAAAACCCTAAAGAGTTCTGGCCCTTAAGGCGATCAATCTCATTGCCAGCATGCTATGCGGCCCGTCTTTTCGATGCAATCGGGGTGGCGTGTCCTCATCCATACGCCGCAGTCTTTCGATGGGACACGGCGTATGGGTCCCCGCTTTCGCGGGGACGACAGCAAGAGTTTAAAACAGCCATGCCACTTTTCGCCTCACGGTGAGGAGCGCTCCGAAGGAGCGCGTCTCGAACCATGAGGCTTCCTCTTCCGCTCGTCCCCGCACCCGGGTCCGGCTTCGCCGGCCCGAGTGCAGGCTCCAGCGGGGACCCACTGCTGGATTCCCGCTTGCGCGGGAATGAGCGGAGTGTGGTGCACTCTCTCGCGTTCTCTCTCAGATTCAATTGTCAAACAGCCTTAGCCAACGCTCCGCCGCCCGTATTCTTTGTCGAGGCCCCGGGGAGGCCCGTCGTCCTTGTGCCCCCCGCCAAGAGCGAGGGAGATGGCGCGCCAGGTGGCGCAACCATTGTTCTTTGTG
>DATFVF010000131.1:0-2934 GCA_035260465.1 Pseudolabrys sp. | reverse complement strand
GACCATTTCAGCGAAGCGCACGAATTCGCTGTTTGTCGTTGGGCTGGCTTTTCGTCGAAGATGAAGTTCATAGACATCCGGCAGACAGTAACCTGCCAACCATTCAAATGGGCTGCGTTGTTTGAACCCGGCTCGGTATTGACTCATGTCCAACAAATCTCCTGCCGGTGGTGGTTTGAGTCTTTGATTTACCGTCTCAATCAACTCCGCTAAGAATTCGCGCGGGTCAACCGTGGTCGATAGCGGCCCCATCGCTTCCAAGAGGTCATCCGTCAGCAGTTGCGTCAGCCGCGTCGCGGTTTGATAGGTCAATGCCATTGCATGATGTTGATCTTTGGCGGGTTTCCTATACGCAAACATCACCGCGTCGCGATACCAGCTTGCGGACAATTCAAGCGAGCGTGCGAACGCATCCTCGCGAAGATTGGGCGGAGGTTCGTCCACCACGACAAGTATGCGATCTACGCTCGTGAGGTTAATTCTCGTTTTCATGTCGCCTTTTTTGCAGAGATGCTGCTGCTCAGTTTGGCCGCCTCGTCTGTCGGCTGCGAGGTGTCGATCATCGCGCCATCTGGAGGGGCACTACATTCTCTTGCGGGTGCACAATCCGCTCGATCTGCGCGGCCAGAGCCTCGAACGCGCGCCGCATTTCGTCTTGATACCGATGGCGGTCATAGGTGCCACGGATTCCAGGGATGACATGACCGAGGCACCGCTCGGCAATATCGGCGCTGACGCCAGCGCGTGACATCAGGGATCGAGCCGTGCGCCGCAAATCGTGAATCCTCCATCCGGCCACGCCGCATTCCTGGTCGAAACGGACCTTGAACTGACTGAATCCGCTGATTGGGTTCTTGCCGTCGGTCGTGAACAAGAAGCGGCAATCTTTGATTTGCGGCAATGCAGTCAATATCACCTTCGCGGCGCCTGAAAGCGGTAACGTCACGTCGTTTTTGGTCTTGTAGCGCGCGGCCGGTATTGTCCAATCGTCACCGGAAAGCTCGTCCCAGGTCATGTCGGCCGCCTCGGTGCGCCGAACCGCTGTGACCAGAAGAAACTTCACAAAGAGGCCCCACGGCCCTTGGGTGCTCTCTGCGGCCCGCCACACCTCGCGCAGTTCATCGTCATTGAGAATGCGCTTTCGTTCGCGCTCTTTCGCGTTCGTGCGCGCCATGCCACGGACGATAGGGCTGCGGAAGTCATCGTCACGGCTCGCGTGCCACGCAAAGATCTTGCTCAGGAACGCCAGGATATTGTCGGCCTGCGTTGGTCCGGCTGTATCCTCGATGTGATCGAGTAGGCGCGCAATCTCGCTGCGCTTGATCTCGCCAATCTGGCGCGCGCCCAGTCTCGGCCAAACCAGCCGTTTGAGGTCCGCTTGACGCCGCTCCCAGCTACGAAGCTTCTTCCCTTCGCGGCCGAAATAGGTTTTGGCAATTTGTTGCAACGTGTTCGACGCCATGGCCGCCTTTTGACGACGCTCTTTGAGCGGATCACCACCCTTGGCGACGGCACCGAGGAGCGCGAGTGCTTGCTTGCGCGCTTGATTGAGCGGCAGCATGCAGCTGATCGTCATCCGGCGGCTCGCTCCATTGGCGCGATATTGCACCACGTAGCTCTTGTGTCCGTTGGCGGTGACCATGAGTCCGAAACCCGGTAGGGTTTGGTCCCAGAACGTCGTCCGCTCGGCTCCGGGCGCGGCCGTGGCCCTGATCACGAAGCCGGGTGTGAGCTTGACGCGCATAAAAGGACTCCGTCGGGTCAGCGCCGGGTCAGCAGGCTCAAGTCATATGCGCGGAAACGGCCGGAAACAAGTGGAAGCAAAAAGATACGTAAACCCAGAGAGTTACGGAACGCAAAACCGAGCGGGCACGTGAAGAAAGCGGCAGAGTTATACGGCACGTTTGCTGCGCTGACAAGGCGCACAAAATTGTGCCATGGTTTGCGGGCGACACCAACCGCGGCGCGGAGCTCGGTCGGCATGCGATATCCCCAACGCGTCCTGCGTGAAGGCCTGACAGCGCTTGCGTTGCTCGTGCTTGCTCCCTGCGCGCTCGCCCAGCCGAGCAGCGTCGCCGAGATCGCGACCTACCAGGGCGCCGACCGCGAGCAGCGGCTGCTCGAAGGCGCCAAACGAGAGAAGGAGCTTACCTTCTACTCGTCCATCCCGCCCGACGACATTGCCGCTTTGGTCTCGGCCTTCGACCGCAAATATGGCGTCAAGGTCAAAGTCTGGCGCGCGGATTCGGAAGGGTTCCTGCAACGCATCGTGGGCGAGGCGAGGGCGCGCCGCTTCGAGGTCGACGTCATGGCCGGATCGAGCTCGGCGCTCGAGCCGCTCTACCGCGAGAACCTGCTGCAAGAGGTGAAATCGCCCAACCTCGCCGGCGTCATCCCTCAGGCCATTGCTCCGCACCGGCAATGGGTGGCGGTCTATCTCAGCACCTTCGTGCAGGCCTACAACACCGATCTCATCCGCAAGGAAAGCTTGCCCAAGACCTATTACGATCTGCTGCGGCCGCAGTGGAAGGACAAGCTCGGCATCGAAGCCGAGGACTTCGACTGGTTCGCGCAGGTGGTGATGGATTTCGGCGAGACGCAAGGGCTTCGGCTGTTCCGCGACATCGTCGCCTCGAACGGCATGTCCGTGCGCAAGGGTCACAGCCTCCTCACGAACCTGGTCGCGGCGGGCGAAGTGCCGTTGGCGCTCACGGTCTACGGTTTTTTGGCCGAGCAGGCAAAGAGCAGGGGCGCGCCGCTCGACTGGTTCGTGATTCCGCCGGCGATCGCCCGGGCCACGGGCGAAGGGCTCGCGCGAAACGCGCCGCACCCGAATGCGGCGGTGCTGTTCTTCGATTTCCTCATCGGTGACGAGGGCCAGCACATCCTGGCCAAGCGCCAATTCGTCACCGTCAGCCGAAGCATCGAGTCGCC
>DATFVF010000130.1:0-15496 GCA_035260465.1 Pseudolabrys sp. | reverse complement strand
CGAACGGATGGACGGGCGTATTGCCGTGACGAGCCAAGAGGGCGTCGGTTCGACTTTCAGCGTCGAGGTGCCGTTGCCCCCGACGCTGGACACGCAGGAAGCGAATTTCATTTCGCCCGATCTCAATTCCGCAGCCGTGATGATCGTTGCAGCCGCAGAAATCGAGGCCTCGTTACTGGCCCGGCGGATCGGCCGTTGGGGTGCCAAGACCTGCACCGCGATCGACGAGCGAATTGCCCTGGCATTGCTCCCCGAACGGCCATGGGAAGCGCTGCTGGTCGACTATCCGCTCGCGTCAAACATGATTGCGAGCGGCGATCTCACCAAACTCGGCGTGCCAAAACGCGTCGTGCTGATCGGCCCCACCGAACGGCACGAATTGCCGGCGCTGAAGGCTGCCGGATTCACCGGCTATCTGGTCAAACCAGTCCGGGCCGCTTCGCTTGCCGCGCGGCTCGTAACTGCGGACACCTTCGAGCACGCGCCAGCTGAGATCGCAGATGAATCGGCAGAAACACCCGTCACCGGCAGCAAGGGGCTTTCGATCCTGGTGGCAGAGGATAACGAAATCAATGCGCTGCTTGCGCGCGCGTTGCTCACACGTCTCGGACATCGCCCCACAATTGCAATCAATGGTGAAGACGCTGTGGACTCCTGGCTAGCGGCACGCGCTGCAGGTTCTCCTTACGACTTGGTGCTGATGGATATGCAAATGCCGGGCATGGATGGCCTGGAAGCCGCGCGCTGTATCCGCGCGGCGGAAACGCAAGCCGGCGATAAACGCACGCGTATGCTCGCGCTCACCGCTAATGCCCAATCAGAAGACCGCGAGGCTGCGCTCGACGCAGGCCTGGACGGGCTCATGGTGAAGCCGCTCGACCGCGAACGGTTGCGTGAAGTATTGGACGCCACTTCGGAACTGATATCCAACCCGCTTGCGGCCTGACGCGGGTTTCCTCACATTGTCATAATTCCGTGGTCGGTCCGTGGTGTAGGGGACTGCCGACAATCGATTCCTGATTCGACTACCTGGAACCCCTCGCGTCATCGCAACTGGTTCACGCCGAAGAGGACCAAATGCCCGCAAGTGCCAGCATCCAATCCCGGCGCAGCCTGTTCGAGCGTTTTCGCCCAGCGCCCGCGGGGCCTGGCATTCCCGGCATCATCTCGTCCATTCAGGCATATGGTGGTTTACAAGCCTGGGCGGCGCGCACTCACCGGCCTTCGCAGAGCCTCGGCCGTCTCGGTTCGCTGGAAGTCCGGCTGGCGCAAACGGCAGCCGAGGTGCGTCAGGCGCAAAAACTGCGCTATCGCGTTTTCTACCAAGAGGGTACGGCTATACCGAACCCCGCACGGCTTTTCGCGCGCCGCGATATCGACGGCTATGACACGATCTGCGATCACCTGTTGGTGCTGGATCATGCATCTCGCGACCGCGGCGCGCTGAACCGGCCGACCGTCGTCGGCACTTATCGGCTGCTCCGACAATCATTGGCTGAAGAGTTCGGCAGTTTCTATACCGCCGCCGAATTTGACATCGGCGCGCTCATCGCGAGTCACAGCGATTTTCAATTCCTCGAACTTGGGCGATCCTGCGTGCTCGCGCCTTATCGCAGCAAGCGCACCGTCGAGCTTCTGTGGCATGGCATCCACGCATACAATTTGCAGAACGGTTGCGATGTGATGTTTGGGTGCGCGAGCCTCGATGGCACCGATCCCAAGCGGCTCGCGCTGCCGCTCTCGTTCTTGCATCACTACGCGCTCGCGCCGGAACAATGGCGTGCGCGCGCGTTGCCCGGGCGTTACGTTGAAATGAATCGCATGTCGAAGGAAGCAATCGACCCCAAGGAAGCACTTCGCGCGCTACCGCCCTTGATCAAAGGGTATTTGCGACTCGGCGCCTATATCGGCGATGGCGCCGTCGTTGATCACGAGTTCGGCACAACCGACGTTCTCATCGTGCTGCCTGTGTCGGCAATCAAGAAACGCTACTTTGAGCATTTCGATTTGAGCCGCTGGGCAGCGTGACTACAGCCGCCGGAGCGAAACGTTCTCGACAAGGTGGCTTTCGCTTTTCTTCAATATGAGATCGGCCCGCTGCCGTGTCGGCAAAATATTTTCGTGCAAGTTAACGAGATTGATCCGCGACCAGATCGATGCGGCCGTTTCCGTCGCTGCCTCGTCCGACAAATTCGAATAACGATGAAAATACGATTTTGGGTCGCGGAAGGCGGTGCCGCGTAACGTCAAGAAACGATCCACGTACCAGGCCTTGAGCACGTCTTCATCGGCATCGAGATAAACCGAGAAATCGAAAAAATCGGAGACAAACGGAATCGCCTTGCCGTCTTTCGGCAGACGACCGGTCTGCAAAACGTTCAAGCCTTCGACGATGAGAATGTCCGGCCGGTCGACCTCGATCGATTGGTTCGGCATCACATCGTAGATGAGATGCGAGTAGATCGGCGCCCGAGCCGGACGGCGGCCGGCTTTCACATCCGAAAGAAAACGCAACAGCGCTGGCAAATCGTAGCTTTCGGGAAAGCCTTTTTTTTCCATCAGGCCTTCGCGTTCAAGGACCGCGTTCGGATACAGAAAACCATCAGTGGTGATGAGGTCGACTTGCGGCACATTTGGCCAACGCGCCAACAGCGCCTGCAATACGCGCGCAGTCGTCGATTTGCCGACCGCAACCGAACCGGCGACGCCGATGATGTAGGGCATCTTCACGTCGGTGGTGCCGAGGAATCGCTCCTGCGCGCGAAACAGCCGCTGGGTTGCCGCCACATACATCGACAGCAGCCGTGACAGCGGCAGATAAATCTCTTCGACCTCCGCCATGTCGAGCCGGTCGTGCAGCGAGCGCAGACGCGTAACCTCCTCGGAGGTCAGCGTCATAGGCGTATCCTCGCGCAACATGGCCCATTCGGCACGCGAGAAGGTGCGATAAGGGGAAAGGTTTTCTTCGGTGCGCTGTTCCATCATCAACGTCAACTGCGAGGCCGCGAGGCTTTCTCCTCGTGGCCGGATTGCGCTGTACGTTTTTCAAGCGCCATTTCGACTTCCGACAGTGCGATGCCACGCGCCTCGAGCAGCACCAGCAGATGATAGAGAAGATCCGCCGCTTCCGCGATAAGCCGACCCTTGTCTTCTTGCACGGCAGCCAGGCCTGTCTCAATGGCTTCTTCGCCAAGCTTCTTGGCGCAATGAGCAACACCTTTATCGATGAGTGCGCGCGTATACGATTCCGATGCGCTCGCTTTGGCGCGCTCGTGAACCCGCTTTTCCAGATCGGCCAGCGTAAACTTGCTCATGAAAGCCTCTTCAAGCCGCTCAATAGCATTGTTGCGGCTAGGGATCGAGCCGTACGGCCAAACCCGCTTTCGCCATATAAGCCTTGGCTTCACGCACGCTGTGATCGCCAAAGTGAAATATCGAAGCGGCCAGCACGGCGGTGGCATGACCCTCGCGAATGCCCGCGACCATATGTTCGAGCGAGCCGACGCCTCCTGAGGCAATCACAGGCACAGTGATCGCATCTGCAATCGCCCGGGTAAGCGGAATATCGTAGCCCTTCTTAGTCCCATCGCGATCCATCGACGTCAGGAGGATCTCACCCGCTCCGAACCCAACGACTTCCTTAGCATAGCTGATGGCATCGAGGCCGGTCGGATTGCGCCCACCATGGGTGAAAATCTCCCAGCGATCTTTTTCACCCGGCTTCGATACTTTTTTGGCATCGATCGCCACAACGATGCATTGATCGCCGAATTTCTCGGCGGCCTCCTTGACGAAATCCCGGCGTGCGACCGCGGCAGTATTGATCGAGACTTTGTCGGCGCCGCAGGTGAGCAGCCTGCGAATGTCGTCGACGGTGCGCACACCGCCGCCGACGGTCAGAGGCATAAAACAGGCCTCGGCAGTGCGCGTCACCACATCGTAGATCGTATCGCGGTTTTCGTGGCTGGCGGTGATGTCGAGGAAGCAAAGTTCGTCCGCGCTCGCCGCGTCGTAAGCGATCGCCGCCTCCACCGGATCGCCGGCATCGCGCAAATTGACGAAGTTGACGCCCTTGACGACGCGGCCGTCTTTTACGTCGAGGCAGGGAATGACACGGACCTTGAACATTAAGCGGCTGTCCTCGCGGCACGGATCAGCTTGAGTGCTTCTGTCGCATCCAGCCGCCCATCGTAGAGCGCACGGCCAGCTATGACGCCTGCAAGCTTTTGAGAGCGCGGCTCCAGCAGCGCCTTGATATCCGCAATCGAGGCAAGCCCGCCCGATGCAATCACTGGAATCGAAATCGCCTCGGCAAGCGTAATGGTCGCATCGAGGTTGAGCCCCTGCAGCATACCGTCGCGCGCAATGTCGGTATAGACAATTGCCGCGACACCGGCATCCTCGAAACGCTGCGCGATCTCGAGTGCTGACAGTTCCGAGTTTTCCGCCCAACCTCCGACCGCGACCTTGCCGTCGCGCGCATCAAGCCCCACTGCGACGCGGCCGGGAAAATCACGCGCCGCCTGTTTCACAAAGGGCGGATCGCGCACCGCCGCTGTGCCGATGATGACTCGCGTAACGCCCTTTTCAAGCCAAGCCTCCACAGTCGCTGTGTCGCGCACGCCGCCGCCGAGCTGCACTGGGATGCCCACTGTTTCAAGAATTCGGTCGACAGCCGCCGCGTTCACCGGCTTGCCGGCGAAAGCACCGTCGAGATCGACAATGTGCAGATATTCAAATCCTTGTTGTTCGAAAGCTCGCGCCTGTGCCGCCGGGTCCCGATGGAAGACGGTCGCACGCGCCATATCGCCCTGCTCCAACCGCACGGCAAGCCCTTCCTTCAGGTCGATGGCAGGAAAGAGGATCACGGCGCCCACTTCAAAAAGTTCGCAATCAACGCGAGACCTAACCTCTGGCTCTTCTCCGGATGAAACTGCGTGCCGACCATGTTCTCGCGGCCGACGATTGCCGTGAGCGGGCCGCCATAGTCGGCCTGCGCCACCAGATCGTTCCGTTGCGCCGTTTTGAGTTCGAACGAGTGTACAAAATAAGCATGCAGGCCGTTTACACCGACGGCAACGCCATCGAGAAGCGGATGCGGCTTCAGCGTGTTGAGCGTGTTCCAGCCCATGTGCGGAATTTTCAAATCCGGGTCCGATGGAGTGATGCGATCGACTTCACCGGCGATCCATCCGAGGCCCGGCGTCACGCGATATTCGCGCCCACGCTCCGCCATCAATTGCATGCCAACGCAGATTCCAAAAAATGGCCGGCCGTTCTTCCGAACGCTCTGTTCGAGCGCATCGATCATGCCGGGAATTTCGTCGAGGCCACGCCGGCAATCGGCAAAGGCACCAACGCCGGGCAGCACGACGCGATCCGCGCGCGCGACTGTTTCGGGGTCGCTGGTGACAACGATTGGCTGCTCGTGTTTGCTTTCCCGCGCCGCGCGTTCGAACGCCTTGGCCGCTGAATGCAAATTTCCAGAGCCATAATCGACGATGGCAACGCTCACCGTTGTCCTCCCGGCTCGGGAAATAGACCGATGACGTCCGATGACGAGGGTGGGTCGCGCCGAACCGGCGTTGAATATTTTGATTCGGTCGAAGCCTGCGGAGCCGGTGCATCTGCCACGCGCTTGCTCCACTCGGCATAAAATCGCCGCTCGGCTGTTTCAGCGTCATCGCCCACGACGAATCCGAGCGTGCTCCAGCTGCGGCGCGTCAAGGTCCAGCGCCAGATGCTGGACGCTTCGAAACCTATCAACAAGGCGATTAGCACCGCGACCAGCAATTGCGCGCTGGACGGAGCGCGCAGCAGAGCAAGCCCTACAGCCAGTAGGCCATAGCCGACCACATAGATCACAAATGCCAGCCACAACCGGTGCAGCAATAACCAGAGCGGCGCCAGCACAAAGGCCCAAGTATGAAATCCGTCGCGCACGAAAACGAAGCGCTCAGGAGCGCTCGATATCTCGCCCTGACGTGGCGGCGGCGCATGCACGGTGAAAGTGGGCATGTTCAATTCCTCAAACTCACACTTGTCATGGCCGGCTTGTCCCGGCCATCTCGCTTATGAAGGCAAAGCTTTGCGTCCCTGATCGGGATCGCCGGGGCAAGCCCCGCGATGACACTCACCCGCCAAGCGAACCCTTCGTGGACGGGACTTCGTCCTTGGCACGCGGGTCGATCGCCACAGCCGCGCGCAAAGCGCGTGCCAAACCTTTAAAGCACGACTCTGCAATATGGTGATCATTGCTGCCGTATAAAGTCTCGGCATGCAGCGTAATGCCGGCATTCACGGCAAAGGCCTGAAACCACTCCTGCACCAGTTCGGTGTCGAATTCGCCAACCTTGTCGCGCACGAATTCAGCCTTGAACACCAGAAAAGGTCGGCCGGAAATGTCGATAGCAACGCGCGTGAGCGCCTCATCCATCGGCACATGCACGTCGGCGTAACGCGTGATGCCCTTCATGTCGCCGAGCGCCTGCTTCACTGCCTGCCCGAGCGCGATGCCGACATCCTCGGTCGTGTGGTGATGGTCGATATGCAAATCGCCCTTGGCTCTGACCGAAACGTCGATGCGCGAATGGCGGGCAAGCAAATCGAGCATGTGGTCGAGAAAGCCGATACCGGTCGCGACCGAAGCACGGCCCGTCCCATCGAGATCCACTTCGACCTCGACCTCGGTTTCCTTGGTCTTGCGCTTTACGGCGCCCTTGCGCATGGCAAATATCCTTTATTCGCGCGACTTTTATCAGGGGTTTGCCGGATTCGCCACAGCCGTTGCGAATGGTTTGCAAACGCGCATCGGCGTGCCTAGATGACGCTGGTCGCGGGGCTTTTAGCGTATGTCATCCAACGAACTACCCTCCTGGCACGGCACCACCATCCTCACTGTCCGCAAGGGCGGCAACGTGGTTATCGGCGGCGACGGCCAGGTGACGATTGGCCAGACCATCGTCAAATCCAACGCCAAGAAGGTGCGCCGCCTCGGAAAAGGCGACGTGATTGGCGGCTTTGCCGGCGCCACCGCCGACGCATTTACCCTGTTCGAGCGGCTTGAAGGAAAGCTCGAGCAGTATCCGGGCCAACTTACCCGCGCCGCTGTCGAGCTTGCCAAGGACTGGCGCACCGATCGTTATCTGCGCCGCCTCGAAGCGATGATGATCGTCGCCGACGCCAACGTCTCGCTGGTGCTCACCGGCACCGGCGACGTGCTCGAGCCTGAAAACGGCGTCATAGGCATCGGCTCGGGCGGCAACTACGCGCTCGCCTCAGCGCGTGCGCTGCTCGACGGTTCGCTCGATGCGGAGACCATTGTACGCAAGTCGCTCGATATCGCCGCTGAGATTTGCGTCTACACCAACCGCAACGTGACGATTGAAAGTTTGAAAGGATAGCTGTCATTCCGGGGCGCGCCGAAGGCGCCAACCCGAACCCCAGAGCCAGGCACAGAATCGTATCTGGATTCCGGGTCCAGCGTTTGGCGCCGTCCCGGAATGATGAGGAAGCAGGAATTCATGACCGACTTCTCCCCCCGTGAAATCGTTTCAGAACTCGACCGCTTCATCGTCGGCCAAGGGGACGCCAAGCGCGCGGTCGCGATCGCGCTTCGCAATCGCTGGCGCCGATTGCAGCTCGACGACAAATTGCGCGAGGAAGTGCTGCCGAAAAACATCCTGATGATTGGCCCTACCGGCGTCGGCAAAACCGAGATATCCCGGCGTCTGGCCAAGCTTGCCAGCGCGCCCTTTCTCAAAGTCGAAGCGACCAAGTTTACCGAAGTCGGCTATGTCGGCCGCGACGTCGAACAGATCGTGCGCGACCTGGTCGAGATCGGCATTGCCCTGGTTCGCGAGAAAAAACGCAAGGATGTGCAGGCGCGCGCCGAACAGTCAGCCGAAGAGCGCGTGCTCAACGCTCTCGTGGGACCCGGTGCAAGCCCGGCGACGCGCGAAAGCTTTCGCAAAAAATTACGAGATGGCGAACTTAACGATAAGGAGATCGAGATCGAGGTGCAGGCTGGCGGCGGCGGCATGCCGATATTCGAAATCCCCGGCATGCCCGGCGCACAGATGGGCGCGATCAATATCGGAGACATTTTCGGCAAACTCGGCGGTGGCCGAACCAAGACTCGGCGAGTCACGGTCGAAGAATCGCACAATATCCTCATCAATGAAGAATCCGACAAGCTGCTCGACAATGAGCAGCTCGTGCAGGAATCGATCAGAGCAGTTGAGCAGAACGGGATCGTTTTTCTCGACGAAATCGACAAGATCGCCGGGCGCGACGGCCTGCGCGGCGCCGACGTGTCGCGCGAGGGCGTGCAGCGCGATCTGTTGCCGCTGATCGAGGGCACGACCGTCAACACCAAACATGGGCCGGTGAAGACAGACCACATTCTGTTTGTTGCCTCAGGTGCATTTCATATTTCAAAGCCGTCGGATCTGCTGCCTGAGTTGCAGGGCCGTTTGCCGATCCGCGTCGAGCTCAAGGCACTCACGCGCGATGATTTGCGGCGTATCCTGACCGAGCCGGAAGCCTCGCTGATCAAGCAATATGTGGCGCTGATGGGCACCGAAGGCGTCACACTCGAATTCACCGAAGATGCGATCGACGCCATCGCCGACATTGCGGTGGCGGTGAATTCATCGATCGAGAACATCGGCGCCCGACGCTTGCAGACGGTGATGGAACGGGTGCTCGACGAGGTTTCATTTGCGGCACCGGATCGCTCCGGCGAAACTGTGAGAATTGACGCTGCCTATGTCGAGAAGCACATCGGCGACCTCGCCAAGAATGCGGATTTGAGCCGGTTTATCCTTTAGCCCGCCGTACCCGCACGTAAAGCGCGCCCTCGCCCCCGTGGGCAATATGCGCGCCCTCAAAGCCAACCACAAAGGCGCGAAACTCGGGAAGGCCGAGCCATTGCGGCACATGCCGCTTGAGCACGCCGCGCTCGCCGTCGCTCGCCCGTGCGCCTTTGCCGGTGATGACCAGCACGAGGCGCGCGCCGCGTGCGCTTGCGGTGCGCAGGAAGCGTAACAGCGCCGCGTGCGCTTCGCTTTGCGTTAGGCCATGCAAATCGAGGCGGCCATCGATCGCTTCCTTGCCGCGCGCGACCCGTTGTTTCATTCGGCGGCCCAGGGGTGCAAGGGGTGCAAGGGGCGCAAGGGATGGCAAGGCCATTGGCACCGGCCGTGCGGGCGCATTTCGCGCGGACTTCGCGGGAGCCGGTGCCGGTGCCGGCCGCGACGGTACCGCCATCTCGGTCGGATCATCTTCGTCAGTCGCCGAGGGTTCGCGCAGCGGTGCAACCGAATTGGTCACGGTCGTCCACAGCACCCGTTCTTCCGGAGAAAGAACGCGACGCCGCTTGCCGTCGCCGGAATTCATCGTATTAGGGGCGTGGTTTGGGCAACGGCGCCGGCCCGCGCGGCAGAGTCGCGGTGGTCGTTCGCGCGGCTGCTGTAACGATCAACGCCGGTCGCGGCCTGGGCAGCGGAACGTCCCAAGTAGACGCCACAGGGGTGCCCGTCACAGCCACACTCTGCGGCACCAGCATGACGAATTGCCCATGCTGCTTGATGCGGCCTGCGATGTGGCTGATCTCCTCGCCGTGTCCGAAATAAATGTCGGCGCGCGCCGGACCGACGATCGCAGAGCCGGTATCTTGCGCAAACAAAAGATGGCGGAACTTGGTTTCGGGTTTTTCACTTTCGATCGGCAGATCGGCGTCGATCCAGATCGGTGTGCCATAAACGTGGGCGCGCTTGTCGACTGCAAGTGAGCGTCCGGGCGTGAGCGGCACGCCTTGCGCGCCGACGCATTCGTCTTGCGCGCCCAATGGTGTTTCCTGGAAGAACACGAACGAACGGTTCTTGTGGCGCAGCTCTTTACCCTCTTCCGGATTGGCCTCCATGAAGTCGCGGATCTTGTCCATCGACATTTCTTGCTTGGAGACAATGCCGCGATCGATCAGAAATTTTCCGACCGGCGTGTAAGGCTGACCATTGCTGGCGACATAGTTGAGGCGCAGTAGCTTGCCGTTATCGAGCTTCACGCGCGTTGAACCCTGAATCTGGGCGAAGAACGCGTCGACCGGATTCTTGATGTAGCAAATCTCCAGACTCTTGCCCGCGAGTGCGCCATCTTCGATCCTGGTGCGATCGAGATCGGCAAAAACCTTGCTCTGATGTTTTCTCACCGTCTCGGCCGGCGCAGCATAAATCGGGATCGTGTATTCGTCGCTGGGGAAGCGCGAGCCATCCACCTCGGTTTCGTAGTAGCCGGTAAAAAAGCCTTCGGTCTGGCCAGCCGGCATGACCCGTACCGGTTTGAAATTATCCTCGAAGAAGGCCCGCGCATGGTCCCGATCGAGCTGGCCGGCGGACGCGGCGCGCCCGCATACGTTATACAGCCCGCCGAGGAACGGCCGTGCTGAACGCGTCGTTTTGCTGGCATTGAGAATTGCGCCACAGCTTTTCATGAACGCAGAGAACGCGGCGGCCTGATCGTCGTCCTTCCAGCCGTCGAGCGTGGCAAAAGAAAGCGCTTCGACCTGCGCATTTCGAAGGCTCATGGCATCTACCGATGCAGGCGCATTCGCGGCGGCAATTAGCAAGCATCCAAAAATGAATTTGACGGGAGATCGAAGATTGATCACCGGCATGCGATCATTGCCCGGCTTCGGTGGCGAGCAATTTCCAGTTCGGATCGCGCGATGATATGTCGCGCGCGAAGGTCCAGACGTCGGTGATGTCGGTCACCTTTTCGGCATTGCCGTCGATCACATTGCCGTCCTTGTTGCGCGTTACCGACACGAGTTTGGATTGGAAGCGCACGGTCACTTGCGCATTGCGGCCGCGCAATTCGGCAGCCGTGATTTCTGCGTGATCGATCGACACGAAGCGGCTTTCGATTGTCTCGCCGCGTTTTTCGCGCTCGTTGATGGCGCTTTCAAATCCGTCATAGACCTCGCGAGCAAGCAGATTCTTCAAAGTGCGGCGATCGCCTTCAGCATAGGCATTGACGATCATTTCGTAAGCCGCGCGCGCGCCTGTGAGGAAGTGCTGGCCGTCGAAATTGGCATCGGCACTCGCGACCGCATCAAGCCCAGCCGCGATTGCAGACCCTGCTTCGGCGATCCCCTTCCAACGTTCGGGAGAAGCTTCCGCTGGCTCCGCCGGCTTCGGCGCAACCGATTCTGGAGTACGATTAGGCAGGGCCACAACTTTTTCCGGCGCCGGGCGCACTGGTTCACGCGCCGAATAAGGATCGTAAGGCGGCCGTTCCCGCCCCGTGCGCTGACCCAGCACGCTGCGCAACCGCAGGAAGATGAACACTGCGAGCGCTAAGAAAATGATGGTGTAGATATCGAACACGTCTCGCATGCTTTCGGCTACCGTAACGGCGCATTGGCCGGATCAGTGTTTCGGCCCTCGCCGGCTGACGGCGGAGCGACCGGCCTCCACCGCTCTTGCATCAGCCGGTGGCCGCACCAATCCTAAGGGCCGGAACTCGCGCCAGAAGCCCGGCGCAATTCTAGTCTCTCGACCAGACCTTAGACGATCAGGACGCCTAGGCCAACATCGCCAAACCAGAGAGACGCCGATGAATGTGGCAAAATGGGTGTTGTCGGGGCTATTGATGCTGCCTTTTCTGGAACTGGCGGCGTTCATCGCGGTGGCGGCTGCGGTCGGCTTTGGGTGGGCATTGGCCCTGATCCTCGCAAGTTCGCTCGCCGGCGCGCTGATACTCCGGCACGCCGGTGGCAATCATGTTGCACGCGTGCGTGTCGCCATGAGCCAGGGCAGCTTCACGGCTCTCCAGGCGGATGGGTCTGGTGGCCTTATTTTGCTGGCCGGAATTCTTCTATTAATTCCGGGATTTATCACTGATGCCGTGGGCCTGGTTGTGCTGACGGCGAGCTTCTGGAGGCGCACATTCTCCGTGAATGCAGCGAATGCGCGCAATGACGGCGTGGTCGACCTTGCCCCCGAACAGTGGCACCAAATACCGGACCCCACACTGCCCGACCGGCATAAAGACGAACGCGACCGGTGACCGGCGCATAATTTCAAAAATTCTGCCATCGGACCCGATCTGAGGGCGCGAGCGTTTCTGGACAAAGCTGATGCGTACGCAAAATGATGGCATCCTTGTTCCCATCCGGACCCTATGTTAGCCAACCGCCGCGCAAGCCGTGTGTGGCGTTAAGGAGTGTTCATGACGACGACGAATGGTGGCCCGGCCCAATCCGCGGCACAGGACCAGCCGCAACTCACCGTGGTGGCCCAGTACACCAAAGATTTTTCGTTCGAGAATCCGAACGCGCCGCAATCGCTCAACAATCGTCAGGAACAGCCGCAGATCGGTATCCAAATCAATGTCGGCGCCACACCTCTGTCCGATACGGACATCGAGGTGGTGATCAAAGTCGAAGGCAAAGCAGAAACCGGAAGCACATTGCTGTTCCGCTTCGAACTGGAATACGGGGGCGTTTTCCGCATTCGTAACGTTCCGCAAGAGAGCCTGAATCCGGTCGTGCTAATCGAATGTCCGCGGTTGCTGTTTCCGTTTGCGCGCGAGATTATCGCTACCGCCGTGCGCAATGGCGGTTTCCCGCCGCTTCTGCTCGATCCGGTGGATTTCGTCAGTCTTTATCGTCAGAAAATGGCGCAGATGCAGCCCGCGGCGGCGCCAATAGCAAACAGCTAAGCTGTCAGGCCGCGTCAGTCCGGTAGTTTTGCCACAGCGCGTTTTCTCCGAGCCCAGCCACGAAATCACGGTGCGCCACGAGTTCGGCTTCACTCAGCCGCTGTGCTAACTGTTGTGGTCGCGCGCGCACAACGATGACACCGTCGGCTAGGGTCGCGCGCGGCTTGGCGCTTTCGGCAAGACCGAGTTGCGCCTGACGCGCGCCGATCAACTCGAGATAGACTTCGGCCAGAATTTCGGCATCGAGCAGTGCGCCGTGCTTGGTGCGGCGCGAGTTGTCGATGCCGTAGCGGACACACAGATCATCAAGGCGATTGGGCCCCGCCGGATGTTTGCGGCGCGCCAGTAACAGCGTGTCGACCAGACGTTCGCGCGCAATCAACACGCGCTCGGCACGCTTGAGCTCCGCACAAAGGAAAGAATGATCGAAGCTGGCATTGTGGATCACCAGCGGTGCGTCGCCGATAAAGGCAAGGAACTCGTCGGCAACCTCGATAAAGCGCTTGTGTGATTTCAGAAATTCGGTGGATAGGCCATGGATCGCGAAAGCCTCGGTGGGGACGTCGCGCTCGGGGTTTAAATAGGCGTGGAAAGTCGCCCCTGTCGGTATCCGATTGAGCAATTCGATACAGCCGAGCTCAACCAAGCGGTGCCCCTGGCCCGGGTCGAGGCCTGTCGTTTCCGTGTCCAGTACGATTTCGCGCATAATTATTTTCTGACTGGCAGAATCATTTTTGCCGTTTCGGCATTGTATCAATGCGACCAAGAATATCACGCACCTGGGCACGGGCAGCGTCAAAACCCCGCGACGTATCCACTACGAAATCTGCCCGCGCGCGCTTATCCGCGTCCGGCATCTGTTTGGCGAGAATCGCGGCAAATTTCTGTTCGGTCATGCCGGCGCGCTCGAACACGCGCGCATGCTGCACGGCGGCCGGCGCCGAAACCACGACCACTGCGTCGCAGCGTTTTTCGCCTCCGGTTTCGAAAAGTAGTGGGATATCAAGGACCGCAGCCTTGGCGCCCTTGCGCTCGGCTTCACTGAGAAATTTTTCGCGAGCGGCGGCCACCAGCGGGTGCACGATTGATTCAAGCCTTTTAATTGCAGCAGAATCGCCCAGCACCCGCCGCGCGAGCTTGTCGCGATCGACTTTCCCGCCAGCGGTCGTGCCCGGAAACGCCGCTTCAATCAAAGGCGTAGCCTCGCCTTCGTACAGGCGATGGACCACGGCATCGGCATCGTGGACCGGCACACCCGCATCGGCGAACATCTTCGCCGTGGCGGATTTGCCCATACCGAGCGACCCGGTGAGACCGAGGATGAACATTCAGACCTCACTCACCCGTCCACAAATCCGTTCTCGCGCAGAAAGACAAGCAACGGCAAAAGTGGCAGCCCGAGAATGGTGAAATAGTCTCCATCGACTTGCTCAAACAGATGAATGCCGATCCCCTCAAGCTGGTATCCACCGACACTGTTCAGCGCGGCGGCTCCCGCCATGTCGAGGTAATCATTCAGGAAACGATCCGAAAAATTGCGCATTGTGAGTCGTGCGGTATCGACACAAGCAAACAGCACCGTACCGTCGCGCACCAAGGCAAGCGCAGAGTGCAGCTCGTGCGTCCTGCCCCGCAATGTGCGCAATTGCTCGGCGGCGTCAGCACGGTTTGCCGGCTTACTGAAGCGCTTTGTACCGCGCGCCAATGTCTGGTCTGCTCCCAGCACCATCCGCCCTGGCCGGGAGGCTGCCACGGCATCCGCCTTGGCACGCGCTAGATGGCGGGCTACGGCGGCCGCATCGTTGAGGCTGGATTTGGATTCGACCGCACGTTCATCAACCTTCGAAGGTCTTATCTCGAACCGCAGGCCAGCCGCAGCGAGAATCTTGCCACGAATGTCGCTCCTGGATGCGAGTACCAGCGGCTGGGGGGCAAGCCAGAGCACCATGGGTTATGCCACCGGATGCCGGCGCCGCTCACTCAAAAGCCGCATGACAGCGGACGCCGTTTCCTCGATCGAGCGGCGGGTCACGTCAATCGTTGGCCAATTGTGTTTGGCGCACAGCCGGCGCGAAAAGGAAACTTCCTCGGCCACCGCGGTTTTGTCGATGTATTGATCGTCGTCGCGATGAGTCTTCAGGCCAAGCAGCCGGTTTTCGCGGATCTGCACGATACGTTCGGGGCTGGCATAAAGTCCAACCACCAGTGGGCGGCTCAGATTTTCCACGGCGGGCGCTACTGGCACGCCAGGCACGAGCGGCACATTTCCAGTTTTGACGCCCCGGTTGGCAAGATAAATCGAGGTCGGCGTCTTCGAAGTACGAGAGACCCCAACCAGCACCACGTCGGCATCTTCGAGTCCCTCAACATGCTGCCCGTCGTCGTGCAGCATGCTGAAATTGAGCGCATCGATGCGCTGGAAATATTCGGCATTGAGAACGTGCTGGGCGCCAGCACGGTGGATGGTTTCGGCGCCGAGATAGGACTGGAATAACCGTAGCACCGGTCCCAACACGGACATGCAAGGCAAGCCGAGCTCTCGGCACTTTTTCTCTAAAGACTGAATGAGGTCTTCTTCGAGCAAAGTGTAGAGCACGAGCCCGGGCGAATCGGAAATTTCCGCCAGCGCATGGTCGAGCTGCTTTTTCGACCGTACCATTGGGTAAAGATGCTCGACTGGCGACACGTTCGCGTATTGCGCTGCGGCCGCGCGCGCGACGGTGATCAAAGTTTCACCGGTGGCATCGGATACCAGGTGCAGATGGAAATAACC